>CAZGXK010000054.1:0-8522 GCA_964529775.1 uncultured Eubacteriales bacterium
GCCGCGAAATTTGTCGCGCGAGGGCGGTTCTCGCAATCATTTCCCACAAAAAAAATTGTACTGCAAAAATATGGCTGAAGCCTATTAATTAGAGGCTCCCTAAAATGATTTTTCTCGCCGCGAAGGAAGGCGGTGACATGTGAGAATTTTCCCCACCGCGGCAAAACAAAACCGCCGCTCAGGGCGAGCCGAAAAGCTCACCCCAAGAGGCGGAACCGTCCCAAAAAACTATAAAATTAGAATTCACCCCCCCCCATTTCGCCAAAATTTCTGCTTTTCATAGAGGGGCGCCACCTTTCCGAAAAATTCTGTGTTTATTTTACCGCGTTGCCGCCCGTCTTGTCAAGGGAAAAATCTTCTGTTTTCGGCAAAATCCGGTCGGAAGGAAATTCTTTCTTTCTTTTTACCGCGAAATATGGTATACTCCCAGTGAGGGAAGAACGAACGGAACAGCAGAAAGAGGGATTCCATGAAATACGCGGTGCTTCTCTGCGACGGGATGGCGGATACCCCGTGCGGCGCGCTCGGCGGCAAAACGCCGATGGAGGCCGCGCACAAGCCGGCGATGGATGCCCTCGCCGCCGAGGCGGAGGTGGGAACGGTGAGAACCGTGCCGCCGAACAGCTCTCCCGGCAGCGACGTCGCCAATCTCTCGGTGATGGGGTACGACCCGTCGGAATGCTACACCGGTCGCTCGCCGCTGGAGGCCGCCAACCTCGGCGTCGATTTGCGGGAGGACGACGTGGCGCTGCGGTGTAATCTGGTGACGCTTTCCGGCGAAGAAGATTATCCGGAAAAAACCATGGTCGATTACTGCGCGGGGGATATCCGCACCGAACCCGCCCGCCGCATTGTCGAAACACTGCAGCGGGCATTCGGCGGAGGGGCATTTGATTTTTACCCCGGAACCGCCTACCGCCACTGCCTGGTGTGGCACGGCGGGGCAAAAAACCTTGGGCATCTCACCCCGCCGCACGATATCAGCGGGCGCGTCATCGGCGAATATCTGCCCTCTTCACCGGAGGCTGTCCCTCTCGCCGAGATGATGCGGCAGAGCTTTGCGCTGCTCGCCGATCACCCGGTCAACGCCGAGCGGCGCCGCGACGGTCTGCGCCCCGCGAACGCCATCTGGCTCTGGGGAAACGGCACCAAACCCCGGCTTCAGAGCTTTTACTCCCGCTTCGGGCTGAAAGGCGCGATGATCTCGGCGGTGGATTTGCTCAAGGGCATCGCGCGGCTAAACGGCATGACCGTGTACGATGTGCCTGGGGCCACCGGGTATATCGACACCGATTTTGAGGGAAAAACGAGGGCGGCGATGGACGCGCTCGAAAACGGGCACGATTTAATCTACCTTCATTTTGAGGCGCCGGACGAGTGCGGGCATCGGGGCAAGGCGACAAACAAGGTGAAAGCCATTGAGGCCATCGACAGCCGGGTGCTGTCCCCGCTGCTGCGCGGGATGCGGGAAATGGGAGATTTCGCTATTCTCATTGCGCCGGACCATCCCACCCCGCTCGCCGTGCGCACCCACACGGCCGACCCCGTCCCCTATCTCATTTACCGCAGCACACGCGCCGAAAAAGGGGTCACCCCCTTTACCGAAGCCACCGCCGCCTCCACCGGCATCTATCTGCCGAGAGGAACCATGCTGATGGAGCGTTTGCTCGGCAAAAACGGGTAACGTCCCGCGCAGTCTTCGGCGGCATCAGGGGGTGTCTAATGGGATGGGGCGGAGAAATGTGATATGATATTCCTGATTTCTGAAAGCCTGCTGTACGCCGCATTGCTCATTTTGGACGCGCTCGGTTTGCCGTCCGTGTGGGTCAAATATCTCGCCATCGTCCTGTGCTTTCTCACCGCAGTACGGCACGGAGTCCAAACCCGCCGCTATTTCCTTGCGGCCGCCATGGCGCTCACGCTGTTCGCGGATACTTTCCTGCTTCTGCTCGACAGATATTATCTTATCGGGGTCCTCGCGTTCTGCATTGTGCAGACGCTCTATGCCGTCTATCTTTTCCCGCTCGCGGGCCGGAAAAGCATTCCGCCCCGTATCGGCCTTTTTCTTCTTGCCGTCCTCATTCTCGTGCTCGCCGGTTCGGCGGACGGGCTGACCGTCGCCTCGGCGTGGTCGTATACACAGCTCCTGGTCAACGTCGTCTGCGCTTTCGTGGGCCGAAAGAGCCGGCCCGGGGGAACCCTGTTTGCCCTCGGTATGTTGTTGTTCCTGCTGTGCGATACCTGCGTCGGCCTGTACCACATCACCGGCTATTTCGCCGGTTCCCTGTTTGAGGAAATAGCGGGTGCAGCAGGTTACCTGATGTGGGTCTTCTATCTTCCGTCGCAGGTGCTGATCACCTGTTCATTTTGCCATAAGGGGAAAACGCCATGAAAAAAGCGGTCCCGGCCGCCCTCTCCGTCTTTATCGCGGTTGTCACGGCGGCGTTCATACTGTCGCTGGGCATTGCGGTGCCGATACTGATACGCCCGTTTTACACCGCGCAGATCGATTCTCTGAATTTAGAGCAGACGACGGGGCTCACCAGGCAGCAGATTATCGAGGCCTACGACGAGGTGCTCGATTACTGCACCGGCGTGTCCGATACGTTCGGCACGGGAGTCCTCTCATGGTCGCCGTCCGGCAAAGCGCATTTCGACGATGTCAGAAAGCTGTTCCTTCTGGATTTGAGAACGCTGCTCGTCTCCGCCGCCGTCTTAATCGTCACCGCCGTCGTGTGCCTGAAAAGTCCGGTCAAACCGGCAAAATGGTTGGGCCACGCCCCCTGTTTTTACTCGGCGGTCACGCTCCTCACCGTCTTTGCCCTTGTCGGCATCGCCATGTTCTGTGATTTTGACGCCGTGTTCACAGCCTTCCACACCGTGTTCTTCCCGGGAAAAGACAACTGGATATTTGACGCGAGGAAAGACGAGGTCATACGCATCCTCCCCGAATCGTTCTTTCTGAACTGCGCCATATTGATTCTCGCCGTCATCGCCGTCTTGTGCGCCGCCTGCATCGTGGGCAGTATGATCTCCAAAAGGCGCAGAAAAACGTTGTCCGCCTCACGCCCCGAGCCGCCTGCGACCTGAGGAAGTTGGCACTTTTAGGGACAAGTTCGCGGCATTTCTCTGCTCTCGCACAGCGCCCCTTCCAGGCGGAGCAGCGCCGCTTTTTTCTCGATCCCCGCGGCATACCCCGTGAGTCTGCCGTTGCTGCTCACCACGCGGTGGCACGGCACCATGACGGCGATGGTGTTCCTCGCCACGGCGTTCCCCACCGCGCGGGCGGACGTCCTCCGCCCCGTGCTCGCCGCCATTTTTCCCGCGATATCGCCGTAGCTTGTCGTCCGGCCATAAGGTATTGTGAGCAAAATTTTCCACACGGCGATTTGAAACGACGTGCCGGTCAGCCGAAACGGGACATTTGTTTTCGGGTTTGCCCCGGAAAAATACCGGTCCAGCCAGCGCTTCGCTAGGGTGAGAACGGCGGTTTCGCGGTCGGAGTCTTCCCCGGCGGGAATGTCCCCGGTATACCTCTGCCCGTCAAACCAAAGTCGTGTGAGAACTCCCCCTTCTTCCGCGAGAAAAAGCTCGCCGATAGGGGATGTGTACCGCGAAAAATTTGCCATGGTTTTGACCTCCTTTTCCGATTCGCGGGAACCAGGCGCCGCAATAAAGAAAAAACCATCCACCATTCAAAGGAGATGAGAGCACATGAAACTGCAGTATATGGGAACCGCTGCGGCGGAGGCATTCCCCGCCATCTTCTGCCAGTGCGACACCTGCCGACGCGCGCGGGAAGCGGGGGGCAAAAACATCCGCTTGCGCTCCGGCATGATGGTGAACGACACCGCGCTCATCGATTTTTGTCCGGATATGGCGGCCCTGGCGCCGAGACTCGGCCTGGATCTGGGCGGCGTGCGGGATGTGTTCGTCACCCACTCCCACGCGGACCACTTCGACGTGCAGGATCTCTTCATGCGCAGAGTGCCGACATTTTGCTGGCTGCAAAGCCCGGAAGAGGCGCGCCGCCTGTGTGTGCACGCGAACGACGGCGCCCGCCGTCTGCTGACGGAATATGCCCGGGGCGAGGGTGGGTACGATGATTTTCTCACCGTCGCGCCACTCTCGTATTTTCAGCCTCACACGGCGCAAAACGGGGTGGAATTTACCTATTTGCCCGCCAACCACAAGCCGGACGAACAGGCGGGCATCTTTTATTTTACCGACGGCCGTGTGCGGTGTCTCTATGCCCACGACACCGGCGTATTTCCCGAAGAGACCATGCATTTTCTGAAAAACACAACCTTGGATTTCCTCAGCCTCGATTGCTGCTACGGCAAGAACTCCAACCGCGACGGCCACATGGGTCTTCCGCAAGACCGGGAGATGGTGGCTGTACTGCGGGAAGCGGGAGCCTTAAAGCCGGACACCGTTGTCGCCATCAACCACTTTTCCCACAACTGCGGGCAACTGCATGAGGAACTGGAACGGGAAGTCGCTGACGACGGATTTGTGGTCGCCTACGACGGGATGACCGTCGAACTCAATAGCTAAAGGAGAAAGGACACGATGAAAACCACCATTTCCATCCCCCACGACGGGGTACGCATGATCGCTCACCGCGGTATCAGCGGTCTGGAGACGGAAAACACCTGTGCGGCGTTTGTGGCGGCGGGCAACCACAGCCACTACGGCATCGAGACCGATGTGTGGGTCACCCGGGACGGCGGCTTTGTTCTGCTGCACGACGGCAATCTCGAACGAGTGGCAGGGGTCACATGCGACGTCACTCAAGCAGACCTCGAAGACGTTCAGAAGGTGCGGCTCTACAAATTCCCGGAGAGGGAGACGAGGAGCGACCTCGTGGTCCCCGTGCTGTCGGATTACATCCGCATTTGCCGGCAATATGAAAAAAAGGCGGTGCTGGAGCTCAAGGGGATCATGACCCGTGAGCAGGTGACGGCGATCGCCTCGGAAATCGAACGGCTGGACTATCTGGACGGGGTGATCTTCATCTCGTTCATGTGGGACAATCTCCTCTATCTGCGCGAAAAATACCCCCACCAACCGTGTCAGTTTCTCACGAGCCAGCCCTGCGATGAAGAGATGATCTCCCGTCTCGAGCGGGCGGGCATCGACCTCGACATCGGCTATCCCCAGATCTCTAGGGAGCTGGTGGAGTCCCTGCACAAAAAGGGACGTCTCGTCAACTGCTGGACGGTGGACGACCCGGATATCGCCGCCAAAATGGTCGGGTGCGGGGTCGATTTTATCACATCAAATATTTTGGAATAAGCTCCCCGAAAATCTGCACCGCAAAAGATAGCTCTCAAAAAACCCGGGCCGCCAACGGATTGTTCCGGCGGCCCGGGTGTCTTTTCGGGATGTTTTACTCCGCAATCAGGCTCTTTCCGTCCATCTCTGGGGGCTTCGGAATACCCATCAGCTCGCACATCGTGGGGGAAATATCCGCGAGCCTGCCGCCCTGCCGCAGCCTGCATTCTCTGCCGACCACGCAAAACGGGACGGGGAAAGTGGTGTGCGCCGTGAACGGCGTGCCGTCGTCGTCGATCATTTTATCCGCGTTGCCGTGGTCGGCGGTGATCAGCGCCACGCCGCCCATTTTCAGGGTAGATGCCACCACCCGTCCCACACAGGTGTCCACCGTTTCCACCGCCTTGACGGCGGCGTCGAAAATGCCGGTGTGCCCCACCATATCGCAGTTGGCAAAATTGAGGATGATCATATCGTACCGGCCCGATGCGATGCGCTCACACACCGCATCGCACACGGGGTACGCGCTCATCTCCGGCTGAAGGTCGAAGGTCGCGACATCCGGTGTGGGTATGAGTATGCGGTCCTCCCCCTCAAATTTGACCTCCCTGCCGCCGTTGTAAAAGAACGTGACGTGGGCGTATTTTGTGGTCTCGGCAATGCGCAGTTGGGTCTTCCCCGCCCGGCTCACCGTCTCCCCCATGGTCATCGTGAGCTCCTTGGGGGAGAACGCGACCGAGACGTTAGGCATGGTGGCATCGTACTCGGTCATGCAGACATAGTGCAGCGGCATCCGGCCGCCGCGCCGCTCAAAACCGGTAAAATCAGGGTCCACCAGCGCTCGTGTGATCTCTCTCGCCCGATCGGGGCGGAAATTGAAGAAGATGACCGAATCCCCCGGCCGCACGGTAGCGTTGGGAGTCACCACCGTCGGGCGCAAAAATTCATCGGTGATGTATTTGCCCTCGGCATCGACCGTCTCATACGATTTCTCCACAGCGGCCACCGCGTCGGCACCGTCGATTCCCTCGCCGTACACCATCGCGGCATACGCCTTTTCCACCCGCGCCCACTGAGTGTCGCGGTCCATGCCGTAATACCGCCCCATGAGGGTGGCAAGCCGCCCCACCCCAAGATCCTCCATGGTCTTCAGCAGCTCGGCGACATACTCTTTCCCGGAAGTGGGCGGCACATCGCGGCCGTCGAGCATACCGTGGACGTAGACTTCGGGCACTCCTTCGCGCCTCGCCATCTCCAGCAGCGCATATAAGTGGGTGTTGTGACTGTGTACCCCTCCGTCGGAGAGAAGACCCATGAGGTGCAGCGCATGTCCCCCTCTGGCGTTTTGCATGGCGGCTTTGAGCACGGGATTGTCAAAAAAATCTCCGTCCGAGATGGATTTGCTGATGCGGGTGAGTTCCTGATACACCACCCGTCCGGCGCCGATGTTGGTATGGCCCACCTCGCTGTTGCCCATCTGACCGTCCGGCAAACCGACATCCATACCGGACGCCCCGATGGAAGTAAAGGGATTTTCCGAGAACAGGCGGGTGAGATTCGGGGTCCTGGCCGCCTTGACGGCGTTGCCCTTCACGGCGGGATTCAGCCCGAAACCGTCCATAATAATCAGTGTAACCGGTTTTTTCATTCCCAAAGCCAAGAACTCCCTTTCCTATTTCGCAGCGGCGACAATGGCCGCGAAATCCGGTGCTTTCAGCGACGCCCCGCCGACAAGTCCGCCGTCCACATCCGGCTGAGCGAGCAGCTCGGCGGCATTGGCGGCGTTCATCGAACCGCCGTACTGAATGGTGACGGAGGCGGCGACGGCCGGGCTGTACTGCTTTGCCAGGGTAGCACGAATCAGGTGACAGACCTCGTTCGCCTGCTGCGCCGTCGCCGTGCGTCCGGTGCCTATCGCCCAGACCGGCTCGTAGGCGATGATGACGCGGCTCATCTCCGATGCGCTCACTCCGCCCAAGGCAATTTTTGTCTGCATGGCGCACACTTCGCCGGTGACACCTTGTTCACGCTGACGCAGCGTCTCGCCGACGCAAAGGATCACCGTCAGCCCGGCATCCAACGCCGCTCTCACCCTGCCGTTCACGGTGACATCCGTCTCCCCGAAATACTGCCTGCGCTCACTGTGCCCGATAATCACATGGGAAACCCCCATGGAGGCGAGCATCGCGGCGGAAACCTCGCCGGTAAACGCGCCGCTCTTCTCCCAATGGCAGTTTTGCGCCGCTACACCGATGGCGGTGCCCCGGGTGGCGTCGAGAGCCGCCTGAAGATCCACAAACGGCACCCCCACCACCACCGAACAGCCAGCGTCTTTGACCAGCGGCTTGATCTGTTTGATCAGCTCGGAGGCCTCGGATGGCGTTTTATTCATTTTCCAGTTGCCGGCAATCACATATTTTCCCATGGTATCCACACGCTCCTGTTCCCTAAGCGCTCAGTCTTTATCATTGAGGCAGGCGATACCGGGCAGCTCCTTACCCTCCAAAAATTCGAGCGAAGCGCCGCCGCCGGTGGAGATATGGGTCATTTTATCCGCAAAGCCCAGTTTCTCAATCGCCGCCGCCGAATCGCCGCCGCCGATGATGGAGACGGCGCCGCTCTCGGCGATCGCCTTCGCCACCGCCACAGTACCTTCGGCAAACGCATCCCATTCCGAAACACCCATCGGCCCGTTCCACACCACGGTTCCGGCATCTTTCACGGCGTCCGCGTACAACTGCCGGGTTTTCGGCCCGATATCCAGGCCCATCCAGCCGGGTTCGATGCGGTTTTCCTCAAACACTCTGGTGTTCGCGTCCGCCGCGAAACGATCCCCGGCCACAGTGTCCACCGGAAGCAGGAAACGCACGCCCTTTGCCTTCGCTTTCTCTAAGATTTTCTTCGCGAGGTCCACCTTGTCCGGCTCACAGCGCGAATCCCCGATCTCGCCGCCCTGCGCAACAGAGAAGGTATACGCCATCGCGCCGCCGACGATCAAGGTGTCCACTTTATCGAGCAGGTTGGTGATGACGCCGATTTTATCCGAAACCTTCGCGCCGCCCAAGATGGCGACAAACGGGCGTTTCGGATTGCTCAGCGCGCCGCCCATGACGCTGATCTCTTTCTGAATGAGATAGCCGCACACCGCGGGAAGATAATCCGCCACTCCCGCCGTGGAAGCGTGGGCGCGGTGGGCGGAACCGAACGCGTCGTTGACGTAGATATCCGCAAGAGAGGCGAGCGCC
>CAZGXK010000054.1:8532-9043 GCA_964529775.1 uncultured Eubacteriales bacterium
CTTGGCAAATTCCGGGTCGTTCTTGGTTTCTTCCTTGTAAAAGCGCACGTTCTCGATAACAAGGATTTCCCCGCCCTTCAGCGCGGCCGCCTTGCGATGCGCCTCTTCGCCAATGATGTCGGTGGTGAACTGAACCTCGCGCCCCATCAGCTCGGACAGGCGTTTCGCGACAGGAGCCAGCGTGCACGCCTTTTTCGATTCCTCATCCTTGGGTCTGCCCAGATGCGAGCAGAGAATGACCGCCGCGCCGTGGTCCGCCAGATAGCGAATGGTGGGGATGGATTCGCGGATGCGCTTGTCGTCGGTGATGACACCGTCTTGGAGCGGCACATTGAAATCGCACCGCACCAGCACCCTTTTGCCGGCTACATCGATATCCTCGATGGTCTTTTTGTTCAGATAGCTCATAACTTCAACATCCTTTCCTCATGGTGGACAATGTGTGATTTCCTGTTTCCATTGTAGTACACACCGCCTCTTTTGGCAAGGGGAAAAGAAAAATTATTTTGCC
>CAZGXK010000055.1:0-8924 GCA_964529775.1 uncultured Eubacteriales bacterium
GCGGAAATTTTTCGGAGCAGAATTTGGCGATGGCAAAATATTATATCCAAAGATATAAAGATGAGCTGGCGGAACACAAGCGGTTTTCGTATCCGAAAGCAGGAATACCATCGAAAAAATGAGGGATAACGGCCTCATCTTTTTTATTGGGCCTTGAGTAAGTTTACCAATGAGAAATCTCAGTCGAATGCACATTCATCCGTGGAAATAGGGAAAAACATAAGCAAGGCAAAAACAGAAAAACCGTCCTACCGGGGAGATTTCCGGCGGGCGGTTTTCACTTCCAATCGTGTGCATTCTCTTCTTTCAAAGGCTTTGACGCATAAAACAAGGGCGCTAACTTTGTATCCAAATTAGCGCCCTAATATGGTGCCGGTGGCGGGACTTGAACCCGCACGCCATCGCTGGCAATGGATTTTGAGTCCACCTCGTCTGCCAATTCCAACACACCGGCCTGTGCGATTACGATACGATTATACACGATACCCGAAAAAAAAGCAAGGGCAATGCCGCAGAAAAACAGTTTCGCGGGCTGTGCGGCAGAAAGGTGTGCCGCTCCTGCCCGGAGAGTTTGTCTCTCGAACGGATGAAAAAGGGAAAATTTTTAACGGTCGGCTGACGGGTATCGAGCCAAAAATCGGCCCAATGTATTGCTATTTGGGGGGATTCATGGTATCATAATACAGTTACGGTTGACGGAGGTGGTTTTCTTTGGTTTTTCATTCTAAGAGCATTCCCGATACCTTGAGGGAGCTCTCGTCCGACGAAATCGCCGGGCTGACTTCCGAGCAGGCGGCTCAGCGGCTTGGACAGTATGGGGAAAACAAGTTGCGTGAAAAGAAAAAGAAGACCATGGTTCAGCGGTTTTTCGATCAGTTCAAAGATGTGATGATCCTGATTCTGATTGCCGCTGCCGTGGTTTCTTTTGTCATCGCCTGTATGGAGGGAGATCCGCAGGGCTTTTTCGAGCCGGTGCTGATTCTGCTCATCGTGGTTCTCAACGCGGTCATGGGAGTGATGCAGGAGAGCCGGGCGGAGAAGGCACTGGATGCCTTAAAAGGGATGTCCGCCCCCCACGCACGGGTGGTGCGGGACGGAAAAGAATCGATTGTCGACGCTTCTTCTTTGGTTCCGGGGGACATTATCCGCCTGGAGGCGGGCGATTTTGTGCCGGCGGACGCGCGCCTTCTGAAAAGCGCCAGCCTGAAGAGCGAGGAGTCGGCGCTGACGGGAGAATCGGTTCCCTCCGAAAAGGACGCTCTCGCCGAGGTCGAGGAGGGCGCGCCTTTGGGGGACCGTTCCAATATGCTTTTCTCCGGCTGTTCGGTCACCTACGGTACGGCAACCGCCGTTGTGACCGCCACCGGCATGGACACCGAGATGGGCAAGATCGCGAATCTGCTGGAAAACGAAGAGGATACCCAAACCCCGCTGCAGAAAAAGCTCGCTCAGCTCGGAAAATACCTCGGCATTATCGCGCTCGCAGCCTGCGCCATCGTTTTTTTGGTGGGCATGGTCAACGGCATTGCGCCGCTAGAGATCTTTATGACGGCGGTCTCGCTCGCGGTATCCGCTATTCCCGAGGGGCTGCCCGCCATTGTCACCGTTGTCCTCTCCATCGGTGTACAGCGGATGGTCAAGAAAAACGCCATCATCCGCCGTCTGCCGGCGGTCGAGACGCTCGGCAGCGCATCCGTGATCTGTTCGGATAAAACCGGTACTCTCACTCAAAACCGCATGACCCTCGTCAGGGCGTATGCGGACGGTGCCGGGCAGGCGGAGACTATCACGTCCTCCGTCTCCGAATCGGTGAAAAATCTGCTGCGGTTCGGAACGCTGTGCAGCGACGGCTCGGTCGTCTTCTCCGACGAGGGTGAGCAGCATATTGGCGACCCGACCGAGACGGCCATCGTGGTGGCCGCGCACAAGAACGGGATGGAAAAAGATGCGCTCTCTGAACGGTATCCGAGAATGGGAGAGATTCCCTTTGATTCCGACCGCAAATTGATGACGACGGTGAACGAGATCGACGGGCATCTGACGGTGATCGTCAAAGGAGCCTTTGATGTGATGATGTCCCGCTGTGTGGAGGGCAATCTCGCTCTTGCCAAATTGGTGAACGACGAGATGAGCGCCGATGCCCTGCGGGTGCTCGCCATTGCCGAAAAGTCTTTGGATGCGATGCCGGAGCAGCTTATTCCGGAAGAGCTGGAAAACGGCCTTACTTTTATGGGGCTTGTGGGGATGATCGACCCGCCCCGTCCGGAGGCAAAAGAAGCGGTGGCCGTTTGCCGAAAGGCGGGGATTAAGCCGGTTATGATTACCGGCGATCATGTGGTGACCGCGTCCGCCATCGCCAGGGATCTCGGTATTCTCACCGAGGGGGATATGGCGATTACCGGCGCGCAGCTCGATGCGATGAGTGATTCCGAACTGGACGCCAATGTGGAGCATATCGCGGTGTACGCCCGCGTGTCGCCGGAAAACAAAATTCGCATTGTCAAGGCGTGGCAGCGCAAGGACCAGATTGTCTCCATGACGGGAGACGGTGTCAACGACGCTCCTGCCCTGAAGGCGGCGGACATCGGCTGTGCAATGGGGATTACCGGCACCGATGTCGCGAAGGGCGCGTCGGATATGACCCTCACCGACGACAATTTTGCCACCATTGTGGACGCCGTGCGCGAAGGCAGAGGTATCTATGCGAACATCCGCAAGGTAGTGGGCTTTTTGCTCGGCACCAACATCGGCGAAATCATCACGGTGTTCCTCGCGATGATTCTCTGGCATCGTTCCCCTCTGCTGTCGATGCAACTGCTGTGGATCAATCTTGTGACCGACGGCCTGCCCGCCATCGCGCTCGGCATGGAGGCGGTGGAGCCGGACGTGATGGATCACCCTCCGAAGCCGAAAAAAGAAAGCCTGTTTGCCCACGGCTACGGCCTGCGTATTATTTTGCAGGGGATGATGTTCGGCGCTCTGTCCCTGGTCGCGTTCAGGCTTGGTGAGACGATGACCGGCGATCTTGCCGGAGGACAGACGATGGCGTTTATGGTGCTCGCTCTCTCGCAGATCGTACAGGCGTATAATATGCGCTCGGAACGCTCGCTGTTCCGCATCGGCTTCTTCGGCAACCGCACTTTAAATCTCGCGGCTCTCGTGTCGGTGGCACTGGTGGCGCTGGTACTCTTCACTCCTCTCGCCACCGTATTCGGGCTGATTCACCTGCCCTGGAATTTGTATCTCATCGGTCTTGGGCTCATTTTGGTTCCGCTGCTCGTCATGGAATGTTCCAAGGCGTTTGGACTGATCAAGCACCAGCATGAACACGGGGACGTTACACCGACGGAATGAGGTAAAGCCATCAAAAAAGCCGACCGGCTCGATCGATTTTATCGAGCCGGCCGGCCTTTTGGTTATCGGTTATTATTGAGCCACTCGGTCGCGCAGGTTGCCATATATGTCGCGCCGATGGGGAGAACGTCCTCGTTGAAAAGAACTTTCGAGTGGTGGGACGGGTAATCTCCTCTCTCGTCGGTGAAACCGGAGGAGAGGTAGATATAGGCGGTGGGCACCCGCTCCGCGACCACCGCGAAATCTTCCGATGCGCTCGCCTCAATTCCCGGATACGGCACGGCACCCGGCAAATTGGCCTGCCGGATATATCCCACCATCTCTTCGGTGAGCGCGGGATCGCACACGAGGGGCGGCACGCCGTAAAGCATCTCCACCTCGGCGCTCCCTCTAAAGAGCCGTGCCGTTTGGTCGGCGATCTCTTTCATGCGATTCACCAGTTTTTCCCGCTCCGCCTTGTCGTTGGTGCGCAGACTCCCCTCCAGTACGGCGGTGTCGGGAATCTGATTTGCGGCGGTACCGGCGGCAAACCGCCCGATGGTCATCACGCAGCTCTTGGCGGGGTCGGATTCGCGCGCGATCAGTTCTTGCAGCGCGAGGTGGATATGTACCCCGATGTTGATGGGGTCGATACCGCTGTGTGGGTAGGCCCCGTGGGAACTGCGCCCCGTAACGGTGATGCGAAAACCGTCCGCCGAGTTCATCATCGCGCCGGTGGTGTTGTACATATAGATGCCCACCGGCATTTTCCCGGGCCCCACATGAAATCCAAGGGCAGCGTCCACTCCGTCCAACACGCCGTGGGCGATCATGTCTTTGCTCCCAAGGAAATTTTCCTCCGCCGGCTGGAACATAAGGCGAAGAGTGCCGCAGAGTTCGGACTCCTCTTCTTTGAGCATTCTGGCGGCGGTCAGCAGCATCGCCGCGTGAAGGTCATGCCCGCAGGCGTGGGCCGCCTTGCCGCTTGGGCAGGCAAAGGGGAGGCCGCTTTCCTCGCACATGGGGAGAGCGTCCATGTCCGCGCGCAGCAGAAGGGTTTTTCCCCCCGAGCCGAGCGTTGCCGTGACGCCGTGTCCGCATTCTTTGGGCTCAAGTCCGTATTCCTTGAGCTTGTCCGTGACGAACGCCTTGGTCACGGGGGTGTCCAACCCCACTTCGGCGTGTTCGTGCAGGTAGCGCCGGTTGGCTACGGTCTCCGCGTCGTAGCGGAGCGCCCGTTCGTAGTAGGTCATTGTGCTTCCTCCTTCTTATATATGTCCGTTTCATCTGCCCAAGGGGAGCAGACGGGTCGGCCGTGGCCGTAATACTTTCGGTCGCGCTCGTCGATCTCGCGCAGCACCCGGCAGGGGGATCCCACCGCGACCACTCCGCTGGGAATATCGCGGGTGACCACACTCCCCGCCCCGATGACGCTGTCGTCCCCTACGGTGACTCCCGGAAGCAGGATCGCTCCCGCACCGATCCACACCCTGCTGCCGATGTGCACCGGCAGATTATATTGCAGACCGAGTTCGCGCAGGCGCGGGCAGACGGGGTGGGTACCGGTGGCGATGGTGACGTGCGGCGCGATCATCACATGGTCGCCGATCACGATATCCGCGTCGTCAACCACGGTGAGCCCGAAGTTCGCGTAAAAATGGGAGCCTATATGCATATGACAGCCCCAGTTCGCGTAAAACGGCGGTTCGATGTAGCAATCCTCTCCTACTTCCGCGAAGAGTTCCCGCAGCAGACGCTCACGCAGGGTCGTCTCCCGCGGGCGGGAATGGTTGAATTCGTACAGAAGATCCTTGCAGGCAAACAGAAACTCACTCTTCTGCGGATCGAGGTCGGCGGTGCAGTCGTACAGCGTACCGTCGCTCGGCGGATCTTTTCTCATGTTGACTGTCCTTCTTTCGGGAGGGGTACCGGGAAAAGAGTGCGCAGATGGAGGGAATAGATCATGCACTCTTTGACCGGCATACCCATAGTCTCGCGCAGGGCGTCCGCGTAGAGAAGAAGCTGTTCGCGGTACCGCTCCACCAATTCTCTGCCGCTGTGCACACGGTCGGTTTTGTAATCGACAATCACCAGGGAGCCTTCCTCTTCGAACACGCCGTCCGCGATGCCCTGTACCATCAGCATTTCCCGCTCATCCCCCGGAGGCAGTGGCGTATCTCCCGTGAGCAGCGTCACCGGGCGGATTACCGAGAAGGGGTGTTCCCGCCACAGATGAGGGCTTTTCACCATGCGCGCACAGAGGTCGCTTCGCAGAAATACGTTTAAGGCCTCATAGGGCAGACCTTTTTGCTGACGCTCGGTGAGTACCTTGCGCTCTCTGAGCGCGGAGGCTTCCTCCTCGGCACTGAGTCCGTCGGAGAGGTCGGCGTATTGCAGGAAAAGATGCACTGCGGTGCCGCGCTGAGCGGGGGTGAGACCGTCCGGGCTCATCGCCCCGGGCCCTTGCAGATGCCCGCGCGGAGTGAACCGCCGGTGGGAAACAGAGGAGGCGGTGAGTTTGATCGGCACGTTCGCGAGCGCCATATGCGGGTATATGTAGTGCAGCCTTTCAAGGAAATCCGCAGGGAGCACTGCGTCCGGCTCCTGTGCCCGGGGCCGTTCTTCCGCTGGATCCGCCGCCCGACAGCGGGTGATGACAAAGGGAAAGGCCCTCTCTTCCTCGGAAGACCCGCTGCACGCGGCATTGAATCCGGGGAAGCAGGAGAGAGCGCACATCACCCAGTCGATGGGATACCGCGCGTGCAGCATCCAGCCGATCAGCGGCTTCCCGTCCGCCCCGCGGGAACCGGCAATGCGGGAGAGACACTTGGGCAGGGGATCGGTGACGGCACTTAGGATGAGCTTGTCTTTGGCGCGCGTGAGCGCCACATACAGCACCCGCAGTTCCTCCTCCCGTTCGCTTCTTGTGATGGCGCACTGCAGGGCGCGGTGGTGGACCGTCTCCGATTGAGTACCCGCCAGTCGGTCGCGCCGGATCATCCCAACCCCGGTTCTCTCGTGCAGCAGAAGGTCTCCCGTGGAGGAGCGGTTGTTGAAGGGATTTCCGAGTCCCGCCACGAGGACAACCGGAAACTCCAGCCCTTTGGAATGGTGGATGGTCATCAGGTGGACGGCATCTCTCTGAGGGACGCCGGCGGCCGTCGGCATCGAGAGGCCCTGCGCCTCTAAGCGGTCGATATAGGAGACAAATTCCGAAAGTCCCCGGCAATCCTCCTGCTCAAAACGGCGGGCGAGATCGTAGAGCTTGCGCAGGTTAGCCATGCGCGCGGCTCCCCCGCTCCTTGCTCCCATGATTGGGAGGATGCCTGTGTCTTCGTAGATTCTCCGCATCAGCTTGTCTACCGGCAGCACACAGGCGAGCAGACGGTAGCGGTCAAAAAGGTCGAGAAAAGCCCTGCACCTTCCGGCGAGATCGCTTTCGCTGCGTGAAAAACGGCGTACCGCCTTGTAGAGCGGGATATCCGGGGATGCCTTGCGGATCTCGGCGAGATCATCGGGAGAAAATCCGTAAAGCGGGGAAAACATGGTCGCGAGGAGCGGAATGTCGAGCAGGGGGTTGTCGATGGTGCGCAGCACCGAGAGCGCGAGGCGGATCTCCGCGCAGTCGAACAGATTTCCGCTGCTGTCGCAGTCCACCGGAATGCCCATGCGCTGCCACTCTTTCACATACACCGGCGCGCGTTCGGAGGCGCTGCGCAGCAGGACACAGAAATCGCCGTATCCCGCGGGGCGCATCGCGTCCCCTTCGGTGACAGAAAAGCCGTGGGCCATCATCCCGAGAATCCTTTCCCCGATCACCCTGGCTTCCTGCTGGGCGGCAGTGAGGGCAGACTTGCCTTCCCGCTCGATGAGCAAAAGTTCGGCGGTGAAAGCGGGGTCGTCCTCTCTCGGAAACGGTCGGGAGGAGATGAGGGCCTCGTTTTGCTCGTAATTCACCCCGCCGAAATCCTCGCGCATCAGCTTCTCAAACAGGGCATTGACCGCGCCGGTCACCTGCTTGCGGCTGCGGAAATTGTGCGACAGGGTGACGGATGCCGGAAAATGCTCTCCGTCGTAGGGCACACTCGCTTTGCGCCGCTTCCGGAAAATTTCGGGCATCGCCTGACGAAAACCGTAGATGCTTTGCTTGATGTCTCCCACGAAGAAGAGATTTTGTTCATCCTGGGACAGGGCGGAAAACAGTGCGTCTTGGGCAAGATTGGTATCCTGGTATTCGTCCACCAAAATAGCACGATACTGTGAGCCGATTTCCCGCGCAAGATCGGTGCGCGTCGTGGATCCGTCTTTGTTCGGGGTGACCAGAAGCGAGAGCAGACGGTGCTCCAGATCGTTGAAATCCAGAAGATCCTGTTCGTCTTTGACGGCGTTGAATGCGCTCTCAAATTCGCGCTCCAAATCAAAGAGCGCACGGGCAATCGGCGCGCTCTCGCGGATATCGCGGTACGCCTGTTGCTCGGTGCCGTGCACCGAGCAACCCGCTTCTTCCACAAACGCTCTCGCCTGTTTGCGCAGCGCGGTCACCTGTTCTTTGAGCGGGAGAATATCCTCTGCCCCGCGCAGCGCGGAAAACCTTCCGAAGGGGATGGAGTCGATGAGGGATACCCGTTCGTCCCAGGAACCGCCGTGTGAGAGCGCCGAGGTCAGCGCGTCGAGCGATTCCCGCAGCGAGGGGGCATAGGCATCTTTCAAGCGGTCGTCCCGATCGCACAACGAGATCGCCTCACCGAGCGAGGCCTCGGCGGCACTCAGCAATTCTTCTCCCCTGCGCCACAGTGTCTGTCCCCACTCTGTCTGGAGAAAGGGGCGTTCCCGCTCAAACATCTCCTGCTGCTTCGCGAGCCACCGCTCGGGGAAGGGGTGCGCTTGGACAAAATTGTGCAGGCGCAGCAGCTGCTGAGTGAGCAAGCGGTCGCTGCGGTCCTCCGAGATCAAATCGCAGAGTGCGAGAAAAGAGGGGTCGCGCTTTTGATACTCCCGCTCGATGACTTCGTTTGCGGTTTCCGCCTGAATCAGGCGCAGCGAGGCGTCTTCCGCCACCCGAAAGCGAGGGGAAATCCCCGCCGCGTGAGACTGTTCGCGCAGGGTCTTGGCGCAAAAGCCGTCCACCGTGCCAATCGGCGCACCGGAGAGCAGAATTTGCTGACGGATGAGATGCCGGTCTCCGGGGTGTTTGGCGAGGGAGGCCTGGATTTCGGCGTTCAACCGGGAGCGCATCTCCGTCGCCGCCGCTTTCGTAAACGTCACAATCAACATATCGGTGATATCCAGAGGCCGGATGGGGTCGGTGAGCAGACTCATGACCCGCCCGACAAGCACCGCCGTTTTTCCGGAACCCGCCGCCGCCGAGACCAGCATCGTCCCTCCGCGCGCCTCAATGCACCGCCGCTGCTGATCCGTCCACTCTTTGCCCAAGCCCGATCGCCTCCCTGGTTTTAGCGCCCGATAATTAGTATACCATATATTCCCTTGAAAGGGAAAGAGTCGCTTGCAAAAAAAAGGGAGACTTGGTATACTTTTCGGTAGAGAAAAGAGGGGAATGCTGTATGGAGCGGGAATATGCCGAAAAACGC
>CAZGXK010000056.1:0-8877 GCA_964529775.1 uncultured Eubacteriales bacterium
CTTTATCCGCCGCGGCGGGAGAATCCCCGCCCCCATGCAGAGCTTAAAAAATTAAAATTAAAGGGAACTTGAATTCTTGATTCACAGGCTTTTATAAAGGAAATAAAAAAATGGGCATTTTGTTGGGAGGAGAGCGGGAAATGACGCTTCGGCAGATGGTGGACGAAGCCACGAGAGTGGTCTTTTTCGGGGGCGCCGGGGTCTCGACCGAGAGCGGGATACCGGATTTCCGCTCGGTGGACGGTTTGTATCACCAGAAGTACGCCTATCCTCCCGAACAGATTCTCAGCCACAGTTTTTTCGAGCAAAACCCCGCCGAATTTTACCGTTTTTACCGGGAAAAAATTTTGGTGACCGGGGCAAACCCCAACCCGGCGCACCTTGCGCTCGCCGCGATGGAGAGAGCGGGAAAGCTGACGGCAGTGATTACCCAGAATATCGACGGGCTGCATCAGGCGGCAGGCAGCCGCGCGGTGTACGAGCTGCACGGCAGCGCCCAAAGGCACTACTGTACGCGCTGCGGCAAGGCGTACCCCGTTGACGCGGTGCGGGACAGCTCCGTGCCTGTGCCGCGCTGCTCCTGCGGCGGGGTGATTCGCCCGGATGTGGTGCTGTACGAGGAGCCGCTCGACGACAGGGTGGTTTCCGGCGCCATTCATCACATCCGGCAGGCGGATCTGATGATTGTCGGGGGCACCTCGCTCGTGGTGTATCCTGCGGCGGGGCTGTTGCAGTATTTTCGCGGAAAGCATCTGGTACTCATCAACAAAACTCCCACTCCCGCGGATGCACAGGCGGATTTGGTGCTGCGCGAACCGATCGGCAAGGTGTTTGCCGAACTGGAAACCGGAAAATAGGTGGCCTCTTGCCGCTCGCCGGCTATCTGTCACACGTCGCCGAGCGCCTTTTCGGCGCACTTGATGCCGTCCACCGCCGAGGAGACGATGCCTCCCGAGTATCCGGCGCCCTCTCCGCAGGGAATGAGCCCGCGCACGGAGGAATGGTAGTCCTCGCCCCGCAGGAAGCGCACGGGGGAGGAACTGCGGGTCTCCACCCCGGTGAGTACCGCGTCCGGAAGGTCGAATCCGGGAAGGTGTTTTGCGAAGACAGGCAGGGCCTCGCGTATCGCGGCGTACACCGCCGGGGGCAGACAGAGGCGAAGATCGGTCGGCGTGACCCCGGGGCGGTAGGAGGGATGCACCTCGCCAAGCGCGGTGCTCGCCCGTCCGGCTAGAAAATCTTCCACGCGCTGCACCGGCGCGCGGTATCCCCCTCCCCCGCAGCGGAACGCAGCGCGTTCCATGTTTTGCTGCAGCGTAATCCCGGCGAGCGGATGATCTCCTTCAAAATCGGAGGGCCCTACCGAGCAGAGCAGCGCGGCGTTGGAATTTTCCGCGTCCCTGGCGAAAGCGCTCATGCCGTTGGTCACCACGCCTCCCTCTTCCGAGGCGGCGGGGATCACCACACCTCCCGGGCACATACAGAACGTGTAGACCCCGCGCCCGTTGGGGAGATGGCAGGAGAGTTTGTAATCGGCGGCGGGAAGAGCCGGATGGCGGGCAAACTTGCCGTACTGCGCCCGGTCGATCATTTCTCTCGGGTGTTCGATGCGCACCCCCACAGCAAAAGGTTTCGGCTGCGCCGCCACTCCGGCGTTCAGCAGCATACGCATGGTGTCCCTCGCACTGTGCCCGATCGCCGCGATGCAGATGCGGCACGGGATTTCCCGTTCCCCCTGCGGCGTCTTCACCCGAATGGCGCGAAGTTCCCCGCTTTGGACCGTCAGGCCGGTCCATGTGCTGAAAAAGGCCACTTCCCCGCCGAGCGCCGTAATTTGTCCGCGCAGCCCGCGCACCACCTGCTCCAGTCGGTCGGTGCCGAGGTGCGGCTTCGCCTGCCAGAGGATGTCCGGAGCGTTTCCGAGGCGCGCCATCTCGTCGAGTACCGCGCGGCAGCGGATGTTTTTGATGCCGGTCATCAGTTTGCCGTCCGAAAAGGTGCCGGCGCCCCCTTCTCCGAAGGAAACATTGGTCTTGGTCGAGAGTTCCCCGCTCTGAAAAAAACGTTCGACCGTGCGCCTCCGCTCGTCAACCGGCGCGCCGCGCTCGATGAGCAGAGGCCTGGCGCCCGCTCTGGCCAGTGTGAGCGCGCAAAACAATCCCGCGGGGCCGGCACCCACCACCACCGGGCGATGCGGCATCTGTCTCGGTTTCGGGAACACATAATCCCGCTGCGGGGGCAAAAGAGAGGCGCGAGACTGTTTTGCGGCGCGCACCGCCTGAGCTTCTTCCGTATCCAGCGCCACATCGAGGGTCGCCACAAAATGAACGTCCTCCTTGTGCCGCGCGTCGACCGCACGGCGCACCAGCTTGCAGGAGAGCACCCTTTTTTCCGGCACTCCGAGCGCCTTTGCGGCGAACGACGCAAGCGGCGCGCTCTCGTAGTTGAGGGGGAGTTTCACCATTTCCAGGCGGATCATCCCGACACCTCCCGAATCATCGCGTCTGCCGCCGCGCGGGCGGACGCCCATGCCCAGTGCAGATTGTACCCTCCGCAATCTCCGTCCACATCCAGTATTTCTCCGGCGGCGTGTACAGTGGGGCAGATCCGTGAGGACAGAGTGACCGGGTCAAATTCCGAGGTGCGGATTCCGCCCGCCGTCACCTGTGCCGAGCCGAAGCCGGCGCTTCCCGAGACCGGCAGTGTCAGCCGCTTGAGGGCGTTTTCGATATTTTGCCTTTGCTGCCGCGTGAGGGCGGCCGCCGGGGCGCGCGGCGGGACACCCGCCTCTTTGATAAGTGTCCGCCCGAGGCGGGAGCCCAAAACGCCGCAAAGCAGATGTTCCGCCGCGCGTCCGGGCAGGGCGCAGAGCGAATCGATAAGGGATGCCGTCTCTTCCCTTCCGAGGGAGGGCAGAAAATCGATGACCGCCGAGAGTTTCCCCTGCTTTCGCCGTTCCCACTGGGCAATATCCCGCCCGAGTGCCATCGCGGCGGGGCCGGAAAGTCCGTCTTTTGCAAAGAGAATTTCCCCTTCGGAGCGCCGGATTTCCCGCCCGTCCCGGCTCAGCGAGAGCGAGACTTCCGCGCGGATACCGGCGACCGCGGGCAGCGCGTCCCATTCGGCGCGAAACGGCACAATCGCAGGGGAGAGCGGCGTTTTGGTGTGCCCGAGACCGGTGAGCAGCGCGAGAGGCTCCGCACTTCCCCCCAGCGAAGGGGCGGCCGCTCCCCCGCAGGCGATCAGCACGCGTCCGGCCCGCACGGTTTCCCGCGCGGTGACCAGTTTCACCCCGTCTTCCAGAGGGGCAATGTTGTGTACCGGGCAGCCTGTGACGGTGGGCACCGACATCCCCTCGAGCGCGAGGCGCAGCGAATTCACCACCGCCGATGCCTGCGCGCACAGGGGATAGATTCTCCCGTTCGGGCGGGCGGTGCAGGGAACTCCGATCGAGGCGAAAAACGCCATCGCGTCGCGGGGGGAAAATGCCTCGATTGCGGGGCGGACAAATTCGGGATTTTCTCCGTGGTAGTGTTCGGGGGAGAGGCTCAAATGGCTTAAATTGCAGGTGCCGCTGCCGGTCGCGAGCAGTTTTCTCGCGACCCGCTCCCCTTTTTCGAGCAGCACCACATTTTCCCCGCCGAGTGCGCGGGCGCACCACACCGCGGCGGCAAGCCCCGCGGCCCCGCCCCCGACAATCGCCACTTTTGCTTTCATCCCGACCGTCCCCCCTTGGCGTTTCTCCGGTTTTGAGTGTATCATACCCCCGGAAAATTGTCAATTTTGAGCCGCCTTTCACAAACCTTTTCACGGTTGACAGACCGTGGTATACTATAAATAAAGAGTTACGAAATGTGTTGACATCCGCTGTTTTTGAACCAGATAGGAGGATTTTCTCATGATCTGGCACCATGAATCCGCCGAGGCGGTGCTCACCGAGCTGCAGTCCGACACCGAGTACGGGCTGACCGCCGAGGAGGCGGCCGGGCGTCTCGCGATGGACGGACAAAATCGCTATTACGAGAAAATCAGTACGCCGATTCCCAGGGCGCTCGCGCACCATATGAAATCCCTGCCGGTGATTTTGCTGATGCTCGCCGCCGCGTGGCAGCTGGTGATGTGCGTCGCGTCTCTCATCTCCGGTCAGCCTGCCGAATGGCTTCCGGCGGTCATCTCGCTGCTTCTCCCGCTGCTCGGCGCGCTGATGTGTGTGCTGTGGGAACGCCGCGCGACCTCTCATCTTCACCGCGTCTCCAACACTCAGAACAACACCGTCGCTGTGCTGCGGGACGGGGAGTGGCTCTCTCTCTCGGCGGCGGACGTGGTTCGCGGTGACGTGCTGCGGCTCGAGACGGGCATGATCGTGCCGGCGGATGCCCGCCTGATCACGGCGGACGATCTGCGCTGCGACGAGTGCGTGCTCACGGGGGAGGAGACGGAGATCATTAAATCCGCCGACGCGCAGCTCGAGGGTATTACCCCGATGCGCGACCGGGTCAACATGGTGTACGCGGGCTGCGGGGTCAGCCACGGAGGCGGCACCGCGGTGGTGGTGGCGACCGCCCAGACCACGGAATACGCCCTCATGCTCAACGACCCCCGCCGGCGCAACTCTCCGCTCCCGGTCATCGGCAAGGATATCGATGCGCTGGGGCGTCTGGTGATGTTGCCGGTGCTGGTGATCGACATCGTGCTGCTGATTCTCTCTATCGTGCGGGGAGCGTGGTCGATGAATACCGTTCCCGTGCTGCTCGCCGCGGCCGCGGCTGCCATCCCCACGGGACTCACGGCGGTCTCCACCATCGCGATGGCGACGGGTATGCGCCAGATCAACGACCGCCGCGCTGACGTGCGTGAGCTCTCGGTGATGGGCGAGCTCTCACGGGTTTCGGTGATTATCGCCAATAAGACGGGGGTTTTCACCAGCGACGAGAAGCGGCCGGTGTATGTGTTCACCGGCGGTCAGACCGAGATGCTCACCCGTATGCCGAGTGCCCGCGCGCAACTGCTCATTCGCATGGCGACTCTCTGCACAGAGAACGACACCCAGATGACGGGGAGGGACAACGACCTCATCGGCAACCCCACCGAGAGCGCCATCATCGAGTATGCGCGCGACATCGGCATGGAACGCAAACAACTGATGGAGGGAACCCCCCGCCTCGCGATGATCCCCTTCGACCCCGCCCGCCGGTGTACTTCGGTGGTGCACCTGGTCTCCGGCAGAAGGCTCATGATCACGATGGGAGCGCCGGACGCCGTGCTGAAGCTGTGCGCCGAGGACATCGGAGGGGCGCGAAGAGCGGAACGGGAGATGGAGGAAGAGGCGCTGCGGGTGCTCGCGGTCGCCTATAAATATGTGGACGATATCGCCGTGGAACGGTTCGATATCTCGGAAGAGTCGAATATGACGCTGGCAGGGCTTATTGCCTTGGGAGATCACCCGCGTGAAGATTCGGAGGAGGCCGTTTCCGCCTGCGCCAAGGGCGGCATCACCACCGTGATGACCACGGGAGACGCTCCGGTCAACGCTCGGGCGGTGGGGGAGCAGCTCGGAATTTTGCGGGATAAAGACGAACTCATCACGGGCGAGCAGCTCGCGTTTTTGAGCGACGAGCAGTTGAGCCGTGAAATTCACCTCTACCGCGTGTTCGCACACGTCAACGCGAACGACCGGCTGCGCATCGTGCGCGCCTGGCAAAAGACGGATGCCACCGTGGCGGTCACCGGCAGCGGCCTTGCGGATGTGCCCGTGTTGCAGGCGGCGGATGTGGGGGTCGCCTGCGGCACCGCCGACTGCGATATGACCCGGGACGCCTCCGATGTGGCGCTGCACGACAATCGCTTTTCCTCGCTTGTGGATGTGATTCGCGGGGCGCGCGGGGTGTACGCGAACATCCGCAAGGCCACTCAGTACATGATCACCTGCGGTATCTCGCTGCTGTGTGCCCTTCTGTTGTGTGTGATCGTCCACGGGACGCTTCCCCTTTCTCCTCTCGCTCTCGCACTCTACTGGGGGACCGGACTCGCCATCACCCTTTCGCTCGGCAACGAATTGCCCGACCGCCGCGCTCTGTTTGAGAAGCCGCGCCACGGCATTTCCCGTCTGATGCCTCCTGCCTCATGGACGGCGTCGCTTTGGCAGGGTCTGCTCATCGGCATAAGCACTTTCATCGCGTTTGATGTGGGGCGCATGGGCGCGGGGGACGAGAGCCAGATTCTGCTGTACGGCGCCACCACCGCCTTTATTACGCTCACCCTCTCGCGTCTCTGGCTCGCTCTGCTCAGCGGCGGTTCGGGGGGAAAGCACGGCGGACGGCTGATGCCGCTTATCGTGATGCTCTGCTTTATCGCGATGGCGCTGTGCGTGGTGATTTCCCCTGTGGGCGCGCTGTTCGGTTTCACCCCGGTGCTGCCCTCCAACTGGCTCCTTTCCGCGCTGTTCTCGCTGATTCCCGCCGCCGCGGTGCTGGTGACACGCACCGTCTTCGGCCTCACCCGCTCGGTGAAGAACAGCTGAGATCTTCCCCGTCCGCGCGGCTTTTCCATCGCTGTCTGCCGACGGTTCACCACTGCTTACGCAATAGATTCTCTGCCGACAGGGAGGTGCTCGCCGTGTTTGCCTGCATGAACAGCATGGGACTGATGGGGGTCAACGGGTTCGTGGTGACGGTGGAGGCGGATCTGTCCTCCGGACTGCCGGGCTTTGACGTGGTCGGTCTGCCGGGCAGCGCGGTGCGCGAATCCCGCGACCGGGTGCGCGCGGCGCTCAAAAACTGCGGGTTCGAGTACCCCGTCTCCCGCATCACCGTCAATCTCGCCCCCGCGGATATCCGCAAGGAGGGCTCGGTCTACGATTTGCCTCTTTTGCTCGCCATTTTGAAAGCCACCGGGCAGTTCACCGCCCCGCTCGATGATGCCGCTTTTTTGGGGGAGTTGTCGCTCACAGGGGAGGTGCGCGCGGTGCGCGGCGCGTTGCCGATGGTGATAGCGGCGAGGGATGCCGGGCTCTCCCGCGTGTTTCTGCCCAAGGCCAACGAGGCGGAGGGCGCCGTGGTGGACGGTATCGATGTCTATGCGGTGGGGAGCGTGGGAGAGCTGATCGCCCATCTTCAGGGCTCTCTTCCGCTCACCCCCGCCTGTTATGTTGAGCCTCCGGAGAATACGGAAGGGGAGCAGCCGGATTTTGCCGATGTGATGGGGCAGCTTGCCGCCCGCCGGGCGATGGAGGTGGCGGCGGCGGGGGGCCACAATCTGCTGCTCATCGGCCCTCCCGGGTCCGGCAAAAGTATGCTCGCCAAACGTCTGCCCTCCATCCTGCCGGAACTCTCGGCGGAGGAAGCGCTGGAGACCACCAAAATCCATTCCATTGCCGGCACTCTGCCGGGCGGGGTGGGGCTTTTGCGCCACCGCCCTTTTCGTGCCCCGCACCACAATATCTCTTCCGCCGGTCTCACGGGGGGCGGTTCGCTGCCGCATCCGGGGGAGGTGTCTCTCGCCCATCACGGGGTGCTGTTTTTGGATGAGCTGCCGGAGTTCTCGCGCACCGCGATGGAGAGCCTGCGCCAGCCGCTGGAGGACGGTGTGGTCACCATCTCGCGGGTACAGGCGTCGCTGACCTATCCCTGCTCGTTCATGCTGGTGGCGGCGATGAACCCCTGCCAGTGCGGCTATTACGGGCACCCCACTCGAAAATGTACCTGCTCTCCCACCGCTCAGCAGCACTATCTCTCCCGCATCTCCGGCCCGCTTCTCGACCGCATCGACATCCATGTGGAGGTGCCGCCCGTGAGCTTCGACAAGCTGAACGCCCCCGAAAAGGCGGAACCGTCGAGCGCCATACGGGAGAGGGTCAACCGCGCGCGAGAGATTCAGCGCGCGCGCTATCTCGGTACCGGCATCCACAGCAACGCCCGCATTCCCTCGGGGGATCTCAAGACTTTCTGCCCGCTGAGCGGGGGTGCCTCGGATATGCTGCGCCGGGCGTTTGACGCGATGGGGCTCTCCGCCCGCGCTTACGACCGCCTGCTGAAAGTTTCGCGTACTATCGCCGACTTGGACGGCAGCGAGATCATCGATACCCCGCACATGGCACAGGCGTTGCAGTACCGCAGCCTCGACCGCAAATACTGGCAGAATCGAGGTTAAATTTTGCAAATTCTTCTTGCATTCCGGGCACGGATTTGGTAAAATAACGATAGACTTTCACGTGGTTCACATTTTTCTTTTGAAGGAGGAACAGGCATGAAAAAAGAATGGCTGAAAAGGGCGGCATTTCTGGCGGTGGCGGTTCTCTTTTGTGTTTCCGGCGCCCTGATGGCGATGGCGGACAGCATCATCACCGATGCGGGAACGATCACCACAGAAGAGCTGTCCGCGGGCGTCACCTATACTCAGGAGATGGGCGCCACGTCCTCTCGCGGCAACCAGAATCTCTTCACCGTCACCTATGATTATACCGACCCGAGCTACGACCTGGCGGTTGGCGGCGAGATCGGATCCCGCGCCACCGTCTCTCAGATGGCGGCGAGCCTCGGGGAAAATCCGAACTACACAGTGCTCGCCGGGGTCAACGGAGATCACTTCTCCTACGGAACCGGTGTGCCGCTGGGCTTTTCGATGGATGACGGGGAAATTTTAGAGAGCCCGGTTTCCGATAAAGACGCCGACGGATATATGTTTTATACCCTCGGCATCAGGCGGGACGGCACCTCTGTTGCGGGGTACAACCCCACCCTGATCGCCACCCACAAAGAGGCGGGCATGAGCGACCTCGACCGTTTCAGTATCGCCCGCATCAACCGCACGAGAGAATCCTTCGCCACTTCGGTGCTGTTCACCCCAGCCTACGGCGCGTCCACCAAGACGAGCGGGGGC
>CAZGXK010000057.1:0-8765 GCA_964529775.1 uncultured Eubacteriales bacterium
CCGGCGTCGATTTGATCATCGACGACACGCCGGAGGCGATCACCCTCTCCTGCTTCGACCCGGTGCGCAGGGAGATTGCGCGTATCGCGGTGGAGCGGCTGATTGCGGACGGGCGTATCCATCCCGCCCGCATCGAGGAAATGGTGGATAAGGCGAGGCGCGAAGTGGACGCCACCATCAAGGCGGAAGGGGAGCGCGCGGTGCTCGAAACGGGTCTGCGTGGCATTCACCCCGAGATCGTCAAGCTGCTCGGTCGGCTGCACTACCGCACCAGTTTCGGGCAGAATGTGCTGGATCACTCCATGGAGGTCGCTTTCCTCTCCGGCATCATGGCGAGCGAATTGGGAATCGACCCTGTGGTCGCCCGCAGGGCGGGGCTTTTGCACGATATCGGCAAGGCGATTGACCACGAGGTAGAGGGCTCGCATGTGGAAATCGGCGTGGACATCGCCCGCAAGTATAAAGAGAGCGACGCGGTGATTCACGCGATCGAGGCCCATCACGGCGACGTGGAGCCGCGCACGGTGGTCGCCTGCCTGGTGCAGGCGGCGGACGCCATTTCCGCAGCCCGTCCCGGAGCGCGCAGAGAGAATCTGGAGAATTACATCAAGCGCCTGGAGAAGCTCGAGGAGATCGCCAACGATTTCGAGGGCGTTGACCGGTCGTTCGCCATCCAGGCCGGCCGGGAAGTGCGTATCATCGTCAAGCCCGAGGTCATCAGCGACGATCAGATGACCCTGCTCGCCAGGGACATCGCCAAAAAAATCGAGGAGAACATGGAATACCCCGGTCAGATCAAGGTCAATCTCATCCGCGAGAACCGCGCGGTGGATTACGCGAAATAAGCTGTTCGGCACACAGGGGAGAGAGAGATTCTCCCCTGTATTCTTTTGTGAGAGGGTTCTGCTTTATGCTGCGCAGGTTTGCGACGTATTACCGTCCGTATATCGGGCTTTTCGTGCTGGATATGGTCTGCACCGCGCTGATCGCCGGGGTGGAGCTGATTTTCCCCATCGCCTCGCGCTACGCGCTCTCCGAGCTTCTCCCGCAAAAGCTGTACGGGGTGTTTTTCGCGCTGATGGGCGGCTTGCTGCTGTGCTATCTGCTGCGCGCCGGCCTGCAGTACATCGTCGGCTTCTGGGGGCACACGATGGGGGTGTACATGGAAACCGACATGAAGCGGGAGCTGTTTGCCCATTTGCAGAAACTGCCGTTTTCGTTTTACGACCAAAACCGCACGGGGCAGCTCATGTCGCATATCACTACCGACCTTTTCGAGGTGGTGGAACTCGCCCACCACGGCCCGGAGGACGTGTTTATCTCCGCCATCGAGCTTGTGGGCGCCATCGCGATACTCTGGTCGCTCAACTGGCAGCTCTCGCTGGTGCTGTGCCTGCTCGTCCCGGTGGCGCTGGGGTTCACTCTCCGGCAGCGGCGGCGTATGATGAGCGTCTCCCGTGAGGTCAAGGAAAAAACCGGGAAAATCACCAGCGATATCGAGTCGAGCATCTCCGGCGTGCGCGTCGCGAAGGCGTTTGCCAACGAGGCGTATGAGGCGGAAAAGTTCGAGCGGGGGAATGCGCAGTACCGGACCGCGCGCAAGTCGTTTTACCGTGAGATGAGCCTCTTCAACTCGGGCATGGAGTTCTTCTCCGCGCTCTTTCAGGTGGTTGTCATCGCGCTGGGGGGCATAATGATCATGCGGGACGGTATGCAGCTTGTGGATCTGCTCACCTTTTCGCTCTATGTGGGCACTTTCCTCGCCCCCGTGCGCCGTCTTCAGGGGTTTGCGGAGCAGTACGCGTCGGGGATGGCGGGCTTTCGCCGCTTTCAGGAGCTGCTCGCCGTGTCGCCGGAAATCGAAGACAAACCGGGCGCCGTGCCTCTTGTGCCGGGACCGGGCGAAGTGGTCTTTCGCGATGTGACCTTCTCGTACCATCAGGGGACGGAGGTGCTTTCCGGGGTGAATCTCCGCCTTGAGGCCGGCAAGACCCTCGCTTTGGTGGGGCCGTCTGGCGGCGGCAAGACCACCCTGTGCCACCTGCTCCCCCGCTTTTACGAGATCGACGCGGGCTCCGTCACCATCGACGGCCAAGATATCCGCGACGTCACCCTGTTGTCGCTGCGCCGCGCGATCGGCATCGTGCAGCAGGAGGTGTTGCTGTTCGCCGACACCATCCGCGAGAACATCCGCTACGGCCGCCTCGACGCGACCGACGGGGAGGTGGAGCAGGCGGCGCGGCTCGCCGAAATCCATGAGGACATTCTCGCGATGCCCGACGGCTACGATACCTTTGTGGGAGAGCGCGGGGTGCGGCTCTCCGGCGGGCAGAAACAGCGGATCTCCATCGCCCGACTCTTTCTCAAGAACCCGCCCATTCTCATCCTCGACGAGGCCACCTCCGCTCTGGACACGGTGACGGAGGCGAAGATTCAGACGAGCTTTGACCGTCTGAGCCGGAACCGCACGACTCTGATCATCGCCCACCGCCTCACCACCGTGCGCCACGCCGACCGCATCGTCTACATCGACCACGAGGGCATCCGTGAGCAGGGCACCCATGAGCAGCTTCTCGCGAAGGGCGGCGAGTACGCGAAGCTCTACGCCGCGATGACCGAATAGGCCGTCGGCGGCTCATCGCACTCCCCCGGCAGGGCTCCGCCCCGCACGGGGGATTTTCTCTTGTCTATCCTGAACAATTCTCCACTATTTAGCCGTCTAACATTTTGCGGTTCCGCCACTTGAGCGACGGCCGATTTTTGTGGTAAACTAAGATCAGAGCGTGACTTATTTTGGGAAAGAGGGAAAGGTGTATGGCAGGCGATCAGGACGAACGGGCGCCGCGCGCCGAAAAGCAGGCGCTGGACGATCAGCTGCGCTGTTTTTGGCAGACCCACCGCAACACCATGCAGCGGTATTTTCGCGACTGCGGTATGTTCAACGGCTATCCGCATATGCTGTTTTATCTCACCCGCGAGCCGGGGCTGACTCAGTGTGAGCTGAGCAAACGCATGGGGGTATCTCCCCCGACGTTATCGGTCTCGGTGCGGCGCATGGAGGCGGCGGGACTGGTGCGCCGCGAGCCGGACGAGAACGACGCCAGACGCACCCGTCTGTATTTGACCGAAGAGGGGGTCGAGATGGACCGCCGCTGCCGCAAAGGGAGGGAATTCCTGATCGACACCCTGTACGCGGATTTCACCGAGGAGGATGTGCGAGAGCTTTCTTCTCTCCTGACCCGCATGACCGAGAATCTGCGCCGCACATGGGACACGCTTCCGCAGCCGGAAGAGAACTGAGGATACGGGAAACCAATAAGGGGGCTCACCATGCAAACCAGGGAAAAACGGAGACACATCTCTTATCTGCCGTATCTCAAAGGCCATCTGGGGTGGTTGTTCGGCGGGGCGCTCACCATTGCCGCTGGGGGCATTATGGAAATTCTGGAACCCGCCCGCATGGCGGAGATCGTCAACGCGATCAACGCCGCGGGGAAGGCCTCTTCCGTCACCCCAGAGCAGAGCGACGCGGTGATGCGCGTGATTTGGACCAACGGCGGCATCATGTGCCTGATCGCGCTCGCCGCCATTGTGTTCGGGATTGTGGGGGTATATCTGATTACGAACGGCGCCTTCCGCTTCGGGGCGGACCTGCGGCGTGGGATGTTTACGGCGGTGCAGCAGTTTTCACACACCAATATCGATAAATTTTCCAGCGCCTCGCTGGTGACCCGCCTGACCAACGACATCACCAACGTGCAGAACACTTTTGTGCAGACGGTGAGACAGACCACCTTCACCTGCGCCATGTTTATGGGCGGTCTGCTCAGCGCCCTCTCCATCAGCCCGAAACTCGCCGGCGTGACGGTGTTCGCGGTACCGCTCATCGCGGTGGGTATCTCGGTGGTGGTCACCAAGGGCTTTCCGCGTTTCGATCGTATGCAGAAATCCATCGACAAACTGAACAGCCGGGTGCAGGAGAGCGTGGCGAACATACGGGTGATCAAATCCTTCACCCGGGAGGAGTATGAGAAAAAGCGCTTCGGAGACACGGCGCGGGATCTCTGCGACACCTCCGTCAAGGCGATGGGGCTGATGGTGGTTTCCATGCCGCTCATGCAGCTGGTGATGAACCTTACAGTGGTCGCCGCGATGTGGATCGGCGGGTATATGGTGCAGGACGGGGAGATCCTGATCGGGGATCTGATGTCTTACAACACCTACATCCTGCACATCCTGATGTCGCTGACCATGATGTCCATGGCGATCATCATGTTCTCCCGCGCCAAGGCCTCGTCCAACCGCCTGAAAGAGGTGCTGAGCGAGCAGGCGACCATCCGCGAAAAAGAGAGTGCGGTCACATCCCCCGTGCAGAAGGGGGAGGTGTCGTTTTCCCACGTCGGTTTCCGCTACAACCCGCATTCCCCCGATAAGGTGCTTGACGACATCACCTTTACCGCCCATCCGGGCGAAGTGATCGCGATCGTGGGGGCGACCGGCTCCGCGAAATCCACCCTGGTCAGCCTGATCCCCCGGCTGTACGATGTCACCGAGGGCAGCGTGAAAGTCGACGGGGTGGATGTGCGGGACTACGCGCTGAACACCCTGCGGGAGGGCATCGGCATGGTGCCGCAGCAGAACGTGCTGTTTTCCGGCAGCATCGCCGATAACATCCGCTGGGGCAAGCAGGACGCGACCGACGAAGAGGTTCACGAGGCCGCGCGGGACGCGCAGGCGGAGGATTTTATCCTCTCGCTGCCGGAGGGGTATGACACCCACATCGAGCAGGGCGGCGTCAACGTTTCCGGAGGGCAGAAGCAGCGTCTGTGCATCGCTCGGGCGATGGTGAAGAAACCGCCGATTCTCATCTTGGACGATTCCACCAGCGCCGTCGATTCGGATACCGAGAGCCGCATCCGCCGGTCGTTCTCGGAGCACCTGCGCGGCACCACCGTCTTTATCATCGCGCAGCGCATCAGTTCCGTGAGGGACGCCGACCGCATTCTGGTGCTGGACGCCGGGAAAATGGCGGGCCTTGGCACCCATGACGAGCTGATGCGCGGCAACGCCATTTACCGGGAGATTGTTCTCTCCCAGCAGAAGGGGGTGGACGCGTCATGCCAGGACCGATGAGGGGAGGGCCCGGCCGCGGAGGGCACGGGTATCAAAAGCCGAAGAACGCCAAACGAACCCTTTTGCGCCTGCTGGCTTATCTCAAGGGGGATATTCCGCTGCTGGCGCTGGTGGTGGTCTTCATTCTGATCTCCACCGGCTCCACACTGGCGGCATCCTGGATGCTCACCCCGATTTTTAACTGCATCGAAGAGGGGCAGCTCGGCAAACTTCCGCTCTATATGATCTCGCTCGCCGCCGTCTATCTGATCGGGGTCGCCGCCGTCTTTGTACAGAGCCGGATGATGATCCGCATCTCCCAGCATATGGTGCTGAGTATGCGAAAGGAACTCTTCGATCACCTGATGACCCTGCCGCTCCGCTTCTTCGACCAAAGCGCCCACGGGGACGTGATGTCCCGCTTCTCCAACGATATGGACGCGGTCAGCGAATCGCTGAGCAACGCCTCGGTTCAGGTGATCGCCTCCAGCGTGACGCTGGTGGGCACCCTCGTGAGTATGCTGATCCTTTCCCCGCTGCTCACCCTGCTCACTCTGGTGCTGGTGCCGCTGATGGCGGTCATCGCCCGTGTGGTGATGAGCCGGAGCCGCCGCTATTTTTCGGAGCAGCAGGCGGCGCTCGGCAGGCTCAACGGGTACATCGAGGAAACCATGGAAGGGCAGAGGGTGGTCAAGATCTTCTGCCGGGAAGAGAAAACCCTGCGGGAATTCGACGCATATAACGGGGAGTTTCGCGAAAAGGCCACCCGCGCGCAGGTGCTGGCCGGTATGCTTCAGCCTCTGATGCAGCACCTGAGCACTTTCGGCTATGTGATCGTCGCAGTGGTGGGCGGCATCTTCGCTTTCAGAGGCACCTTCACTTTCGGCAACATCGCCACTTTCCTGAATTTCTCCCGCCAGTTCGGCCGTCCGATCACCGAGATCGCGAACCAGATGACCGCTATTCAGTCGGCGCTCGCCGGCGCGGAGCGGGTGTTCGACGTGATGGATTTGGAGAGCGAGCCGGAGGACGCCCCCGGCGCCGCCCGCCTGCTGCACGGGGACGGCGGCTATTTCTGGCTGTATCGGGGGCAGAAGATCCCGGTGCTCGGCGATGTGCGCATGAGCCACGTCACATTCGGCTATGTGCCGGAGAAGACGGTGCTCAAAGACATCTCGCTCTATGCGACGCCGGGGCAGAAAATCGCGTTCGTCGGCTCCACAGGCGCCGGCAAGACCACGATCACCAATCTGCTCACGCGGTTTTACGATATCAACGAGGGCGACATCACCATTGACGGCATCAACATCCGGGATATCGCGCTGCACGATCTGCGTCTCGCGCAGGCGTTGGTGCTGCAGGACACTCATCTCTTCAGCGGCAGCGTGATGGACAATATCCGCTACGGGCGCCTCGACGCGACCGACGAGGAGTGTATCGAGGCCGCCAGGCTCGCAAGCGCCGATTCCTTTATCCGCCGGCTGCCCGAGGGGTACGATACCCGCTTGGAAGGGGACGGGGGGAACCTCTCGCAGGGTCAGAGGCAGCTGATCAACATCGCCCGCGCCGCGGTGGCGGACCCGGCGATTCTCATTCTCGACGAGGCGACAAGCTCGGTGGACACCCGCACCGAGCTGCACATCGAGCACGGCATGGATCGCCTGATGCAGGGGCGCACCACCTTTATCATCGCCCACCGGCTCTCCACCGTGCGCAACGCGAACGCGATCATGGTCATCGAGCACGGAGAAATTTTGGAGCGCGGCGACCACAACGATCTCATCGGGCAGAAGGGAAGATATTACAAATTGTATACCGGTCAGTTCGAGCTGGACTGAAACAAAGCCGCCCGGTGAGGGTATCCTCTCGCCGGGCGGCGCTTTTTCGGCCTATTTTCCCACGCAAAAGCGGCTGAACACCTCCCGCACCGCCTCCTCAGTGGCGCGCTCCCCCGTCAGTTCCAGGAGGGGGGAGAGGGCCGCCTCCAGACAGGAGGCGACGGCGTCCGGAGGCCATCCGTCCCCGAGCGCACACAGGGCGTTGTGTATCTCATCGCGGCAGGCGGCGGCGGCGGCAATCTGCCGCTCGTGGCACAGAAGCGCCTCGTCCCCCGTCAGGCGCGAGACGCCGCACACCTCCTCCACTGCCTCCCTCAGGCGGAGAAGCCCTTCTCCCGTTTTCGCGCTCATGCTCACAAGCGGTGCGCTCCCGCCCGACAGCGCGGCGGGGACGGCGTCCGAGAGGTCGCATTTGTTGAGGACGATCACCGCGTCCTTTCCCCGCAGAAGGTCGAGCAGCGAGAGGTCGTCGTCCGAGAGCGGGCGGGACGCGTCGAACACCGCGAGAACCAGCAGGGCCTGATCCAGTTTTTCCCTTGCCCGGCTCACGCCGATGCGCTCCACCGGGTCGGAGGCGCCGCGCAGTCCGGCGGTGTCCGAGAGGCGGAGAGTGACGTCCCCCAGCTGCACCGTTTCCTCCACAATATCCCGGGTGGTGCCGGGCATCTCGGTGACGATGCTGCGCTCGCTGCCGGCAAGGAGGTTCATCAGGGTGGATTTTCCCACATTGGGGCTCCCCGCGATCACCGTGTCCACCCCTTCGCGCAGAATCATTCCCGCGCGGGCATTCGAGAGCAAACCGTCAAGCGTCCGCCCGGCGGCGAGAAGTTCCGTTTTCATCTCGTCCTCGGGCAGCGGCGGGATGTCGTCGTCCGGGTAGTCGATCAGGGCATCGGTCTGCGCGAGCAGGCGGGTGAGACTTTCTTTCACCGGCTGCAGGGCGTGGAAGAGCGCTCCGCCCCGGGCGGCGAGCGCCGATTTTGCGGCGAGCCTGCCCTGCGCGCCGATGAGATCCGCCACCGCCTCGGCGGAGGAGAGGTCCATCTTGCCGTTCAGAAAAGAACGGCGGGTAAATTCCCCCGCCTGCGCCATGCGCGCCCCGGCGGCGATCGCCGCCTGAAGCGTGCGGCGAAGCAGATAGACGCCGCCGTGGCAGGAGAGTTCCGCTACGTCTTCGCCCGTATAGCTGTGCGGCGCGCGAAAAACCAGTGCCACGCACTCGTCGATGTCTCCGTCGGCGTCGAACACGTGGCCGTAGCGCGCGGTATAGGGGGGCAGATCTCTCAGACGGATGCCGTCGGCGGAGCGAAAGATTTTCTGGGCGACGGCCAGAGCGTCCTCCCCCGACAGGCGCACCACTCCGAGCCCTGCCGGCGCACACGGGGTGGCGATGGCGGCGATAGTGGACATTTTTCGTTTCTCCTTTGGGCGGCCCGTCTCCGGCTCCCGCCGGCGCCGCCGTTTTTCTGCGCACTCATCTGTGCACTCAGTAGTATACCGAAAGGATTTTCCTTTGTCCAGTGCCTGGGGAAAATTTGGGCGCACCGCGCCAAAGCGGCGACCGTTTCCCCCTCACTTTTCGTCATAGATCACAAAATTCACCTGATATATTCGGCAAACCCATCTTTGTGCGGGTTTGCCCTTGTTATTTTGACGGGGGTGTGGTACACTCTTAGGAAAGCGGACAGGAGGGGAGGGGGAGCCTTGGGTCGAATCACCGCGGCCATTGTGACGCACAATAACGCCGCCACCGTGCGCGAGGCGGTGGCCAGCCTTGCGCGGTACCTCCCCGCCGGCGACATCTATGTGGTGGAC
>CAZGXK010000058.1:0-8764 GCA_964529775.1 uncultured Eubacteriales bacterium
GTTATATGCTGGATATCCCCGCCGATTGGCAGCCGGATTTCTCGCTCTCTACCGCGCGCTGCAAATACACCACCGATGAGATTACATTGCACGCTTCCAACGAGGACGATTGTTACCGCCATTATCAGACGGCGGAAAACTATATCGACACCATGTTTCAATATGTGCGGGCCGATTCCTACATCGAGCAGAACGACATAGAGAAGCTGGACGAGCAGACCGTCAAGCTGAACGATGAGTATCAGATTTATCTGCTGAAACTGCATCTGACGGGGCTTGCCGAAACCGTCAAGAGCTACTACACCTATGCGGTGATCTACGATGGGGTCAGCCGCTGTGTGCAACTGACCTTCAAGGCGGTGGACGACCGCGATTTCAGGGACGTGATTATGTCCTTTAAGCAGATCGTCCGGCACGGTTCCGCGGTGGACAACGTCGCCTATCCGCGAAAAGACAATCCCTCCTGGAACGAGGAGACCACCTCGCTTTACCGGGAAATCGCGGAAAGTCCGAAGGTGACGTGGGGCGTTTTCTCCGGAGAGCTGGATGTGCAGACAGGAGTGCTTCACCGCAAGAGCCTTGAAAACCGGCTGGATTTCGAGTTTCCGATTCTCTCGCATTACACCGAGCTCGGGGATTTCCCGCTGGAGGAGGCAAGGCAGCTCCACGAGGAGGGGCGCCGTCTGCAGTTCACCTATCACTTTGACGTGGCGGAAGAGAAGATGGGGGAGAAGACGACCATTCTGGACGTCTACCGGGGGCTTCACGACGAGGATATGCGCAAGGTCGCTCGTGATATCGTCGCGTTTGGTCACCCTGTCCTGTTCCGCCTGAACAATGAGATGAACACCGACTGGTGCCCCTGGTCGGCGAACAACACCATGCTGGACCCGGAGATCTTCACCGAGACCTGGATTCGCATGTACCGTATTTTTGAGGAGGAGGGCGCGAACGCCTACTGTATCTGGATATGGAATCCGCAGTCCGAGAGCCATTATCCGCCCTGCCACTGGGGCTCTACCCTGACCTATATGCCGGGGTCGGCCTATGTGGATATGCTGGGGCTGACTTCCTATAATTTCGGCAGCGAGACTTCATGGAACACCTTCAGCGGTTTGTACGGCCCCATTCATCAGACGTTTCAGCCGCTGTTCGGAGATTGGGCGTGGATTATCTCGGAGTTCGGCTGCTCGGACACCGGCACTTCTTCCGAGCGCAAGGCCGAATGGATTTCCGAGATGTTCGATTGCTTTGAGGAAAACCGGTATCCGCAGATCAAGGCGGCTGTCTGGTTCAGCGTCAACGATTATTTCCCGGACGGGGGCCTTCAGCACCGTCTGGTGCTGGACGAGAGCAACGAGACCATCGAGGCCTTCCGCGACGGACTGAACCGCACTCAATGACACCCGGAAAGGTATCCTCTCATTCCGAGAGGATCGGGGGTGTGCTCCGGGCTGTTGTTGTGGAAAAGCACGCCGCACAACCGGTCATTTGCCGAAAGAGGATAAGGGGGCACTATCGCCCCGTGCCGACATCAAGGAGGAACCCGTTATCATGACACAAAACAAACCCTTTGATATGGCCAAAACCGCAGGCGGCGAGGTGCCGCTGCCGTACGACAACCGTTTCACCGCCGACATGAGCGGGGCGGATATGATGGGGAACCCGTCCGTCGACCCGATGGTGCCCGCCGAGATCTTCTACCGCAAGCGGGAGGGCGGCGTATATGTGTATTCCAATAATCCCGAGATGCTGCGCAACGAGGACGCCGACAAGGCGATCCTGAAGACCCGCGGCCTGACGGGGGATGTCGAGTTCACCTACGAGCACAGCAACCACACGGACAAACCGCTCTATTTCGGCTACCGTCTGCAAAACGACGGGGAGAGCGACGTGGAGGTTCTGGTGACCAACGTCGGGATGCAGGTTGACGGAGAATGGCTGGGACAGCGTTCGTGGTCGGATTTTTACAATATCGCCTTTTCTCTCCCGGAGTATTACTTTGTGGACGGGAAAGAATCGCCCGCCTACCGGGGGCAGGATTTTCTCGATTACACTCCGCGCGTGTTCACACCCGCCTCTTACCGCATCCCTGCGGGACAGTATATCTATGTGCTGGGTGGCACCACGGCGGATGCCTACGCGCACACCGATGTGGGGGGAACCGCCGATCAACCGGTGCTTCGGGGAAAATGCTCCAACGGCGCCGTGAAGTTCCGAGTGAGCGGGGGAGAAGTGACCGGCACCTTCTTCGTATACACCGACCCCGCCGCGATAGCGGGAGATCCGCCCGAACAGGGCTATATCGTGCGCAGAAACGGCATCGATTTCTTCGAGCAGTATAAGGGGCTCGACCCGTCGCTCGGGCTGATCGAGGCGGAGATTGCTTGGACGGTCAACGATAAGACCCCGTCCGGACCTCTGCCGGTGACCTACACGAGCTCTTACGACGAGCACATCTCCGAGTACCCGGAAACCCCGTATATGGCTTACCACAGCACACCCCACCGTGTGCTGAGGAACGACTGGCTCACGGCGCTCAACCCTCAGAATGCCCACGGCGCGGTCGGGACGGATATGATGATTTTCCGGGGTATCCGCGAGGACGGCACTCCTATCGTCATCGACAACGAGCACGCGGACGGGGGCGGCAAGCCCTCGAACACAGGCAACTGGATGGTGCAGTACAACAACAATTTTACTTTCATCAATCAAGGGAACCGCGAACGGACCTTTAAGGTGTACACCGACGGAGCGCTCTCGGGGGCGCTGCTGGTGCTGGTGCGCAACGAAGAGGGGGATGTGCTGGATGCCCGCTGCACCATCGCGGCGATTTGCTATCCGGCATCCCGCCTTCCGGAAGACGCGGATCCCCGGCAGTATGAGGAATACGGCGGAATGTGCTACCCTTATTTGCCCAACGGGATGTCCTACCGCCTGTACAAACCGCGTCAGGCGCTGATGGCGAGCGTCACCGTGCCGCCGCACAGTTACCGGCGCATTACCGTCGATTACAACATTCTCGGCAATTCGATGGGCGGAGCGCTCAATCGGGTGGAGCTCGAGTAAATCCATGGGCGGAAAGGAAGACTTGGACATGACTTTCAAAGGCAGATATTTCAAACGGGTGCTGTGTTCTCTTCTGACGGCGGGAATTTTGTGCGTCGGATGCCCGGGATGTTCGCTTGGCGGCGGGTCGGTCAAGGGCAAGGGACAGTCGATACCTTTGTCGGGGATCAGCGATACCACCGACAAAAAGGCCTCTCTCACTTATGAGATGACGGCGGAATACGAGGACACCTATCTTTTTTCCAGCGACGATTTGCAGTCGATCACGGTAGAAGACGAGAGCGGAAATTCGTCGTGGGAGGCTGAGAATGATCTCTCGGTGGATCTCACGGCGGGGCAGACGGTGAGAATCACCGTCACGACCGCTCAGCCCAACCGCGATTTCAAGCTCACGGTAACTCCGCAGAATCATTCTCAGCGGCTTCCCTATGAGCCGCGTTATTCGGTGGATGCCTCCACGCTGGACACCGAAGGCGACCCGAATGTGGACCCGCTGACCCCGGCTAAAATCGAATATAAAAAGCGGGAGGGCGGCACCTATATCTTTGCGAACAACCCGGAGATGCTCGACACGAAGGATATCGGGCAGGCTTTGCTGAAAAACGACGGCCTCACAGGGGATGTGGAATTTACCTATGAGCACAGCAATTCCACGGGGCGCCCGCTCTACCTCGGATATCAGCTGCTGAATCCCGGGGAGGAAGACGTCTACGTGACGGTCACCAACATCGGTATGCAGACCGATGGAGAGTGGCTCGGCCAGCAGTCGTGGTCTCAGTGGTACAACCGCAGCTTTGAACTGCCGGATGACTATTTCGATGAAAACGGCCGGGTGGCACTGGCATATCAGGGGGTGGATTTCACCAAATATTCCCCGCGGGTGTTTCAGCCGATCACCTACCGTCTTCCGGCGGGGGAGGTGTTTTATGTGCTGGGAGGCACCGCCGAGGATGCCTACCGCCGCATCAGCGTAGACGGTACTGCCGACCGCATCATCCATCCCGGGCGGTGCTCCAACGGTGTGGTGAAGTTCCGTGTCAGCGGCGGAACGGTGAACGGGACGTTCTACTGCTACACCAAGGTCGACCAGGTGGCGGCGCGGCCTGCGGAGCAGGGGTATATCTGCCAGCGCGGAGATACTCAGTACGGGCTTGCCTACAAGGGCATGGAGCAGTGCCAGGGGCTGATAGAGAGCGACATCACCTGGACGGTCAACGACAAGACTCCTTCGGGGGATCTCCCGGTGACATACGAGTCCACATACGATCCCACTTCCGCCGTGAGGAATACGGATCCTTACGCCGCTTACGGGCACGAGATCACCCGCACCCGTGAGGAGAAAGAGTGGATAACCCATATCAATCCGCAGAACAACCACTTTGGGGTTGGGACGGACATGATCAATTACACCTGTAAGACGCCGGAAGGGGAGCAGGTGATCATCGACAACCACCACGCGGACGGTACAGGGCAGAGGGCCAATACCGGCAACTGGATGGTCGATTACCAGGATCATTTTACTCTTGTCAATCAGGGCGATACCGCGCGCACCTTCACTTTCCGCAAACGGGCCAACGGTGCTCTGATGACCATGACGATCGACAGCGACGGGACGGAACTGCTCAACAAGTGCACCGTGGGGCACTTCGACGGGTCGTCTACCGATGCGAACTACAAGCTGGCCACGGTTCAGGTGGCGCCGCATTCGGTGCGGCAGGTCACCGTCAGCTATCTGCTCATGGGCAATTCCTACGGGAATGTGGTTCACAGCGTGACGCTCGACTGAGGAGGGACATCACCGCGAGATGAAGGTTTTTTGCGAGACGGCCGACGCCGCTCTGCTCAAAGGGCTGAGGCTTCTTTCCGGCTGCGGCGTGGAGGAGACATCCGAGCACGACGCGGATGTGGCGGTCACCGCGGTGCCGAGGGAAAACGGTCTGCGTGTGCGCTACGACGGCGAGCGGACCGCTACCGTTGAGTACAGCCGCCGTGTGGAATTTTACCGCGGCATCTCTCATCTGCTCGATGCTTTTGCGAAGCACCGCGAGATCGATCTCGCGGAGGAGGCACATTTTGCGTCGGACGGGTTTATGCTGGACTGTTCCCGCAACGCGGCGCCGAAAGTTTCCACTCTTCTGGCGGTGCTCTCCCGTATGGCCCTTATGGGGCTGGATACCGTGCAGCTCTATACGGAGGATATGTACACGCTGGAGGGGCGCCCCTATTTCGGATATATGCGGGGGCGGTACACGGACGCGGAACTGACGGCGTTGGACGATGCGGCGAACCTTCTCGGTATTGAGGTGGTTCCCTGTATTCAGACACTCGCGCACCTCTCCACCGTGCTGCGCTGGAACGCGTTTGCCCCGCTGGTGGACTGCAACGATATCATGCTAGCGGGGGAGGAGGAGACCTATGCTCTAGTGACCGAGATGGTTGCCAAAATGCGAAAGTGTTTTCGCAGCAGGCGTATCAACATCGGCATGGACGAGGCGCATATGCTGGGGCTCGGCAATTACCGCGCAAAGCACGGCCTGCGCGACGCGGCGGATATCATGTGCGAACATATCGCAAGGGTGCTCGATATCTGCCGGCAATACGGTTTTACCCCCATGATGTGGAGCGATATGTTTTTCCACATGGTGTCCGGCTCCTACAACGATGCCGGGGAGGGCATCCCGCAGGAAATCATCCGCAAGGTGCCGCAAGGGGTGGAACTGATATACTGGGAGTATTACAACCGTGACCGCGAGACCTACCGCCGGGTCATGCGCCAGCATCGGGCGTTTGAGAATCCCATCGCCTTCGCTGGGTGCGCGTGGAAATGGAACGGCCTTCTGCCGGAACTGGCGCACAGCCTGGAAGTGAGCCGCATCGCGCTGACCGAGTGCTTGCGGGCAGGTATCGCGGATGTGTTCGCCACCGCATGGGGAGACGACGGGGCGGAATGTCCGCTGATGACGGTGCTGCCGGTGCTGCAGCTGTATGCGGAGATCAATTACGCGGGAGGCGATGTGGGCGACGACGTCCTTGCCGATCGCTTTTTTGCCTGTACCGGCGGGCATCTCGAAGATTTTCTGAGTCTCGATACCCCGAACCGCACGACACCGACCCAGAAGGCCATCGGGCAAAATCCCACCAAGTACCTGCTGTATCAGGATGTGCTCGAGGGCCTGTTCGACCGCCATGTGGCCCCGGAATTTCCGGCGTTTTTCAGCAAAAAGAGGGATGAACTCTCCGCTCTTGCCGGGCGCAATCCGGCATACGGGTATCTGTTCGCCTTTGAGGCGGCACTTTGCGATCTGCTCTCGGTCAAATGCGACGCGGGGGTGAAACTGCGCGAAGCGTATAAGAACGGGGACCGGGACACACTGACCATTTTTGCCGAGAAGGATATCCCTCTGATGATGCACAAACTGTGTGTTTTTACCGACGCATTTTACGAGAGCTGGATGCGGGAAAACAAGCCGTTTGGTTTTGACGTCATCGATATCCGCCTGGGCGGGGTGCGAAACCGCATGGTCACCGCGCAAAAGCGGCTGCGCGCTTACCTCTCTGGGGAAGCGGAGTCGCTTGAAGAATTGGAGGAAGAACGCCTGTTCTTCGATGGGAGGGAAGACCCCGACGCGGATATCAACACCTTCTGCAATACCTATACCCGCATCGCGACGGCGTCGGTATTTTGAACTGGCGGTGAGGGTATGAATCACACCGAAGAGCTGATCCATGTGTCCAAACGCGATGCTTTCGGGGACCGGTCGATCGCCATCCTGGGGGACAGCATCGTACACGGCGCGGGGTCCGGCGATATTCCGAAAAACAGCTACATCGGGATCTTTAAGCAGGCGGTGAACGCATATACGGGTGTGCGCAACTACGGTTTCACCTCGGTGGAAGGGACATTGTGGGGGCGGACGGTCAGTCATGAAATGCATCCGTTTCCGCGCTCTTCCTGCGGCTTTCGCGAGAGAGGCGCTCCGGGCGAAGGCTGGGAGGAGTACCGCTCGGCGGAATTGCTCGGCACCAAGGGCTTATCGCATTCCGCTCCCGGGGCGGCATTGGAATTTACCCCGCGGGAAACCTTCCGTTATTTCTGTATTTATTTTCAGGCGGGAGAGGGCTACGGCCGGTTCACGGTGGGGACCGGCGGCGGGAAAATCCTCACGGATGTCCACGGGCAGACGGAAGTGGACTGCTCCTCTTACGCTTTTATCCTGCCGCAGATAGCCGGTGACGGCGGCAACCGCACCGCGTTTTACCGCTTTTCCGATTTGGAGGACAACACGATTCGCCTCACCGTTCAGGGCGGGGGAGAAGTGATTTTTACCGGAATCGGCTATGTCAACGATCCGGACGGCGTTATTGTGAGCAATTACGGTAACGGCGGGCTGCAACTCGCGGGATGCGGCAAACGGGCGAACGGAGATGTTACCGGCCTCGACCCACGCTATCTGGATCTCGCCGCCACATCGGGGACGCTGATCTTTTCACTCGGGTACAACGACAGTCATTTTCCGAGCTGTTTTGAACTGTTTGTTCGGAAAATCGATCACCTGATTGCCGCCTGCCGAAAAAACGGCACGAAGGTTATCGTCAGCGATACCTGCTGGTATCTCCCGCGTTTTACGGAGCCGGTGATGGATGAGAACGTCATTGCCTCTGTCAAGGGGCAGCTGCGCAGACTCGCCCGGGAGACGGACGGAATATATATCGATTATCAGGCGATTTGCGGCAAGGCGCTGGAGGACACGATATCTGACGGCGCTCATCCGAACGCCGATGGTCATCGCCTGATCGCCCGGGCGTTGCTGGAGGCGGTCGGACTTTCACGGGAGGAGAAGTGAATGGGTTACTATCGTGATTCCTATGAGAACGCCGGGCCGTCCATCCCCAAGATGGCACTGCGGGTATTCGGGTATACGCTGCTTGCCGGGGTGATGAGCCTGTTTCTCAGCATATCGGTGAATATGCTGTCCACCGCTTTCCTGGAGGATACCATAGGGTATAAGGAAGTGGAGATCATCCGGGATGAGAGCGGGGCCGTGGTGGAGCAGCGCCTGCTCGAGACGGTGTATTTTGATGAAAACACCACCTATGAGGATCAGAAAGTCACGGCGGACGACGACCGGGAAATCAGCCGTGAGATGATCACTCAGCCGAAAAACGATGTCTGCGCGGTGCTGGTGGTGGCGGTACGGGTCTTGCTGCAGGCGGCGATGCTGGCGCTATTGCTGGGCATTCCCGGTTATTTTGTCCGCCGTGAGGGGGACCGCGACCGTAATCTGGTGGAACATCACGACGCCGCGCCCAAACCGCTTCGAGGACTGTGGATCGGCCTTCTGGCGAGCATTCCCTCGGCGCTCGTGTATGCGCTGCTCCTGTGCGGCAAGGCGGGCCTGTGGACCGAAAGCGTGCAGGGCATTTACCGTTTTCTCAATACTCCCCTTCTTCCGATTGTCAATCTGATTATGCCGCTCAGCGTATTTCCCGCCACCTCGATCACCGCATCCCAGCTGCTGCTCCTCTTTCTGCTGCTTCTTTTGGTGCCCCTGGCCTGCGCTGTCGCTTACCAGATGGGATATCACAGGCTGTTCACGCGAAAAAAGCATAGGCAAAAGTAACGTTCACAGCCCCTCGTCTTGCATCATGTTCAGCACATCGTTCCAATACGCCTCGCTGTCGGTGTGCTTGCGCA
>CAZGXK010000059.1:0-8642 GCA_964529775.1 uncultured Eubacteriales bacterium
AGGAGTATTTGTTGAGCAGTTTGGCGTGCAGACCTGTCTGACGGCGAACCCCCATAGCGTCGTACATGGTGACAAAGGCGAACGCCAGCGTGAGGGCAAAAATCGTGGACGAAATTCCGTCCGTCATCGCGGTGGACACCGCAAGCGCCGTCACCATGCAGGAATGAGAGCTGGGCATCCCGCCCCCGCCGTACAGACGTTCCGCGCTGAACGAATGTGTCTTGAGGATGGACAGTATGAGCTTCAGTATCTGCGCGACCAGCCACCCTATGCCCGCCGAAAGCAGCACCCGGTTTTCCAGCAGTCCGATCCATCCCATGAAAATCCCCCCTACCTGTCCCGTACTCTCAGGGCCCGCGTGAGAGCGGCGAGCTCCGCCGCCTCCGCCCCGAAAGCGTCCAAAGCGGCGAGCGCGTTCCGGCACCGCTCATCCGCGAGTTCTCCCGCCGCCTCCTCGCCGAGGAGCGAGACATAAGTCGCCTTGCCGTTGTGGGAATCGGCACGGACCGGCTTGCCGAGCGCGTCGGCGCTCGCCGTCACATCCAACAGGTCATCCACTATCTGAAAGCACAGCCCCATTTCGGTTCCGTAACGGACGGCGGCTTCGCACAAAACGGGATCGGCGCCGCCCAAAACCGCCCCCATCTCGCAGGCGGCGGCGATCAGCGCGGCCGTTTTCCTGCGCTGCAGCGTCTGCAAAGCGGCAAGATCCGGGGATTTTCCCCCGCTCTCCACATCCATGGTCTGACCGCCGACCATTCCGTCGATACCGGCGGCGTCCGCCAGAATCCGCGCCGCACGGACAACACGCTCGGCGGGGACGTCTCTCCCCTCGCGCAACATCCACTCGAACGCGCGGGTGAGCAGTCCGTCCCCCGCGAGCAGAGCGATATCCTCGCCGAACGCCGCAAAGACCGAGGGCTTCCCCCGGCGCAGGGGGCTGTTATCCATACAGGGCAGGTCGTCGTGCACCAGAGAATAACAGTGCACCATCTCGACGGCCGCCGCAAAAGGCAGCGCCGCCTGAACGTCGCCGCCGCCAAGGCGGGCAAATTCCAGAAGCAGTACCGGGCGAAGCCGTTTGCCGCCCCCCGCGCAGGCGTACGCCATAGCCCGCGCGGCCGTGTCTTCCGGTCCGCCGGGGGCGGGCATGGCGCGCAAAATCTCGGCATCCGCCAGCCGCAGCAGCCGCTCGAAATGCGGGGAATAGATCGCCATCGTCACGCCTTCTCCCTCAATCGCTGAGCATCTCGCCCATCGACTCGCCGGCGTCCTGCGGGACGGTGAACTCTTCCTGCTCCCCCGATTCGGCGGACGTGAGCCGGATGATTTTCTGCTCCGCCGACTTGAGCGATTTTTGACAGAACGCGGTGAGACGCGCCCCCTCCTCAAAGAGCTTCATCGATTCGTCCAGCGAACACCGGCCGGATTCCAGAAGAGAGACAATCTGCTCCAGTCTTGTCATCGCCGCTTCAAAGGTCACAGCCGTAACCGCCATCCCCTTTCCTTCACGTGACGGCGGCGGAAATCTCGCCGTCTTTCACCCGAACTCTCAGCCTGTCCCCCGTTTGTACTTCGCCGGCGGATTTAACCACCGCGTCGCCTTTGTAGACGATGGAATACCCGCGCGCAAGCACTTTGAGCGGGCTGAGCGCGTCGAGCGATGCCGAGAGTGCCGCCAGTCTTTGCCGCGCGGCGTGTACGCTCACGCCTACCGCCGCCGCGAGCGATTTGCCCGCCAGATCGAGGCGCATCTGCCTCTCCTCCACATAGAAGAGCGGGGAACTCAGGCAGCGCTTTTCCCTGAGAGAGGACAGGCGGTGGGATTCCCTTTGCAGCTTCGCCTGTATGAAATCCGTGAGACGCCATCCGGTGTCGTCAAGAAGCCTGAGCAGCGACGCCGTATCGGGGACCGCGAGTTCCGCCGCCGCCGACGGCGTGGGCGCCCTCAGGTCGGCGGCAAAATCGCAGATGGTGAAATCCGTCTCATGCCCCACCGCGGAGATGACGGGCTTGGCGCAGCCGGAAACCGCCCGCGCCACCCGCTCATCGTTAAACGCCCACAAATCTTCCAGCGAGCCGCCGCCGCGCCCCACGATGATGACATCGACCGTGTCGACTTCCGCCATGCGGGCGAGCGCGCTCACAATCTGCGGCGGGGCGTCCTCCCCCTGCACAAGCACCGGGGCAAACACGACTTTCGCCATCGGATACCGCCGGCCGAGCACATTGAAGATGTCCCGCACCGCGGCCCCCGTGGGGGAAGTAATCACGCCGACGGCGCGCGGATAGCGGGGAATCGGGCGTTTCCGGTTCGCGTCGAACAGCCCTTCTTGGGCGAGCTTTTCCTTCAGCTGCTCAAAAGCCACCTGCAGCGCGCCCACGCCGTCCGGCTGCATGGCGTCGATGTACAACTGGTACGCGCCGTCGCGCTCATAAAGGGAAACGCGCGCGCGCACGATCACTTTCATCCCGTTTTGCGGGGTAAACGCCAGCTTTTGCGCCGCCCCCCGGAACATCACGGCCCTCACCAACGCGTTTTCGTCTTTCAGCGACAGATAGAGATGCCCGGATTTATAGTGGTGGGTAAAATTGCTGATCTCGCCGCTGACCAGGACCGGCGTGAGGTTTTTATCCTCTTCCAGCAAAGCCTTGACATAGCGGTTGAGCTGGCTGACGGTAATCGCTGTCACGGAACCCATCCCTCCTCGGCCATCGCCGTCAAGACCGCGATACCGCACGCGTTGTCGGCGGAATACGGGGCGTCGGCAAACACTCCGCCAAAGCGGGAGGACAGCTCCCGCCGCAGGAAGGCGTTGCTCATCACTCCTCCGGCGTAGACCACCGGCAGCGTCCCGAACCGGCGAAGCATCCACTCGGTCATCGAAATCAGGGCGCTCAAAACCGAGGCGATACAGAACCGGGCGACCTCTTCCCTTGGCGCGCCGGACGCAAGCAGCGCCTCACACTGATTCTGCACCCCCGAAAGGTGGCAGTTCCCGCCTTCCATGGAAAGCCTTGGGAGGCTGCCCCCGTCCGCGGCCTCGGCAAGCTTCTCCAGCGCGGGGCCGGCGGGAAACGGCAGCCCCAGCATGGCCCCGACACGGTCGATGAGCTGACCCGCTTTCACATCGAGAGAGCCCGCCTGCGCGTGGCAGCGGAGGACTGTATCCGGCGAAGGCTCCACCAAAAGGGCCTCCGTGGTGCCTCCGGACACATGAAAGGCGATAAACGGGCGCCTCGCCCACGGCAGACGCTTCGCGCCGTACAGCGCCGCCGCCACATGGCCCTGCTGGTGCGAGAACAGGCGCACCCCGATTCCCGCCGCCGCCCCGATCTGCCGCGCCGCCCCAGCGCCCGCCAGAAAGCAGGGCATATAAGACGCGTCCGCCTGGCACGGGCGGTCCGACGCCCCCACGGCGGCGATCCGCCCCGCAAACGGCGTGCAGATCTCTTCCAGCAAGTGCGGCAGCTGCCGCACATGGTGAAAAAGAGCTTCGCTCTGGCGCAGCCCGATTTGCCCGTCCGGTACCGGCAGCGGCAGCTTTTTTTGGCGCATCTCGCCCGTCTGCGGCGAAAGCAGCGCGGCGGACGTGGTGTAACAGCTGGTGTCCAGCCCCAAAACCACACTCATGTTTCCGCCTTTTGGGGAGTATTCCCCATCTCCCGCGCCACCGAGCCCAGCACGCCGTTGACAAACGCGTATTCCTCTTCGTCGCCGTATTTCTTGGCGAGCTCCACCGCCTCGTTGATGGCGACGCTCGCCGGCGTCTCCTCCTCGTACTGCATCTCGTAGAGGGCAAGGCGCAGCAGCGCGAGCGTCACGCGGGAGAGCCGGTCTTTTTTCCAGCGGCGGGAGCGGGCCTCAATCTGCCCGTCGAGCTGAGCCCGGTGCTCTGCCGCGCCCCTGGCGAGCGAACAGGCGAACGCGTCCGGCTCCACATCCCACGCCTCTTTCGCGCACTCGATGATCTCGTCCATGGCGATTTCGCCCCGGTCGCCCGGGGCAAACGACTGCTCAAACAGCAGGATAAACGCCAGCTCCCGCGATTTTCTCCGCGACAACCCGCTCACCGCCTTTCGCCGACAAGGGTGGATGGCCTGTCTTCCCCGCCGCCCCGGCTATTCCGCCTTGCCGCCCGGCACCTGCGCCGCCTCCACGGGGCGCGACACATGGACGTTGACCTTGGTGACGGGGCTGCCCGTCATCGCCTGCACGGCGGTTTTGACCGCCTCCTGCACCTGCTGCGCGACCGTGGCGATTCGGGCGCTCATGAGCGGGGAGAAGGCGATATCGATCACCGTCTGGTCCGCCGTGCCGGTCACCGACACCGAGCGGGTGACGCCGGTGCGCACCGGCGTGTGCCAATTCCACGGCAGGGACGCCATCGCGCCCACACCGGGCACCTCGAGCGCCGCGTTGCAGGCGATAGACGCCACCACTTCCTCGGAAATAATACAACTTCCGTTGGTGGAGCGAGCGTTTTTTTCATGTGCCATCGGAACGAACCCCCTTTATCGAAAAGCATTATACCATCATCCCCTTCTTTTTGCAACCTCTATCCCGCGAAGATTCAGTACCGCCCGCCGGCCCAAAAAAAACGCCGAAAAAATCAAGAAAACAAAAAATAAACTCTTGCTTTTTAAAGAAAAATATGGTATACTGTCTGCATAACCGTGGGATAAATTGGGTTATTTTTCTCAAGGGCCGGCTTTTTGCCGCTTTTGATCTCTATCCTCAAACGTATATTCCTAATAGGGGAGGTATGCACTGTGACTACCAAAAATCGGAATACCCGCCATCGCGCGGCGCCTTTCGGGCGGAGAGCAACGGCGATTCTTCTGTGCCTCGCGCTGACAGGCTCGCTCTTTTACGGCCTGAGCGGGGCGGTCTTTTCGGATACTTCCGCCGCCGCCGCCGTCACAGATGGCGTGACGCTGCGGCAGGCGGATCCGAGCACGATGGACACCTATCTGGAAATGCTGAACCTGCAGCAGGATACCCGGGCCGCCGGGAGAATGTGGACGGATAAAAGCGTGTTCGCCTACGGCCAAAATGTGAGCCAGAGCATCACAGACGACGAAGGCGGCGAGCGCACTTTTGCCGATAATACGCTCACGCTGACGCCACAACTCGACGGCGTGAACGGCGGAGCAACCGTGGGGCTGAACTCCGATTTTCTGGAAGTGTTCAGCCTGCTCGGGAGCTCCAGCTCGGTCAGCGAGTTCCCCGTGAGCCCGCTGGACTTAGTGATCACCATCGATATGTCCGCCTCGATGGCTCAGGATACGAGATACGGCATAGACAGTTCGCAGGCAAAATATGCGGGACACACTCCAGGAAATGACGCTATCGATCCGGCAACTGGGAACCAATACAAGTTCCCCGATAGCGGCAACCCCATGGAGGACCGCATAGCGAATTCCCGCATTCAACAGACGCTGAACGCCGTCAACGCCACCATCGACGAGCTGATGGCGCAAAACCCGAACAACCGTGTCGCCGTGATCGGCTACGGCGCCACCGCGGCGGTTCTGATGCCGCTCGCCCATTATCAGCGGATCGACAGCGACGGAGACGGCACGAGTACGGAAAAGGATACGCCCTATCTCTCGGTGGGCGGGATGGAAACCCTGTATCACCCCGGCGACCTGAGATGTGTCGACCAAGGGGGTGATCATTACAGATGGGCTTGGCGTAACAACCGCGACGCGTGCTACACCGTGGTCGCCAACGCCGTCTACAGCACAGCAAACACAAGCGATTATCAATTTGACGCAAACGGAGGTACCGTAAAGGGAAAGATTGATCTTGAGCCCGACACAACCGGAACATTTCATCGCACCGTCAGCAACAACGTCCGCAACACGAAGGTCAAGGCGCTGCCCGGCGTGGGGGCGCAAGATCAAGAGGCTCTTAGCACCAGCGCTAAGAATTGGTCCGGTGTTTTCAGTGATTTTAAAGAGTATTGCTCTAGTAACTACTCAAATACAGATACTCCGGAAAACAATTCGGAAGTGCTTGCTGGAATATTAGGAGACACCAGCAACAACCGTACCGCCAACGAATTGGAAGCCGATTACTATATCGGGTATTTCACCAACACACAGGGCGGCATCTATCTGGGGCTGAAACAGCTGGCCGAAGCGAGCGCCACCTTTGAGGTCACGCTGAGCGACGAAACAACAACGACCATCCCCCGCATCCCCGCCTGCATCATCATGTCCGACGGCGGCGCCAACTTCGCGCTCAATGAGATGAGCGATTGGGATACATTTTATGGGCTGAATCAACAGGACACAAAGGCACAGGATGTTGCCCCTGAGCTTTTTGTAGAAGGATGGTTAAATGATTATAAAGATAAGAAAGATAACACACACAGGCTGCCCGGCGTGGGCGACGAATGGTATAAGGTTTACGTCCCCGAAGACATCACCTCTCTCTATAACAACGGGATGCAGAGTGAATCCGGGCTGCTGAATTCGGAACCCAAATGGTATTACGCCGGCGTTTTCTACAGCAACAACAACACCGCCCTCGGCACTTCCGGAACCGTGCTGGAGACGCTGATGACCGCCTCGTACATGACGGCGGCGGTGAACAAGCACTACAAGAGACAATGGGACAGTGCCCAGATTGAAGAAAATCGGCATCTGCCGCTTCAGACCTACACCGTGGGGGTGGATTCGGAGCATGTGCCGCAGTGGGGGCGTATGCGGCTCTACCCCACCCTGGACCCCGCCCAAGACCCTCTGGAGAACAAACCCGACTGGTGGGACGACACAGAGAAATTCGGTGATGAAAGCATCGATGGAAGCAACAAGACAGCTATCTACACGGGGATGCTAGACACCTGGGCAACATGGCGCAGCGGCAGCGATGCCGAAGCCAATATTTGTCAACCAAGAGTCAAGGCAACCCTCGCCCGGCTTAAAGAGAATGGTTATGAAGATACAAATTTCGGCGTTACCATCACCAATGAGGACGTCATCGCCAATATGCACTACACCAACGGTTTCTTCGATGTCACCTCCGATGTGCTCGGCGATATTTTCAAGGTGATCCTCTCCCGCATCACCTCGCCGCTGTTCACCCCCGTCACCGGGGAAAACGATCTCGGGGTGAACGATTCGGTGACTTTTATGGACCCTGTGGGAAAATACATGGAGGTCAAAGACGTCACCCACCTGCTGCTGTTCGGGGAGCTGCACGAGATCGCCAAGGCCGCCGTCTACGATTACGCCTTCAACACGGCGTACATTCAACAGCATCAAGGTGATCGTAATGGTCTGTCTGACGGAAACTCCTTAGCGGACGGCTGGTTCAAAGGGGACGATCCGGCAACCGCCAAATACGGGGGATCGGGCGCTCAACCGAACGGAGGCACAGCGTGGCAAGACGGCTGGGTCTACCGGCTGAGCGCGGCGACGGCGAGCCAATATGTGCCCTCGCTCGCGGACATCAAATCGGATACTGCGACCGACGCCATCACCAAGATGCGCCATACCGAATACACCTTCTACCGCGTGCAGCCGGGCCCGGACGCCGGCGGCGAGGTGACGGACGACACACTACGCGTGAACCCGGCGTACCCCACGGATAAAAACGAATCCATCACGGAGGAAACCCCGGGTGCCTACCGCCTCACCGATTTGCGGGTGTGGGTGGAAGATACCGGCGAATACAGCGACGAGACGGTCTCCGGCGGCGGAGTGCAGTCGGACACCACCTTCGACCGGGCGCTGTGGGTGAACGTCCCGAGGTATATGATTCCGCTGCGCACCGTCACGCTGACGGAAACCGACAGCGGCAAATGGACCTATGAGAGCAATATGAGTGATCCGAAATCCCGCAGCCATCTCTCCACCTTCCCCCTGCGGCTCTTCTACGAGATCGGGATTGAGGAACCGCTTCTCACGCAGGACCGCACCGTCGATGTGGCGGACGTGAGCGCGGAATATATCACGAACAACAAAGTCGGGACAACGGTGGCGGCAGAGGCCCGCGGCCTTGGGATCGGCAATCTGGAATTTTTCTCCAACTGGTACAACCCGGAGAACCGCTACGGGCAATACGCCACCAGCAACGTGGAGTATTCCTACGGCGACCCGGCGACCTCTTTCTCGCCCTCCGGCGACAACCGCTACTATCTCTTCGAGAACGCCCTGCCGCTCTACAAAGCCGCCTACCAATTTGACGGCACATCTTGGAAATCGGTGACTATCGGTGACGGCAGCAATGGGGGTGTCGATCCCCGCGCTTTCGGGGGAAAGATTATCGACGTGGAATTGGAAGCCCAAGGCACCAACGAGAGCATAAAAGCTGCACTCACCGAAAAATACCCTGATCTCATTCCGACTGAGGGCGACATCGTGCTCTTAGCGGACGACCGGCTGGAGAATGTGGATGTGGATACAGTTACAGGCACTGACCCGTTCCCCTCGGAGGGGTACTACTTCCTGCCGATCGACTATTTCACCCTGAACTCCGATAAAACCGCCGAGGCGATACGGTACTGCGTGGTGCGGCGGGGCAGCGAATTCGGCTCCGGCTACAGCGCCTCGGGCATCAAAAACGGCGCCATGCTCTGCTGGTACGACGCGAGCGGCAAAAATGCGCAGACGTATCCGTACCTCTCGTA
>CAZGXK010000060.1:0-7078 GCA_964529775.1 uncultured Eubacteriales bacterium
ATCGGGCGCGGGATGCTGGGAGATGCTCTTTTGCAGGATGAGGAAAAAGTTCTTGCAAAAACAGGGGAATTGCGGTAGAATAATAGGGAATTTTTGCAGAAAATGAGGGCGATGACAACATATGGGTGATTTGACTGCCGCGAGCGCACAGCGCCTTTCCGAGAGATACCGTGAGCTTTGTGCGGAATACGGGGAGTACCGCAGCAGAGGATGGAAACTCGATATGTCCCGCGGTAAACCGAGCCCGGAGCAGCTCGATTTAACTCTGGATATGCTCGAATGTGTCAACGAGCGGGACGGCTATCTCTCGAAAGACGGCACCGATACGCGCAATTACGGTTTGCCCGATGGTCTGCCCGAGGCGAGGGAGATGTTCGCCGAGCTGCTCGGTGTGCCCGCGGAGCGCGTGATTGTGGGCGGCAATTCCAGCCTCAATCTGATGTTCGATTATATCGCCTGCGCCTACTCGCACGGGGTGTGCGGGGGCGTGCCGTGGTCCAAGCAGGGCGCGGTGAAATTTTTGTGCCCCTGCCCGGGATACGATCGGCATTTTGCGATTACCGAGTATTTCGGTATCGAGATGATCCCTGTGCCGATGACACCGACGGGGCCCGATATGGACTGCGTCGAGAGGGAGGCGGGCAATCCTCTGGTCAAAGGAATATGGTGCGTGCCGATGTACTCTAATCCGGACGGCGTGACTTACAGCGACGAGACGGTGCGGCGCTTTGCCTCGCTCACTCCCGCGGCGGACGATTTCCGCATCATGTGGGACAATGCCTATTTCGTCCACCATCTCACCGATACCCCCGACCGGCTGCTCAATATTTTTGAGGAGACGGCCAAGACCGGCAGGGATGACATGGTTATCGAGTTCGCGTCCACTTCGAAGATCAGTTTTCCGGGATCTGGGCTTGCCGTGATGGTCATGTCCGAGGCCAATTTGGCGGACGTGAAACGCCGGATTTCGGTTCAGACGATCGGCCCCGACAAACTGAATATGCTCCGCCATGTGAGATTTTTCGGGGATGCCGACGGAGTGCGCCGACACATGAAGCGGCACGCCGCCATATTGGCGCCGCGATTTGAATTGGTGCTCTCCATACTGGAGGAGCGGCTGGGAGGCAAGGGAATCGCTTCCTGGAGCAAACCGAACGGCGGGTATTTTGTCAGCGTCAATCTCTTTCCGGGCACGGCCGGACGCACGGTTCAGCTCCTTCAGGAGGCGGGCGTGACGATTACCGCCGCCGGCGCCACTTACCCGTACGGCAGGGATCCACTTGACAGCAACGTGAGATTGAGCCCTACTTTTCCCCCTCTCGAAGAACTGCGCACCGCGATGGAGCTGTTTTGCCTGTGCGCGGAACTCGCGGCGGTGGAGAAACTGCTCCCGCAACACGATTGACCGCGCCGTACACGGGCTTTTTCCGCGTTCATGTGTATTTTGACCGGTCATTCGTAGCCGGCATCAAACGGAGGCGGGTATGAGAAAACGTATTTACGAGGTCATCGAGGCGGCCAAGGGAGAGGATGTTCCCAGCCGGATATACGATATTTTCATGATGGCGGTGATCCTCCTCAGCCTGATCCCGTTGACGATGAAAAATCCCCCTGTGTTTTTCAACTGGACCGAGAAAATAACCGCCGGCATATTTATCGTGGATTATCTTCTTCGCCTGGTCACGGCGGATTTCAAGCTGAACAAGGGCGTCCTTTCCTTTGTTCGGTACCCGTTTACCTTTATGGCCATTGTGGATTTGCTGTCCATCCTCCCTTCCTTTACGCCCCTGAGCCACGCGTTTCAGGCGCTCAGGGTTGTTCGTCTGGCGCGCACGTTTCGTGTTTTCCGTATGTTTAAGGTATTTCGCTATTCCAAAAACATCGATATTATTCTCACCGTCTTTCGCGAGCAGAAAAAACCGCTCATTTTTGTGTGCTGCCTCGCGGTAGGGTATATTCTGGCCACCGCTCTGATCCTTTTCAATGTGGAGCCGGATACTTTTTCTACATTTTTTGATGCCGTTTACTGGGCAACTGTCTCACTGACTACGGTCGGGTATGGGGATATTTACGCGGTGTCCACGGCGGGCAAGGTCATCACCATGCTCTCTTCCGTGTTCGGCATCGCCATTGTCGCCCTTCCCGCCGGCATCCTGACCGCCGGGTACATGAAAGTGGTCCATCCGCAAGACGATTAAATCGTAGCCGCCCAACGAGCCGACATAGCTCAACGGGCGGTGCTTTTTTATTTTCATGCAGAAGAATTGAGCGGAAATTTGGAAAAAGGGTTGCAAAACAGGTGAGAGTAGGGTAAAATAAGAGTACAGAACGGGTGGAGTGTCGTGTAGGCGCAGCGGAGAGCTTTGCTCTTTCCCACAACAGCGATAATGGAGGAATCAGCCTATGGTTTCAGCCGGTGATTTTCGTAACGGAATGACTTTCGAGATGGATGGCAGCGTGTATCAAATTGTGGAATTTCAGCATGTCAAACCCGGCAAGGGTGCTGCGTTTGTGCGTACGAAGATCCGCAATGTCATCGCGGGCACGATCATCGAGAAGACGTTCAATCCCACCGAGAAGTTCCCGACAGCTTATGTCGAGCGGAAGGATATGGAGTATTCGTATACCGACGGCGACCTCTATTACTTTATGGACCCGGAGACATACGAGCTCATGCCCATCGGCGCCGATGTCCTGAGCGACAGTTTCAAGTTTGTCAAAGAGAACTTCGTGTGTAAGGTCGCTTCATACAAGGGCAAGGTGTTCAGTGTGGAGGCGCCGAATTTCGTGGAGCTGAAAGTGACCAAAACGGATCCCGGGTTCAAGGGGGATACCGCCACCAACGCGACCAAGCCCGCCACCCTCGAGACCGGTGTGGAAATCCGTGTGCCCCTGTTTATCGACGAGGGAGAGATGATTCGCGTCGATACCCGTACCGGGGAGTATATGGAGCGCGCGTAAATTTAGAGAAAGGCTGGGTGTCTGTTATGGCATTATCCGAAAAAGTGGCGTATCTCAAGGGCCTCTTAGAGGGCATCGAGATGGATAAAAACAGCAAGGAAGCGAAGATCTTTTCCGCTGTCGCGGATGTTCTGGACGAGATCTCCAAGCAGATCGAAGAGAATGCGGATTATGTGGACGAGATCGCGGGTCAGGTCGATGAAATCGACGAGGATCTCCGCGATGTCGAGGAATATGTCTACGGTGACGAGGACGACGAAGAAGACGACGAAGAATGGGACGATAATTTTTATGAGATCACCTGCCCGGCCTGCGGAGAGACGTTCGAGGTTGATGAAGAAACGCTTCTGGACGGGGGAATTGCCTGCCCAAGCTGCAACGAGCCGCTGGAGTTTGATTTAGACGACGAAGAAGACGCGGCGGAGGATGTCGGGGAAGACGAAAAGGGCGAAGACGAAGAGGAAGAAGATTCCCGGGTCGACGAGTAGAAGTGTCGGCAGGGCAATCCGCTCTTGAAGGCGGCAACTTTATGGGTCCTGGGAAATGTCGCCGATACAAGGGATAAATTTCAAAAGACGGTGAAGGGAAAAAGACGGCAGGAGGCTTGCCCAGAGAGCCGGCGGTCGGTGCAAGTCGGCGAAGTCCTTGCCCGTGGATAGCTCATCCCGGAGTTGCCCGTGCGATGTCTTGTCGGTGGGAAGTGTCCCGTGGCGGCGGAGTGCGGAACGGTTGGCCCCGTTATCGGCCGGAACTTTGTGATAAGTTCACTTTGAGGGGCGCCGTTTACGGCGCCCGAACAAGGGTGGTACCGCGTGCGAGAATGTCGCTCGCCCCTGAAGGACAGGGGCGAGCGTTGATTTTTTAAGGGGGCTATGAGTATCATGTATCCATCCACCCGCAAATACCGACCTTTTGAACAGATCCCGCTGCCTGACCGGCAGTGGCCGAACCGCGTCATCGACAAGGCACCTATTTGGTGCAGTGTGGATTTGCGGGACGGAAATCAGGCCCTTGTCAATCCGATGAATCTCGAGCAGAAGCTGGAATATTTTCACACACTGTGCGATATGGGCTTCAAAGAGATCGAGGTGGGTTTTCCCTCGGCATCCGAGACGGAATATGAGATCTGCCGCGAACTGATCGAAGGGGGGCATATCCCCGACGATGTTACTATTCAGGTGCTGGTGCAGGCGAGGGAACACTTGATTCGAAAAACCTTTGAGGCGATCCGCGGGGCCAAAAACGTGATTGTCCATTTTTACAATTCCACGTCCACTCTGCAGCGCAAAGTGGTCTTCCACACAGACATGGACGGCATTATCGACATCGCGGTTCAGGGGGCAAAGCTGATCCGCGAGCTTGCGGAGAGCTTTGACGGCGATACCCGTATCCGCTATGAGTATTCCCCGGAGAGCTTTTCCGGAACCGAGACGGACAATGCGGTGGCCATCTGCGCGAGGGTGATGGAAACACTGGGCAGCACAAGTGAAAACCCCGTGATTCTCAATCTGCCCAACACGGTGGAAATGTGTACGCCGAATACCTATGCCGATCAGATCGAGTATTTCATCCGTCATCTGCCGAATCGCGAGGCGGCAGTGATCAGTCTGCACCCGCATAACGACCGCGGTACCGGAGTGGCGGCGAGCGAACTCGGCTTGATGGCGGGGGCCGAACGGGTGGAAGGCACTCTTTTTGGCAACGGGGAGCGCACAGGCAATCTGGACATTGTCACCATGGGGCTGAATATGTTCACCCAGGGAGTGGATCCGAAACTGGATTTTCACGACCTGCCGCGCATCCGCGAGATGTATGAGCGCTGCACGGGTATGCTTGTCGGAGAGAGGCAGCCTTACGCGGGGCAGCTCGTGTTTACGGCTTTTTCCGGCTCTCATCAGGACGCCATCAACAAGGGATACGAGTATAGGGAACGCTCCGGTACCCCGTACTGGGAGATTCCCTATCTTCCGATCGACCCCGCGGATGTCGGCAGGGAGTATGAGCCGATCATTCGCATCAATTCGCAGTCCGGCAAGGGAGGTGCCGCCTATGTGATGCACCACACCTTCGGGTACGATCTGCCAAAGGAGATGCACGCGGAATTCGGCGCACTCGTGAAGGCGGAGTGCGACAGAGCGGGAAGAGAGATCACACCGCAGGAGGTGTACGGGGTCTTCGAGAGGGAATATCTCCAAACGCCCAAAGTGTATGAACTTCACGCCTGCCGTTTTTACGATGAGGAGAGCGTCAATCCCGGGACGGGGGAGCACGATGTGCATTTTACCGGCTCGGTGGCGGTGAACGGCCGGGAGGCCGCGGTGGAGGGGGTCGGCAACGGTCCTCTCGACGCATTCTTTCAGTCGCTTCCCGGTCTGCCTCTCGAAGGATATGCTTTCCTATCCTATCATGAGCATGCGATATCGGGCGGTTCCGATTCCAAGGCGGTCGCCTATATCGGCTTGCGTGCTCCGGACGGAAAGACCATTTACGGGGTGGGGATCTCCGGCAGTATCAACCGCGCGTCGGTCAAGGGCGTGATCAACGCGATCAACCGCAGCGTGAAGAGCTCGCGTTCGCGGAAAAACTGAGGTGAGATGCATGAAAACGTATACGATTACTCTTCTCCGGGGGGATGGTATCGGCCCGGAGATTGTGGAACAGGCGGTCAAGGTGCTCGACGCCGCGGGGGCAAAATTTGGGTTCCGTCTTTCCTATACCGATGCCCTGTTGGGCGGGTGCGCCATCGACCGGACGGGAGAACCGCTTCCGAAAGAAACGGTTTCCGCCTGTCTTGCATCCGACGCGGTTCTGCTCGGTGCCGTGGGCGGCTATCGGTGGGATCATTTATCCGGCCCGCAGCGCCCCGAGGCGGGCTTGCTCGGCATACGCTCGGCGCTCGGTCTGTTTGCCAATCTGCGCCCCGCCAAGATCTACGGTCCGCTCAAAAGCGCCTGTCCCTTGCGCGAGGATATCGTGGGAGACCATATGGACATCATGGTGGTGCGCGAACTGACCGGCGGAATTTACTTTGGCGAGCGCGGGCGACGCGACGATCATGGGGTACAAGCGGCGTACGACACCGAATATTATACCAAACCCGAAATCGCCCGCATCGCAAAGGTGGCATTTGAGACCGCACAAAAAAGGCGCGGCAGGGTGCACAGCGTGGATAAGGCCAACGTACTTGAGAGTTCCCGTCTCTGGCGCGAGACGGTGAACGAGGTGGCCGAAAATTATCCGGACGTACAGCTCACGCACCTGTATGTGGATAACGCCGCCATGCAGCTCGTGCGTGACCCGCAACAGTTTGATGTGCTGCTCGCTTCTAATATGTTTGGGGACATTCTCTCGGACGAGGCGTCACAGGTGGCGGGTTCGATCGGTATGCTCGCGTCGGCTTCTCTGGGGGAGGGGACGCGAGGTCTGTATGAACCGATTCACGGATCCGCTCCGGATATCGCCGATCAAAACATCGCCAATCCTCTGGCCACTATTCTCTCCGGCGCGATGCTGCTGCGCTATTCCCTCGGCGAGGATCGTGCCGCCGACGCGGTCGAGACCGCCGTGGAGGACGTCTTGAACGACGGTTGCCGCACCCCGGATATCTATACCCCCGGGTGCGTGACCATGCACACCGATGAGATGGGCGACGCGGTCGCGGCCCGGTTGGTACAGTGACCGGCTTCCCCTGCCTTGCGTAAAAAATTTTCCCCAAGGGAAAATGCGGTATGGCCTTAAGTTCATACCGCACAAAGAAAAACAACTGCAAGAAGGCACAACATGTAGAATAATAGGGATAGGAATAAGAATAAGCAGATAACGATGTCCACAATCCGTGACGAGCTGGCAACTGTGCGGACAAAGGAGAGCGCGGTAATAAGCCTTGCGAGTTGGACTGATGCTGAGGATCTCTAGGATGCCGAATCTCTACGACCTGTCCGAAAGAACGACGGTTGCAGAAGTTATTGACAGCCGCGCATTTTCGAAATTCTGCGGCGTTGATTCGAGCCATCCAGTGCCGGATGGTGACACACTGGGACGGTTCCGTCATATCTTAGAAAAGAACGGAATTCAGGAGCCGTTGTTTGCGCAGGTGCTGGCGATGCGGACTGAAAAG
>CAZGXK010000060.1:7088-8539 GCA_964529775.1 uncultured Eubacteriales bacterium
TGTTTATGGGAATATTGGTATTTCGCTTAGTTATGAGACACGGGCGTAAAAAAGGAATCAGCATGGAATATTGAAAGAGTGGATTTTATGAAAGTTCTTTTTGTTAAGGCATCACCGCACAAATAAAATAGGATGCAAAACAGTTCAAAAAGTGGTATAATAAAAGCATGAATCAACAGATTACATTGTCCGCGATCCATGATGAATTGGCACAGGTATTGATGCTCAGAATCTACTTGTTTCAGAACCTTTACGACCTGTCGGATAGGGCAACGGCGGCGGAGGGTATCGACAGCTGCGTTTTTCGAAATTCTGCGGCGTTGATTCGATCCATCCAGTGCCGGATTGGGGATACGCTGGGACGATTTCGGCATATTCTTGAAGATAACGGCGTTCAGCAGCAATTGTTTGCGCAGGTGCTGGCGACGCTGATTGAAAAGGGTCTGATACTGAAAAAGGCACCGTAGTCGACATGGCGCCGGAATTGCTGACAGGGGAAGAGGAAACTGTTTATGGAGACAGCGGGTACCTCGGCGCCGAAAAGCGTGAAGACGCGGTACCGAGGCTTGCGAAAGCAGACGGCAAAGTTGAATATGATGTTTGCGATAGCGAACCTGATACTGGCGGACAGGTCATGCCTGGCGTCTGATTTGGTGCAAACAGAAAAAGAAGACTGTAAACACAAAGTATAGGACAGTGCTGCACGAAATCAGTGTTGTCCTCCATATGTTCATTTAAAAATAGAACAGTTCTTCAAATTTCTTATCTAAGGCAATGCATAAAACTAATGCCAGTTTAGCTGTTGGATTAAATTGACCTGTTTCAATTGAACTAATCGTGTTACGAGAAACTCCGACCATATCTGCCAGTTGCTGTTGCGATAATCCCTTTTCATTTCGAGAAGCTTTAAGGTTGTTTTTTAATATTAGTTTATCGTCCATCATTGCACCACATTTTTAAAGATCAGAGCTACAACAAATGCGAAAGCAAAGGCAATCTCTATAATACCCCAAATCAAATACTTACGTGCTTTCAATTCCCTAAAAACAGTCAAGTTACTACTGCCTTCCATTGCAAAATATACAAGCCATCCAACCATAGCGATTTCCGGAATATGTAATATCAGTTCACTTACAAATACAAGCAATGCACATATGATAGCGCCAACGCTCTTTCCCACTCTTGATGCTGTAAGGAAAACAAGTATTTCACGCTCATCTTGTTTACCTTCATTCTCTTCACGGCTTTTTCTTAATATATCTTCTTTATTCATTTTGCATCCCCTTATCCGCTAAGTTTTCATTGCACATCCTCATTATACAGACGCCAAGTTTCCTTGTCAATTGCTTTCAAGAAAAAATTGCAATTTTTTTGTGGAATCGGGTTTTACGATAATGTAGTTGAACGATGGGAGGGAGAAAAAGCGATGGAGCCATTAAAACAGTTGCTCA
>CAZGXK010000061.1:0-1496 GCA_964529775.1 uncultured Eubacteriales bacterium
GGGTGGGACTTCATACTAATTCCTTTCTATCCTTTCTATCCATATTTCAATCCACCCACCCCGTGCGGGGTGGGACTGTTTTTTTGTTTGGGTGCCATAACAGGCACCCATTTCAATCCACCCACCCCGTGCGGGGTGGGACAGCAAAAGTACACAATAAAGTGCCTTTTCTCTTACTTGAATTTTCTCAATTCACCTGTTTCAACGAGAGCCTCCCCTCTGAAACACCGGCATCGGCAGTCCTTTCAGGGTATAATCCCCTCATTCGACGTGCGAACCTCCCGGGGATTTTCTGATAGCTCCCGCTTCGCACCGTCAAACCATGAGTATCCCCTCCGCTTCGTAAGCAGGCTTGGCACCGTAGTGCTCGATCTTTTCCCGGTATTGATTCCCCAGCCGGTAAAACCGAAGACTGTCTTTCTCCTCGTCCATAATGGCTCTCAATTTGTGCTGCAATTGTTTGAGCTGAGAAGCATCCACCACACATTCAAACACGGAATTCTGCACCCTCTGGCCATAATTGGTACACTGTTTGGCTATCTGCCTGAGGCGGCGGCGCCCTCCGGCGTCTTCCGTGTTCACGTCGTACGTTATCACCACCAACATAATCCCAGCACCTACTTCCATAAAAACGGCGGATACTCATCCAAATCGCCGCGTATCTGTCTTGCCAGCAACAGAGCCTGCACATAAGGAACAAGTCCCCACGGCATTTTTTCGCCGAGAAACGGATGAGTCATCGTCTCCCTCTTACGTTCCTGCCAGTTTTTGAGAAACGTTTGTCTGGCCGGATCACTCAGACGAACCGCACCGCTTTCGGATACCGTGAAGTCGCCTGGGGAAACCACGCGGTTGTTGATCAATGTCAGAACGAACCGATCCGCCAGACAGGGGCGCAGTTCCTCCATCAAATCCAGCGAGAGCGAAGCGCGCCCCGGCCGGTCCCGGTGCATGAACCCCACATACGAATCCAGCCCCACGCTCTCCAGCGCGGCGGCGCAATCGTTGCCGAGCAAACTATAGGCAAAAGAAAGCATGGCGTTGACATTGTCCGTCGGAGGGCGGCGATGGCGCCCCCTGAAATAAAAGGATGCCTTATTCGATAATATCATGTCGTCAAAGACGTCGAAATAGGCGCTCGCCGCGGTTCCTTCCAGGCCTCTCAGCACATCGAGAGAAGTTTCCCCCAGCACTTCCGGCAACATGTCCCGAATAACGGTCTCGGTATGCGCCAACCGGTCCGCATCAATTCTGGGGCCGTGATCCCTTCGGGTGCGGTCCACGCTTCGGGCGCAGTTGTACAGCTTCCCGAATACCATATTTTTGGCGATGCGGCAACTTCTCGCCTCATCGTCCGCGATACGGTACTGCTCCCGGCGCAGCAACACATTCCCCTCGATCGGTCCGGCAACCCTTGCGAGAAAGCGTCCCCTTGGGGAACAAAACGCCAGCGAAATCTCCCGTGAGGCGCAGGCCCCCATCAAAGCCGGTGACGC
>CAZGXK010000061.1:1506-7807 GCA_964529775.1 uncultured Eubacteriales bacterium
AGAATATGCAGAGGGTACCGCCCGATTTCCTCCTCTCCCCGTTTGACCACGACGTTTTCCCCGTCCAGAGAAAGATATGCATCCTCCGAGGTGACAAACAGAGTGTTCAGAAGATGTCTCATTCCCCATCCTCCAGATGCCGTGTCATATACGCCCGCACATCTTCCGAGCGCATCAGCTTGGGAAGGCACACGTCTTTCAAAGAACAGGCGTTGCAGGATTTTGTGGGACGCACTTTCGGGGTATACCCGCGCGCCGACATCTCGTGCATCTCCTCTGTGCACCGCTTCACCGTTTGGCGCAGTTCCTCGGTCAGAGTGATTGCCTCGCGCCTGCGCGTCTGCCAGAAATAGAGCGCTCCCTCGCGGATCTCACAGCAAAGCATTTCCTCCAGACACATGGCCTGAGTACAGAGCTGCACTTCGTTGACGTCGTCCTCTCTCGGAGCCCCTTTCTTATATTCCACGGGGAAAGGCCGATACAGTCCCTCTCTCCCCGCAAGAGATATGCCGTCGGGGGATCGCCGAAACTCCACCACGTCGCACGCCCCGGAAATGCCGAGGACGGAGGAATGAACCCTCACGCTTCTCGCGGTAATCACATCGCCGCGCGTCTCACCCATAGCTTCGTTGTGCGCCCGCTCGTGGAGGATTTCCCCCTCGGTTGTGCGCTCGTTCTCACGCCATAAATTCTCAATGTGGATTAGCGCCCACTGGCGCCGGCAAAATCGAAAATGCTGAATGCCGGAGAGCGGCAGATAATCCTCCTCTTCATACCTCATACCATGCGCTGCACCGCCACGCCGTCGGGAACTTGCTCCTCCGCGACGGTGACCTCGTAGTCCGCGTAGCTTCTCGGGGAGACCACGTCCCCCTTGCGCGCTACCTTGACGAGATCGAACAGTTTATGTGCCGGCGCATTTCCGAGCGCGCTGTCGTGCCGGAACACAATCAGCTCGCGAACCGCCATTTCTCCCCGCGCCGCGGATCGGTCGTACTCAAACATGTTGCGTATCGCCTCCCACAGCAGCCGTAAATCCCCCTCGGAAAAGCCGGTGATTTTCGCGAGATTGGCCGAAACAAACCCATGGCAGCGGTAAAGGGCGTAAGGGACAATGTATTTGTGTCCCATCTCCGTCTGCTTTTTCTCCGCGTCCTCCTCCGTGGTGATCGCCACACGGGTAATCGTCACATCCTGCGGAAGGATAGGATCCACGCTCTCGGCAAAGCTCATCTGCACCGGACCGCGCACCTGCCCGCAGTTTAGGTTTCCTTTCACAAAGGTGGTCATCACGGCGCCGAAAGTGCGGATGTCGAAAAATTGCCCGCACATCCAGTCCCGCAGCCGAATATCGAGATTCGGGTCGTCTTTTTTGGCTTTGGGAATCTGCTTCACATCCACATTCAGCGCCTCCAGCGCCTCGCTGTCGCTGCGGTTGAGCGGCACATTTTTCGCCACATACAGACGGTACCCCTCGGCGCCCTCTTTGGCTATCTGCACATAATCGCGGATTTTCCGCTTCAGGCAGACATCGGTGACCAGGCCGTGACGGGTCTCCGGGTCGATGCGGGGCATATTGCCCGCGTCGGGATCTCCGTTGGGATTCCCGTTTTTCACGTCGAACAGGATGACGAACTCGTAGCGGTTTCGAATGGCTTCAGACATGGTCTTTCTCCTCCTTTTTGGCATACAGTTCAAGGTTCTGCTGATAATATCCGAGCTGAAAAGCGCCCTGCTCGGGAAGGCTCAAAAGCGGGGGGAAATCTTCTCCCAGACGGTCCATAATCTCGCCGAGCCGCCTGTTCAAGGTGACTTCCAGTCCGCCTCCGATCTTGCGAAGGTGTTTTTGCGCGAGCCCGAGAAGCTGTGGGAAAACCGTTGCCGGCGTCGCGCAGGCCGAGCCGAAAAACTTGTCCTTGATGGTCGCCTGGATTCCGGGATTGGCCGTCTTCTGGATAGACTCCAGCACGGCGAAAAGCCTGCCGAGCTGATACGGAACACTGTGACTTTCCGGATTCAGATGCACTTGTAAAACCTCCTTTGGTACAAGCGGATGGGTGTTGTTCAGATAATACGCCTTGATGATGGCCGCCCGGGCGGAATTGATAACGCGGTCGGCGCGGATGCGCACGTTCAGGGCATTGAGCAGAGTGGCGGGATAGGCGCCTCCCGTGACAATCGCGCGCAGCGTCTCTCCCGCAAGTCCGGGTGCCGCGGATGCATTTTTTGCGTTGGGATTTACGGTTTCTTTCAACAGCCTTCCAAGAGAAAGGGGACGGTCAAGCCCCGCAATGCGCAGTCTCTCGTTGTGCGCCTCCACATTTTTCAGGATATTTCCGAAGGTGTTCTGTAAAAACAGCCGTACCGAGAGACGTCCTCCGTTGGGAGAAAGCCCCAAGACGGTGAAAGGTCTTTCCGGTTCGATGCGTGTCTCGTCAAAGGTGACGGGTTTTCCCTGCGTCAACAGACGCACCATCTCGGCAAGCTCGGCATCCTGGTATGGACTCCGGTTCCCAAACGTGCAGTCCCCCATCAAACCGGCATAAGCGCGTTCTCCTCCGGCGGCCCAGCAGACCACGGTGGTGTCTCCGATTCGGTTGACGGAATCCCTGTCCGCAATCAGATGATTCAGCGCCGCACCATAGGCGAAAGCCGCATAGGCCCCTGTGGGGGCGTTTTGGCCCTGCTCATGCCCGTAAGAGCAAAAGGCACGATCGTTGAAAGACACGAGCGACGCCCCCGAAGACTGTGCACCGGCTATCCCTTTGATCGGCGGGTGCAGCGGCGCGATGGGCCCCGTTTTTCCGGTGACCAGGCAGCGTCCGGTTTCGCCCGCTCCGCTGGAATGCTCAAAATACCGGTTCCACGCCTCACGCAGCTGCGGAATCTCGTGAAGATAGTGCCCGCCATAGCGGAAGACGAGGTTGCCACCTTCCGAAAGCTCCTTGAGAACCGGCAAAATCGCGGGATGTTCCGCCGCGTCTTTCGGCTCCCATGAAGCAAAGAAGCGTTTCAGCGCGAGAGCGGCGGGGTGGTCGACTTCGGAGAGCAATTCCTCATGCCGGCTTCGGCAGGCGTCGAAGCATTCCATCGCTTTTTCGGGCTTTCCCTTGGTTGCCAGCCCGAAGAGGTACTCCGCGTTATCCCAGAGAAAATTGGACTTGATTCCGCTTGTTCTGTGTTCCGCTCTGGGAACCGTCATTTCTCTGGGAACCGTTACCGTTTTCTCTCCCCGTTTTTCCTGGGCCTTGACGGAGACGATTCTCTCCACCGAACCGTCCTCCCTGAGATACACGGCAAAGGAGATCTTTTGCGGAGTCCAGCCGAAGGGCGCAATCTCTCCCCTCTTTTCCAAGTCTTCATAGAGCGAGACCAAAGACTGCAAAATCATCCGATCACCTCCCCGCTGTCCCGCGGCGGCACGTCGAGTACCCCGTCGCGCATCACCGCCCGAAAGAAGAGCGGCCGGATATTCTCCCCGTCGCGAAAATCCATGTCGTACAGCATATATCCGAGATCTTTCTCCCCCAAAAGCTGCGGCGGACACTCCGGAATGCGCTCACAGGGGGAAAACATGGCGGGAAATTCCCGGCACCCGAGATACGGCTGATGGTAATACTGCCCTTTGGCCATGCGGCGTGTGGCCATTTCCTGAAATTTTCCGGGGTTGTCGGAGGGAGACGCCCTCTCGGTCATCGTGAAATCCGCCTCGATGACGTAGCGGACACGGTGCAGCAGCAAAGACGCCCGCTGCACAATCTCCGGGGAGAAGATGTCGTCAAGCGGTTTCCTGCCCTCCATCGCCTGTTTCACGCTGCCGGCGTTGAGAGTGCCCTTGACCTCGTTGCGCCGCAGGTTCATGAATGTGATGGGACTTCGCACATAAATCCGCCGGATGTTCCACCGCATACCCGGGTGCCAGAAAACGGCTTCCAGAATCCCCCGCGCCGCCGACGGCGTCATGACGTCGTAGGTGACCCGTTCCGCCTTCATCTCCGGGCGGGTAAACAACGCATAATCTCCCCACACTTCAAGTCGAACCAATCAAAATCACATCCTTTCACTGCCTTAACGGTCTTCACAGTATAAAAGCCTGCCCTTCTTCCTCCCGCAAGGATAATCCGGTGTCCTCGGAATACAGACCGGTGTTCGTCAGAATGCCGGTATCCTCGTCCAGTTCTTCCATATCCCCCAAGGCGTACAAATGTCGGAAATGATTCGGATAGACAGAAACGGCGTACCGGCTCAGCTTGCGGTACAGCGCCCGTGAATGATTCCCCTCCTTTAAGGCGCTAACCCATTTCTCGCCTTCTCCCTGTGGGATATATACGGTTTTTGTGGGGGAATCGATAAGATGAAAATCCTCGGCAATGGAGCGAAACGGAAAATCCCCTCGCTGGATGCGATGGATAATCCGCTTTTGATCCAGCGCGTCCTCCCCCTTCAGATCGAAAAGTTCCCGAAAATACCGGTCCACCGCTCCCGGCACATCTTCGCTTTGCTCAAGCGATACTTTTGCCGCCCCGATAGCGGCGGCAAACATCGGCGGAGGCGGCGTCTCGGGCTCAAATATCGTGACCAAGCTCTTTGAAGCGGGTGATTTTCCCTCGCGGTTGCAGCGGCCGGCGGCCTGCACAATAGAATCCATTCCCGCCATCTCCCGGAAGACTTCCGGGAAGTCCACATCAACGCCCGCCTCAATCAGGGAAGTGGATACCACCCGGCAAGGTCTTCCCGAAGCAAGGCGCTCCCGAATCTCATGCAATTTCTCCGCCCGGTGTGCGGGGTACATCAAAGTCGATAAATGAAAGCAGCCGTCCCCGCAAAGCCCTTCAAACACATCCCTGGCCTTTTTCCTGCTGTTGACGATACACAGCACCTGCTCTCGCCCGTTCATCTCCCGGCAGACATCCTCGTGCGAGAGAACCCCCGCCCGACGGTAAGTCACCCGCTCAAACACAGGGTCGTCCGCGCTCTCCGAGGGGCAAATCTCGCGCGCCGTTTCCCCGCTCAGAAAGCGGTCAAACAAGGGCTGCAGAGCGGGCTGCGTGGCGGTACAGAGCACCGCGCTCACCCCGTAATGGGCGACCAGCTCGGCGATGGCGTGCACACACGGCGCCAAATAAGGTATGGGGAGGGTCTGCGCCTCATCGAAAATCACCACGCTGTCCGCAAGAGCGTGAAGCTTGCGGCAGGAAGACGAGCGGCTGGCGTAGAGCGATTCAAAAAACTGCACCGCCGTGGTGACAATCACCGGCATATCCCAGTTCTCAGTGGCCTTGGCCTTGCGGACGGATTCCTCCGTGGCATACTCGCCGGTGTCGTAGGAAACGCCGGTGTGATGGGCGAGGACGTTCTCCTCCCCCAAAATCTCGGAAAACTTCTCTACGGTCTGGTCGATAATCGATGTGTAGGGAATCACATAGACAACCCGCCGCTTGCCATAGGTCACCGCGTGACGCAGCGCAAAGGCGAGAGAAGATACCGTCTTACCTCCGCCCGTCGGCACCGTCAAGGTGAACAATCCCGGCCTTTCCCGTTCTCCCGCTTGTATACAGGCGTGGAGGATGGCCCTTCGCCGGTCGTTCAATTCGCCCGAGAGCGGTTCCAACTTCTCCCCGATGTATCTGTTCAGTTTCTCCCAGAGAGCCCGCATATCCGTCGGCACGGATTCTCTCCCGCCGCTCATAAACCGCTCGGTATCCAGAAAATCGGCGTCCACCAGACAGGAATAGAGCATTCGCACGAAAAAGAAATCGGTCAGCGAATTCCTGTTCACATAGGCCGGAGGGTTAGCCGCACCGATCGCAAACCCCGCGGTGTCGGCGGGTTCCGCCTCAGAAGCGCGGTTCATTCTCCCCCAGAAGGTCGGTCCTCCGCTCTGGTCTCCCCGGACACCCATGTCCGGCAGACCGGTGTGGTGCCCCAAAACGCAAAAAGCGGCGTGAGGCTCTCGCTTCTCCCAACATATCTTCGCGCCTGCTGTGGCATGGTCCACAATCGGACCGTCCCTCAGCAACCGATCCTGAAAGCCTTTGGTGCATTTTCCGAGATCGTGCGCCTCCCCCGCCGCCTTGGCGAGATCTTCGGCACCGAACGGGCGTGCGAACTCTCCGGCGAGAAGCGAAACGCCGTTCACATGGTCGGAAACCGTCTGAAATTCCTCCGTGCCGTCCTGACAGGTTCTCTTATGCGCATAGTAAACCACAGTTCATTCCCTCTTCCGGCAAGGGCAAGGCGTTCCCGCCCCCTCCCATCTGTTTTCTCTCAATCAAAGGATATCAAAATCGACGCTCACTGT
>CAZGXK010000062.1:0-7569 GCA_964529775.1 uncultured Eubacteriales bacterium
ATTCCAAATCCAGACCGGTATCCAACACGGCCGCCACCATGCCCTCGCCGGTATAGCCCGCATCCCAGGTCTCCTGAATGCCGACCATATCATAGCTGAAACCGGCATTCCCCGCGCCCTGCATCACCGGCTCGGGAGCGGTGTACGTATGCTGGACATAGGCCCGCTTTACGCCGTCCATTTTGCGGATGTCGTCCAGATAGCCGTACGGTACGCGAATCGCCATGGCGTTGACCACGTTCGTCCACTGCGCAAGTACCGTGACGCCCTCGGAACGAATCGGCGCAACTGAACTCCCGAGGGCGCGAATCTCCGCCGCCAGGGCATTTTGCCGGGAGCGCAAATCGGCGGACTTCGCCTGCGCGGCCTCGCCCGATAAATAGTCGGCGACCGTCTTCCCCGCCGACCACTCCTCTTTGCCGATCGTGTTCGGGACATCGGCGACCGAATCCAGCACAGGGGCGTCCTTCAGCTGGACAATGGCCGTCACCGTATCGCTGTCCGAATAAATCCGCTCTCCGCGCCCGGTTTCGCCATTCGAATCGCCGCCCGGCAGGACACCGTCACCGTCAAGGCGGGACAACCCCTCCATTTCCGTCGCTCCTAAAACGGAAATATCTCCTCCCGCTTCCACGGCGGCGAGGGCTGGAGTCAGCGCCACAGACGCCAAAAGCCCCACCGAGAGGAGCATGGCGAAAACGCGCTTCCATTGGCTCTTGTGTTTCATTTTCCTCGTCTCCTTATTGGCGTGTGACACAGAGTGTCACATAAAATAACCTGATTTTGGGGGATTCCCATGCTTCCCCGTTTTTCTCCGATCGGTCCGGAGCACGGGGAACCATACCAATCCTATATAAATAGTATACTATAATTCTGGCCTACCGTCAAGCATTCTTTCAAGAAAAGAAAAGCCTTTCGGCAACGGGCAGGTTTTCGTCCTGCGCCATCGCCGAAAGACGCATTTTGCCGCGCCGCCACCGCGAATTGCGAACGCCATTCGCGGCAGCCCCGATGTCTGCGGCCGTTTTGGTCGGAGTGTCGGGATTTGAACCCGAGGCCTCTTGGTCCCGAACCAAGCGCGATACCAAGCTTCGCCACACCCCGTCATAGGAATATCTCATTCCCACCGAGGTACAGTATACGCCCCTTTCGGGGAAAAAGCAAGCCCTTTTGAGAAAAAGTCCCTTTTTTAGGTGGCGGTGTCGCCGCCCATCGGCAGCCCCGTCAAATCAAACGCGGGAATTTCCCCTGTACCGGCGCACCCGAATTCCTGTGTGTACCCGTTTTCAAAGCCGGCATCGCACAAAAGGGCGAACGCTTTTTCGCATTCGCGCCTTGTCAGCGCCCGGCAGAGCTCCTTTTCGGCGACCCTCATAACCGGCGTATACTGAAACAGAAGGCTCACCCAGAGGGAAGAGCCGAAGCGCCGCGAGAGCAGGCGCAGCGCCTCCTCCGTATTCGCCAGATGCCCCGGCAGCACCAGATGGCGAACCATGGTGCCGCGGCGGGCGATTCCGTTGCCGTCCCGCTCGATATCCCCTGTTTGGCGGCGCATTTCCTCTATGGCGTCGAGGGCGACGGAAGGGTACCCCGGGGCGCCCGACAACCGCACGGCCAGCGCTTCGTCGCCGTATTTGAAATCGGGAAGGTAGATATCCACAAACCCCTCCAGCGCGCGCAGGCTCTCCACCCGCTCGTATCCCCCGGTGTTGTAGACGACGGGAACCGGAGGGCGGTACCGCGCCATCGCCCGGCGAATCACCGGAATATACGGAGTGGGGCTGACCAGATGGATATTGTGCGCCCCCTGCCGCACCAGATCCCGAAACACGTCGGCGAGCGCTTCGGGAGAAAGGGGGATGCCGTACGCCGAGCGGCTGATCTCCGCGTTTTGACAAAACACGCAGGAGAGCGTACAGCCGGAAAAGAACACCGCCCCCGACCCTCTTGTCCCGCTGAGACAGGGTTCCTCTCCGAATTGAAGCGCGGCCCTCGCGGCATAGGCGGTGCTCGGCAGACGGCACCTGCCCTCTCCCCCGCGCTCGTCCCGCGCGGCCCGGCAGCGGTGCGGGCACAGCGAACAAATCATAGCCAATTCTCCCTGATTTCCGCGAGCAGCGCGTCGCGGGTATTGTCCCGTTGCCCGTCGATCACCCGCGAGAGCAGCGTGCGCAGAATCTCCCCGACAGCTTTTCCCTGCGGAACACCGCAGGCCATCACATCGTCGCCGTTCACCGCCAAATCGGCGAGCGTCAGGCAATCCCCGTCCCGCCGAATCTCTTCCATCAGGCGGCGAACCTCGGTGTGCCGCCTGAAAAGTCCGTCCCACTCCCCGGGCGGAGGATTTTTCCTGCACGCCCTCGCGTCCGCCTCCTTCAGGAGAAGCTCTTCCCGCATGGTCTCTTCTCCGATGTGGGCCATCCGGCGCCGGACACACCGCTTGGTGGGCTCTATGGCGGCATCGTGGTGCGCGACGAGAGATTCCACCATAAGCACGGTGGCGCGGTCCGCGCGGAGCGCCAGCAGAGCTTCCTTCGCCATCTCCGCCGATACCGCGGCGTGCCCGTAAAAATGTCCCACCCCGTTCTCGTCGATCGTCATGCACCGGGGCTTGCCCATATCGTGCAGCAGGGCAGCGAGGCGCAGCGTCAGCGTGGGAGGGGTAAACGAGACGGCGCGCACGGAGTGGGTGAACAGATCGAAATCGTGATGCGGATTGCGCTGGTCGAATCCGAGCGCGGGGGAAAGACTGGGAATCAGCTCAAAAAGAACCTCCGGATAATCGAGGAGCACCTCCCCGGCGTGATCGCCGCACATCAGGGCAAACAGTTCATCCCTCTTGCGCTCCGCCGCCGTCAGGGCAAGCCGGTGCCGCATTTCCCTCGCCGCGCGGCCGGTGGCGGAATCGATTTCAAACCCGAGAACCGACGCAAACCGCAGAAGACGGAGAATGCGCAGAGGATCCTCCCGGAATCTCTCCTTGGGTTCCCCCACACAGCGCAGCACCCCTTTTTGCACATCTTCCCTCCCGCCAAAAGGGTCGATAAGCCCGGTGTCCGGGTGAAAAGCCATCGCGTTGACGGTGAAATCCCGCCGCCGCAGATCGTCCGTGAGAGAGACTCCGAACGTCACGTCGTCCGGTCGCCGGGCATCGCTGTACACGCCGTCGCGCCGGTAGGAGGTCACCTCAAACGAGGCGCCCTCAGCGAGCACCGTCACCGTGCCGTGACGGATGCCGGTAGGGACCACGCGGCTTTCGCCGAAGAGAGCGCACACCTGCTCCGGCCGGGCGGAAGTCGCGATATCCACATCGCTCGAAACCGCCCCCCTCAGCATATCCCGCACACACCCGCCAACGGCGAACGCCTCGTACCCCGCGCCGTTCAGACGGCGCACAATCTGCCATGCCGCCTCAGAGAGCATATTCACCCGCCTCTTTGGGAAAATTTTCCCCGGCGGGAAACCCCGCCGGGGAGAGAAAAACAGAAAACACGGTTTACGCGGTAAAAGCCAGTTCCCTGAAAGTAAAGCTGTCTTCCGGATTGGGTGATGTACTGGTGGAAACCTGCAATATGAGCTTTTTAACAGTCAGAGTGGTCTCTGTCTGTAATTCGCTCTCCAGATACCCGCGCATATCCACTTTCAAATCGTAGGATTTTTGTCCGGCATCTTTTCTCATGCCCGCCAGTTCACTGGCCTGAACTTCTTTGGTGATCCCGTTGACATCCAAAAGCAGCATGGCGTTGCCGTTTCCGTTCTCCGCGCCGTATCCGCTGATTCTCAGATACGGTGTCCGGCTCAAATCCACCGGAATCGTCACATCATAATCCAGCGCCGGCCACCGTTCGACACTTTCCGGGTCGATCGTCAGCGTTATCGAGCCGTCCTCGTTGCGCACCGCATGGGCAATATTGCCGGGCGTGTGGACGGTACCTCTCGCCACCTCAAAAGCGCCGAGTATATCGGTGGATTCCGACGGCGTGGGTTCGGTGGGCTCCGTCGGGGGAGACGAGGGCTCGCCCGGCGTCGAGGGGGCGGAATGATCCGGCAGACCGGAGACCAGCAGATAGAGCAAATAGGCATCCGCCATATTGATCTGGTGATCGCCGTTGATGTCGGCGGCTTCCTGCGGCAAATCGCTGATCTTGCCTCTCCCGCAGACCGCACTGTACAGCGCCAGGGAATCGTTGATGTCCAGCACACCGTCTTTGTTTGTGTCGCCTGTTCCCGGGTTCTCGACGGTGGGACCGGTGGAAGGCTCGGTATTATTGGGATCACCCGGGCGCCCGATGTAGAGGTCCCGGATGGTGATCTTATCGAGATTTTCGCGCCCGTTCACGGTCCAGATAATCATCTTGGTCACCGTCAGATTGCCGTCCGGTGCCGGGTCGGTTGCGAGAACCGGGGAACCGTTGTTCTTGATTTTCAGAGCATCTTCAATCACCTTGGTCAGATCGAGCGTCCCCTTAAAGGTGCCGGGGTCGCCGTCCGTGACATACTCCGTATAGGAGAGATTGAAGTTCTCGTTGACCCCCGCATGCTGCTTCTCGATATACCCCATCAGGTTGATGTTTCTGCCGCCGCCCACTTCCAGCGAGAGATTCCAATTATTTTCCGCGGTGAAATCGTAGAAGAACATATTATCTTTGATGTTCACCGTCTTGTTGATGGGCGCGTAGCATTTGACATACATGGCTCCGGAATAGGGAGTGCGCATGATCACCAGGTTGCCCTCTTCATCCTTCGCAATGGAGATCTCCGGATACTTTGCATAGGCATACGGGACATCCTTCTGCACCCCGATCTTCTGGTCTTTAACCCACCAGGCATCGGGATTGTTCGCCTGGAGGTTGACTTCCTTGATGACGCCCTCGGTCACCTCGTCCTCGATATACGGGGCGGTGGTGGTGGGCTCCGTGCTGGAACTGTCGTCCGGTTCCGGCTCCGGCTCGGTAGTGGTGCCGGCGGTGATCTCCACGGTCACCGGGGCAGAATAGACGGTGTACGTCCCGTCGTACTGTTCCACTTCATACTTCATCACCGCGTGGACGGTGCCCTGTTTATCGGCGTAGACCTTGCCGCTCTTGGTGTTCGAGAAGGTGATGTCGCTGCCGTCCACATTCACAAGACCCACATGAACTCTCCCCGTTTTGCCGCCTTCCTGGCAGACGGCGGTCGCTTCAATTTCCACCGGGGTGTTCTGCTGCAGGGTGATCGTCGGATCGTCCGGCACCAGATAGGAATACTGCCCGTCCAGCCAGGTGGCGCCGTTGCTGGTCAGCGACTGCACACCCTGCCGCAGGCTGACGTTGACCTCGGTCAGCGTGTTATAGGTCCAGTTGTGGAACACCACGCCGCGGTGCTTCGCAAGCTCAAACAGCTCGCTGTTCACATTTTCTTTCTGCGTGTGCATGGTGTACTCGTTGGCCTCCATCGAGGAGAGGATGGAGAGCAGCTTATCCCCCGCCGTGCCAGCGCCGCCGGTATATCCGAAATAACCGACTCCGATCTCCGGGTAATCCCTGCGCATGACCTGTATCTGCGAGAGGATAAAGGAGGGTGCGAGCACACGGTTCTCCATGTGGTATTTTTTCACCATATCCATAAACTTCGGCAAAGACTCCGGATTGCTGTTCTTGATCTCCATCACCGCCACCGTGTCTTTGTCCTGCAGATACTGGAAAAGTTCCTCCATGGTGGGAATCTTTTCGTCGCTCAGCGTGCCGTCCGCGTTCTTGATGTGGAGTTCCTGCAGCTCGGCATAGGTCTTGGAAGCGATCGCGCCTTTCCCGTCGGTGGTGCGGTCGACGGTGTCGTCGTGCATCAGTACGAGGACGCCGTCCTTCGTCAGGTGGAAATCGGTCTCAATCATGGTGGCGCCGGCTTCCACCGCCGCCTTGAAGGCGGACATGGTGTTCTCGGGGTAGTTGGCGCTCCATCCGCGGTGAGCGATGGTGACGGGCGAACGCACAATGCCGTGCGTGTCGTCTTTGAAGCTCTCGATCATCGCGATGGAACCTTCATACGAATCGCTCACGAGGCCGTCCGCGCCCTTCATCATCTGGGCGGCGCTGTCCGCGCCGGTTCCCGTGGTGGTGAGCCACACCGTCATCAGGCGGCACTGCAGGTAAAGCACCTGATCCTTGGTGATTTTGTTTCCGTCGATCACCAGAATCTTGGAAAAACTCGTGTTGCCCGTCGCCACCAGCTCGTCCAGCACATCGGGGGTGATATCTCCCGTGAGCACCGGAACATAGGCGGTGCGCACCCTCTTGAGAGTGTGGTGCGCGATGTCGAGCACGGCGTTATCGTCCGAAAAAACGGTGGCGTCCTGGTAATCCGGGCCGATCTGCGCGGCGAGCGCCTGAACCGTCGCCTCATCCTTCACAAAGAAGCCGGGGATAATCGCATCGCCCAGGCGATCCAGCGCCTCAGAGAGAGGGGCGATTTTCGAGCCGTCGGCGGCGAGCACATCCAGCGCGCTGTTGAGCGTAAAGACGGCGGTCGCCGGGCGCACTCCATCGGTCTTGAGCGCGTCGTAATCCTCTTGGCTGTCCTCTTTCTGCACCACGGTGGGTGCCATCTTGATGCCGGTCTGCGGCTCATAGACGGAGGCGAGCCCCTTCGGCTGGGGGACATCGATCTTGTTCGTCTTGGTCATCTTGAAGTTGTCGATCAGGATGTTCATGGAAGACGTCTGCACCCCGATGCCGCCGCCGTTGGCGTACCAGGTGTGTCCGGAGATTTCCTCATCAATCATCAGCTGGTCGTCGAGATATTCCAGCACACGGTTGCCCACCACGACCACTTTCATGTGGTAGGTCTCCCCAAGCACCATATCGGCGGGGGCGCTGGTGCGGGTGACATAGTCCCAGTCGCCGTTATAATGGGTCAGCTCCACAGCGTCCGGCGCGCTGGCGCCGCGCCGAATGGCAAAGTGATAATACGGGGAATAAGAGGTGCCGCTCTTCCCGCTTTGGATATTGTACATCAGACTGGTCCAGCGCTGGGGATTGACCTCTTCCACAGGGGTGTAATCCATCTCCAGCGTAAAACCGTTGACCTTCACCTCGTCGCCCATATAGACGGCGCCCATCGGGTTGGTGTTCGAGGCGGTCTTGGCGTTGATGCAGAGCTTGCCGTCCTGCACGGTGACGTTGCCGCCGGTCACGTTTTGGCGGATGACCTCCCATCCCTCCGGAAGTTCGGTGAGTCCGTCGAAATCCTGCTCATAGATCACCTCGCCGTCACCGTCCGCCGCGGTCGTCGCTATCGCCGCTCCGGGCAGACAGCCGATCATCAGCGCAAGGCACAGCAGCGCCGAGAGGATCCGTTTGCCTTCCGTTCGTTTCATCACAACTCCTCCTTTTTTTCAAGCGGCCCGGGCCTTTGCCGAACGGCCCGAAGCTCTATTTCACATTTTGACATATTATACCATAAATTCGCTGATTTGTCAAGAACGGTATTTGCGATATTCGTTTCGGCATTCTGTGATATTTTCAAAAACCCGTTCATCCCGAGTTTGCCACTTGGTAACGTCTGTTAAGATAATATTTTTCTTTATTTTGC
>CAZGXK010000063.1:0-7476 GCA_964529775.1 uncultured Eubacteriales bacterium
GGAGAGCCGCACTGAATTCCCTCACAAAAAGCGGTCAGTTTCTCCGGTGTGCCGAGCGTGATGGTCTGAACGATGTCGGCGCGGGGATCCATAGGGGCGGGGCTGACCGGAAAACCCAGTTCATCGAAAAGGGCGGAGGCGAATATCGCGGTTTTAAGCGCCTCTCCCACCACATGAGGAGCGTGAAACAATCCCATAAAGAGCGACCGGTTGTGTCCAAGGGAGGCACCTACTTCACGACCCAATCCGGGGGCCGTCAGGCGGTGAGCACATCGCTCCACGAGATTCGCTCTGCCGCAGAGATATCCCCCGTTTTCCGCTATTCCTCCTCCGGGATTTTTGATCAGCGAGCCCGCCATCAAATCGGCTCCCACCGATGTCGGTTCCTCTTTCTGGGCAAATTCTCCGTAACAGTTGTCCACAAAGACCACGGCGTCCGGCCGAACCTCCCGCACCGCGCGGACGATTTCCCCTATTGCCTCCACGGTGAGCGACGGGCGCAAGGTGTACCCGCGGGAGCGCTGTATGTGCACCGTTGTCACGCGAGGTTCTTCCCGAAGCGCCCGGCATATGCCGGAAAGATCCGGGGTGCCGTCTTCTTGCAGCGGTACCTCGCGGTAACCTATCCCGTATTCGGCGAGCGAGCCGTCGGACGGTGAAGCGGCCCCGATCATCTCTTTCAGCGTATCATACGGGGCTCCCGTGGCAGCGAGAAGTACATCTCCCGGGCGGAGCACACCGAAAAGAGCCACCGTAATCGCATGGGTGCCGGAGAGGATAAAATGCCGCAGTAGGGCATCTTCCGTCCCCATAACCCGGGCAAAAACGGCATCCAGCGTATCCCGCCCCCGGTCGCCGTAGCCATAGCCGGTGGTCTGGGCAAAGTGGCTTTCGCTGACCCGGTTTTCAATAAAGGCGGAGAGTACCTTTTGCTGATTGTATTCGGCGATCTCTTCCACTCGGCGAAATGCCGGCGCGACCGTCTTCATCGCCCTGTCGGCAGCTATAACCAAGGTTTCGGGAAAGGTGAAAAACGGGGTAACCATAGGCTTTTTTGTCCTTTCTGTCAGCGTTGAACCTCGCCCCACTCGCCGCAGGGTGTAAATCCAAGATGCGTGTAGATGGCGAATGCCCGGTCATTTTTCGGGGAAAGAAGCACCCTCTTACCCATGCGCTGCAGCCGGCCGGTGAGAGTGAGCACACAACGGGAGGCATATCCCTTGCCGCGCGCCTTGGGCAATGTGGCGACAGCGCCGATCAGCGCCGCCTGCCGGCACTCGCTGACGGTCATGGCGCACGCCAGAAGCGTTTCCCCGTCGCTAACCCCGGCGGTATGCATCAGGCCGTGACGGGTGCGGAAATGTGCGTCCGCGTACCACTCGTCAAAAGGGGGAATCGCCTCGCCAAATACGGCAACGAGCAGCGGATATAGATGGGCAAGTTTCGGTTCCATCGCCGAAGATTCGGCCGCTTCGGGAGGATACGGAGCGCACATCACACAGTGAGAGCGCAGCGGCATCCCCCAGTCCTTTGCCAAGAGGAGCGCCGTCCGCCTGTCGCTTCGCACACGGCGTATGGACGGATTCATAGTGAGAAACAGACGCACTTCCTCCGTATCTTCGCCGGAGGCAAGGACCGCGTCGCCGTGACAAACCGAAAGCCGCCCTCCCGCATCATCCTCAAAAAAACGTAAAAACGGCCGAGCATCACCGTAAGCCTCTATCTGTCCGCACAGCCGAAGGGCCGCCTCGCTGTCCGGCTGCCAGCGGGACAGTGCCTCCCCCGTCACCTGACGGATCACGCCGTCTCACCCATAGCAAGGGGCAGCAGAACCGCCTTGAGAAGCGCGAGAGTATGGCGCATATCCTCCATAGAGAGTACACAGGCGGGCGAGTGAATGTACCGGCAGGGCAGCGACACGGCGGCAACTTTGGCTCCGGCGCCGCTGGTTTGAAACGATCCTGCGTCGTTCCCCCCCGCCACCATCGATTTTGTCTGTGCCGGAATGCCGTTCTGCCCGGCGGTTTTCAGGATTAGGGCATAGAGCGAAGGGTCATACAAAGTGCGCCGGTCCATAAACGAAACCACCGGTCCCTTTCCCACGGCGCACACCTGCCGATTCTCCTGTGTTCCCGCGGTGTCCGCCGCCGTCGTCGCCTCCACCGCCACCGCCACCTCGGGAGCAAGGGTAAACGCCGCCGCTTTCGCACCGCGCAGTCCCACTTCCTCCTGCACTGTAAAAGCGATGGAGAAATCGACGGGCGGGACTTCCGCCGCAAGTTCTGTCAGCAGAGCACACCCCGCGCGGTCGTCAATGGCCCGCCCTTTCACGAGCTTGCCGAGAGAGGTAAAGTCGCTCGACCACACCGCCGTGCTCCCTATCGCCACCATCGTCTGTGCTTCTTGCGGGTTGTCCGCCCCGATATCCACGAGCAGATCCTCTTTGGGAATAGCTTCTTTTTCATCTCCCTGACATAAATGAATGGCTTTTCCGCCTATCGTTCCCTCGCATTTTCCGAATCGCACACGGTGACCGAACAGAGCCGAGGGGTCGATCCCGCCGACGGGAGCAACCCGAACAAAACCGTCATCGGTATACCCGCAGGCGATCATGCCCACCTCATCCATGTGGGCGCTCAGCATGAGGGACCGTGCAGCCCGCCGTTCCCCTCTCAACTTCAGCAGGAGATTCCCCAGGGGATCCTCCTCCATACTCACCACATGAGGCAGCCCGGAAAATCTCTGCCGAATAAATTCCCTCACAGGGCCTTCCCGCCCGGAAACGCCTTCCAATGCACAAAGAGCTTTGAATAGCTCGGTCAATTAAAATCCCTCCTCCGCCACAGCCGCCATCAGTCGTGCGGTGCTCTCGATGTCCCGAAGGTCTACCGTCTCATTGGGGGTGTGCATATACCGCAGCGGGATGGAGAGCAGCGCCGTTTTCACTCCGCCGCGGGAAATCGCGACCGCGTCCGCGTCGGTTCCCGTGTTTCCGCTCATCACTTCTGTCTGAAAAGGAATGTGCCGTCTCTCCGCAAGATCCCTCAAACGGGCTGTCAGCGAGGCATCCAGCAGCGGGGAAAACCCCAGCATCGTCCCCTTCCCCATCGTGCCGCACTTTTCTTTCGGCGCGTCCGGAGTGTGCGCAAAACTGACATCAGTTACCACGGCAAAATCGGGTTTCAGCGAAAAGGCCGCCGTCTCGGCGCCTCCCCCGCCAATTTCCTCCTGCACCGCAAAGAGCGCCGCGATATCCACCGCCGAACTTTCCCGCTGCCATAGCTCCAGCGCCTGCAGCACGGCTTCGCATCCGGCGCGGTTGTCGAGCCCCTTTGAGCAGACACGGTACTCTCCCAGTCTTTCAAAATGCGGGCGGAATCCCACCCGTGTTCCCAGCGGTACGGTCGAGAGGCATTCGTCCCGGCTTAACCCGGTGTCGATGATGAAATCTTCCGCTTTCGGGAGCTTTTCTCCTTCTTTTTTCAGGTGAGGCGGAGTGGTGCAGAATACGCCGGGAATCGCACTTTCCCCGTAGAGAACGACTTCCTGCGACGCGAGAACCCTCCTGTCGATACCTCCAACAGGGGAAACCCGCACAAATCCTCCGTTCTCGATACCCGTCACCACAAATCCGATTTCATCGAGGTGCGCCTCCAGAAGCAAAAGCGGAGCACCTTTTTTGCCGCACCGTCGGATTCCCGCCACACTCCCAAGCGGAAAGGTGACGATCTCGTCCGCCGCTTTTGACAGCTCAGCCTTCACCGCTTCGGCGGCAGCGCCGCCATAGCCGATTCCGGGTGCCTCACACAGAGCTTTTAATCGTTTGATCATACCGTCTCTCCCCTCTTCAGCAGTGGGGCCAGATACTGGCCCGTATAGGATGCCTTTACCTGAGCAATCTCTTCCGGGGTGCCGCAGGCGACCACTGTTCCGCCGCGATCGCCCCCTTCCGGTCCCAGATCGATAATATAGTCGGCCGTTTTGACCACGTCGAGGTTGTGCTCGATGACAATCACCGTGTTGCCACCATCCACCAGACGCCGCAGCACGTCGATGAGCTGGCGCACATCGTCGGTATGCAGCCCCGTGGTGGGTTCGTCAAGAATATAGACGGTGCGTCCGGTTGCACGGCGAGAAAGTTCGGCGCTGAGTTTGACCCTCTGTGCCTCCCCTCCCGAAAGGGTGGTCGAACTTTGCCCGATTTTAATATATCCCAGTCCCACCTCATAGAGGGTGCGCAGTTTGCGCTCGATTTTTGGGATATCCTTGAAAAACACCAGTCCCTCCTCCACCGTCATTTCCAGGACATCATAGATATTTTTTCCCTTATAGCGCACTTCAAGTGTCTCGCGGTTGTACCGCTGCCCCTGACATACCTCGCACGGGACATAGACGTCCGGCAGAAAATGCATCTCAATGCGAATGATGCCGTCCCCCTGGCAGGCTTCGCACCTACCGCCCTTGATATTGAAAGAGAAGCGCCCAGGAGTGTATCCCCGTATTTTGGCATCAGCCGTGGAGGCGAACAGCTCGCGGATATCGTTGAACACACCGATGTAGGTGGCGGGATTGGAACGCGGGGTGCGGCCGATGGGAGACTGGTCGATATCGATCACCTTGTCGAGCTCGGCAAGGCCCGTGATTTCATCGTATTTTCCCGGGCGGGTGCGCGCGCCGTTGAGCTTGAGAGCGAGCGCCTTATAAAGGATTTCGTTGACAAGAGTGGATTTTCCCGAGCCGGAGACGCCGGTTACGCAGTTGAACGCACCGAGTTTGAACGATACGTCGATATTTTTCAGATTATGCTCCTTGGCGCCTTTGACGGTGAGCCATTTTCCGTTGCCCTCGCACCGCTTTGCGGGGAGAGGAATTCGCTTTTTCCCGGACAGATACTGCCCGGTCAGCGATTTCCGGCAAGCGCAGATTTGCTTCAGATTGCCCGCGCACACCACCTCTCCCCCGTGCACACCGGGCCCGGGCCCGATGTCCACCAGATAATCGGCGGCACGCATGGTATCCTCGTCGTGTTCCACCACAATCACGGTATTACCGAGATCGCGAAGCCGTCTCAGAGTGTCGAGCAATTTGCGGTTATCCCTCTGGTGAAGACCGATGCTCGGCTCATCCAGAATATACAGAACCCCCATGAGGGAAGACCCGATCTGCGTGGCCAGACGGATTCGCTGGCTCTCCCCTCCCGACAGAGTGGCGGCACTGCGCGAGAGGGTGAGATAATCGAGCCCCACGCTCTGTAAAAATCCCAGACGGCTGCAGATTTCCTTGATCACCCTGTCCGCAATCCGGGTTTCCCTCTCGGAAAGCGACAGCCCGTCCATAAAGGCGAGCGCGTCGGTCACCGAGAGATCGCACAGCCGGTCAATGCTCATGTTCCCCACCGTGACGGCTAGGCTTTCCGGCTTTAACCGACGCCCATGACAGGCAGGGCATTCCGATTCGCTCATAAACTGCTCGATTTCCCCGCGCATATATTCACTGGAGGTCTCGCGGTAGCGGCGTTCCAAATTCGGGATAATTCCCTCAAATACCGTCTGAAAGGAACCCTTGCCGTATTCTTTGCGCCTTGTAACGGTGATTTTTTCCTCTCCGCTGCCGTAAAAAAGGGCGTGCTTTGCCTCGGGCGAGAGTTTCTCTATCGGCGTGTCCAGCGAGAAACGGTAGTGGCGGGCGAGCGCCTCCATGAACATTCTGGAAATAGTGCCGCTGTCCGAAAAACCCCATCCGGATGCCTTGATCGCCCCGCCGTTGATGCTCTTCGAGGGATCCGGCACCACCTTGTCGGGATCGACAACCCGAAAAAAACCGAGCCCCGTACATTTCGGGCAGGCGCCGAAAGGATTGTTAAAAGAGAACATACGGGGGGTCAGTTCTTCCACGCTTACCCCGTGTTCCGGACAAGCGTAACTTTGAGAGAATGTCAGTTCCTCGCCGCCGACCACATCCACCGTCAGCAAACCGCTCGAGAGCGCGGTCGCGGTCTCCACCGAATCGGCCAGGCGCGACGCAATGGAATCCTTCACCACCAGACGGTCCACCACGACTTCCACGGTGTGTTTTTTGTTCTTCTCCAGCCTAATCTCCTCGCTCAGCTCGTAAAGCTGACCGTCGATTCTCACCCGAACATATCCGCTACGCTTGGCGGAATCCAGTTCTTTTTGATGTTCTCCCTTGCGGCCGCGAACCACCGGCGCCAGAATCTGGATGCGGGTTCCCTGGGGGAGTTCAAGCACCCGGTCGACGATCTGGTCCACGGTCTGCTGCCTGATCTCGCGGCCGCACACCGGGCAGTGCGGGGTCCCGATGCGCGCGTACAACAAACGCAGATAATCGTAAATTTCTGTCACGGTTCCCACAGTGGAACGCGGATTCTTGGAGGTGGTCTTCTGGTCAATCGAGATGGCGGGGGAAAGTCCCTCGATGTGATCGACGTCCGGCTTCTCCATCTGCCCCAAAAACATCCGCGCATAGGAGGATAAGCTCTCCACATACCGCCGCTGCCCTTCCGCGTAAATTGTGTCAAACGCGAGAGAAGATTTTCCGGAGCCCGAAAGGCCTGTGAACACCACCAATTTGTCCCGCGGAATTTCCAGGTCGATATTTTTCAGGTTGTGTTCTCTGGCACCCCGGATAATCAGCTTGTCGTTGCCCATGGTAAACGCTTATCCTTTCTCTTTCAACTCGCGGATGCGGTCGCGCAGATAGGCCGCGTGTTCAAATTCCAGAAGACGGGAGGCGTTTTGCATCTCCTTGGTGAGCGCCGCGATGGCGCGTTCGCGCTCCGCCTTGGTCATTCGCCTGCCCTTCGTCTCGCTCTTTTTGCCGCCTATATCGATGACATCCCGCACATCCTTGATCACGGTTTTGGGGGTGATTCCGTGGGTGCGGTTGTACGCCATCTGGCGCTCGCGCCGGCGATTGGTCTCGGTGATGGCACGCTCCATCGAAGGGGTTACGCTGTCCGCGTACATGATCACCTGTCCGTGAACATGGCGCGCCGCCCGCCCGATGGTCTGAACAAGGGAAGTCTCCGAGCGCAGAAAGCCCTCTTTGTCCGCGTCCAAAATGGCGACCAACGATACTTCCGGGATATCCAACCCTTCGCGCAGCAGATTGATGCCCACCAGCGTATCGAATTCCCCGAGCCGCAGATCCCGCACAATCTCCATGCGCTCTATTGTGTCGATATCATGGTGCATATAGCGGATGCGCAAACCGGCGTTTTCGCAAAAAGCGGTGAGATCCTCCGCCATTTTTTTCGTCAGGGTGGTGACCAGCACCCTCTCCCCTCTGGCAGCCCGCAAGCGAATTTCTTCCATCAAATCGTCGATCTGCCCCTCGACCGGCTTGACAATCACCTCTGGGTCCACAAGCCCCGTGGGTCGGATCACCTGCTCCACAATCTGCGTGGAACGCTCCCGCTCCAAATCCCCCGGGGTGGCGGAGACAAACACCACCTGA
>CAZGXK010000064.1:0-7426 GCA_964529775.1 uncultured Eubacteriales bacterium
CGGGTATGGCGCTCAACGGTTATTTTGAATTTTTCGATCCCGACCGTATTCAGGTTATCGGTAACAGCGAACAGGGTTTTCTGTACAGTCTCCCGCAGGACTTGCGGGAGCGCCGGCTGCGGGATTTCGTCTCCTATTCTCCGGTGGCGATCATCATAGCGCGCAGCTTGGATATTCCGGAACTGGTGGCGTTGTGCGAGGAATACGAGGTACCGCTACTGCGCTCGAGCGAGGCGACTTCCTCGTTTATGGCTACACTCATCTCTTTCCTCAATGTGGAGTTGGCACCGCGTATCACCCGTCACGGGGTATTTGTGGAGGTGTACGGAGAAGGAGTGCTGCTCATCGGGGACAGCGGTATCGGAAAGAGTGAGACGGCGGTGGAACTGCTGAAGCGCGGGCACCGGCTGATTGCGGATGACGCGGTGGAAATCCGCAGGGTTTCCTCCAAAACCCTTGTGGGCACCGCGCCGGAGAACATTCGCCATTTTATCGAGTTGCGCGGTATCGGCATCGTCAATGTGCGCCGCATTTTCGGCATGGGCGCCGTCAAGCTGACCGAGAAAATCAATTTGGTCATCGAGCTTGAGCCTTGGGACATGAACAAGGTCTACGACCGCATGGGGCTTGAAAATCAGACGATGGATATTCTGGGCATTGAAGTCCCCCATATGGTGATCCCCATCAAGCCGGGGAGAAATCTCGCGATTATCATCGAGATCGCCGCCATGAACAACCGCCAGAAGAAACTGGGGTACAACGCGGCACAGGAACTGATGCATAAGCTGGGGATGGGCGATCAGATCCCCGCCGACCCAGAGGTACAGGCGGACTGGTATAAATTTTAGCAAACGGAGATTCTGAACTATGTCTGTCATCGCATCTCTCACCCGCGGTTTGCACTGTGATATCGCCCTTTCCGTTGCCATGCGGGATGTGACATCTTTTCGTATCGGGGGAAAAACGCCGGCTTTGATCACAGTGCCGGATGAAAAGACGCTGTGTACCCTGATCGCCCGTATGAGAGAAGAGGGGCAGCCTTTCTTTCTGATAGGGGCCGGGACGAATTTGCTGGTTTCGGACGGAGGCATAAAAGAAACGGTCGTGAGGCTCTCCGCAAGCGGCGGCCTATTGCGCGCCGTCGATGAGACGCACATCGTCTGCGGCGCGGGCGTACCGCTTGCGAGGCTCTCGCTGGCAGCGCAGGAGTACGGCATGGCAGGTCTGGCTTTTTGCTGCGGCATCCCCGGCAGTGCGGGAGGGGGCGTTTATATGAACGCGGGCGCCTACGGGGAAGAGATCTCCTCAGTGCTGGAGAGCGCAACGGTGCTGCTGCCGAACGGGGAGGTCGTCACGCAAAACGCCGACCAGCTCGCCCTTTCATACCGCAGCAGCGCTCTGATGACATCGGGCGGCACGGTGCTCACCCTCACCCTTGCCCTTCAAAAAGGAGATCGCCGCGCTATCGCCGCCGAGCGGGAGGAATTGCTCGCAAGGCGCAGGGCAAGTCAGCCGCTTGATTTGCCGAGCGCCGGCAGTTTTTTCAAGCGTCCCAAGGGCTATTATGCCGCCAAGCTTATCGACGAATGCCGTCTGCGCGGTTATCGTGTGGGAGATGCTCAGGTGAGCGACAAGCATGCCGGTTTTGTCGTCAATCGGGGAAACGCGACCTGCGAGCAGGTCAAGCGCTTAGAGAGGGATGTCCGAACCAGAGTTTACGAGATGACCGGCGTTACCCTGGAGCCGGAGGTTCGCTTGGTGGGGGACACTTGGCTGGCGTAAGGAGGATACGCCTATGTCTTTTTGCGGGCAGGTAAAAAAGGAGCTTGCGGAGGCCAGACTGCCGCGAAGCTGTTGTCGGCACGCTTTCGCCTACGGTCTGATGCAGGGCGGGCACGCTTTCTCGCTCGCAGAACTTTCGTTGCACACCGAGCATCGCCCCGTGGCGGCGGCGTACACCGCGGTTTTGTCGGCGTTGTACGACGGCGTTACCTTTATTGAGCAGACCCTTCCGAGACGCAACGGACGCTATTTTATGGTGAGTGTGCCCCTCCAACAGGATCGGGAGACGGTTCTCGCGTCGTTCGGGCACAGCGGAGAAGAGACCGCCTTGCGGCTCAACCGTGCCAATTTTGATTGCGACGTTTGCCCGAGCGCCTATCTGCGCGGGCTGTTTCTCTCCTGCGGGGCGGTAAGTGACCCGCAAACGGATTATCATTTGGAATTTTCCGTTCCCTACCGCCTGTTCAGCCTGGATGTACTCGCTCTGCTGAGAGAGTTCGATCTGCCCGCCCGACATATTTTGCGCAAGGGGAGCAATGTGATTTACCTGAAGGACAGCGAGCAGATCGCCGATGTACTCACCCTTATCGGTGCGCAAAACGGCTCCCTTTCGCTGTATCAGACCATGATGCTCAAAAACATCCGCAACAAGGTCAATCGTCAGACCAACTGCGAGAGCGCCAACATCGACAAGACGGCTCAGGCGTCTGCCGTTCAACTTCAGGCGGTGGAGAAAATCGAGCGCAACGGCGGAATTTCCCGACTCCCTCCGGATTTGAGAGATCTGGCGATACTGCGAAAAGAACATCCGGAATATTCTCTGCGGGAACTTGGAGAGTCCCTCAGCCCGCCCCTGTCCCGCTCCGGTGTCAACCATCGGTTGCGGCGGATCGCCGAATGGGCCGAGAAACGGTAACATGAATCGGGGTGGCATGATATGGCCTTTGTGCATCTTCACGTACACAGTGAATACAGTTTGCTGGACGGCGCCTGCCGTATTCATGCCACCCGTGGGGACGGGGAGATGTTCAGCCCACTCATGGAGAGAGTCAAGGCGCTCGGGCAAGATGCCGTCGCCCTGACCGACCACGGGGTGATGTATGGGGCGGTGGAATTTTACAAAGCCGCGAAGCGGGCGGGGATTCACCCCGTTATCGGGTGCGAGGTGTATGTCGCCGCCCGTACCCGCGCCGATAAGCAATACGGTATCGACAACGAACACCACCATCTCGTTCTTCTGGTGGAGAACGAGGAGGGGTATCAAAATCTTATTGCGCTGGTCTCCAAGGCTTTTACCGAGGGATTTTACGGCAAGCCCCGGATCGACCGCGAGCTGCTGCAGCTTCACCATGAGGGACTTATCGCTCTCTCCGGGTGCCTTTCCGGAGAAATTCCCCATGCACTCTCCTCAGGCGATTACGACAAGGCGAAGGAAGCGGCGGCGTATTACGCCCGCTTATTTGGGGAGGATCATTTTTACATCGAACTTCAGGATCATTTTCTTCCTGAGCAGCGCCGGATCACTCCGCAACTCATCCGGATTGCCCGGGAACTCGGTTTGCCGCTGGTGTGCACGAACGATGCCCACTATCTTTCCCGTGAGGACGCGGAGCTGCAAAAGGTGCTTGTGTGCATTCAAACGGCGACCACGTTACAGGAACCTTCCTCGATGGTTTTTCCCAACGATGAGTTTTATCTCAAATCCGAGGACGAGATGCGTGCTCTCTTTTCCGAGTTTCCCGAAGCGATCGACAACACGGCGCGAATTGCCGCACGATGTCGGTTTGATTTTACCTTCGGGCAGCTTCAGCTCCCGGCTTTCGACGCGCCGGGGGGAGACAGCGTGGCCTATTTCCGTTCGCTGTGCCGCGAGGGTCTCGCCGAAAAATACGGGCCAAACCCCTCGGAACAGGCGGTCAGCCGTCTTCGGTACGAGACAGATATGATCGAGCGCATGGGATATGTCGATTACTACCTTATCGTGCGGGATTATGTGATGTACGCGAAAACCCACGATATTCCCGTCGGTCCGGGGCGTGGTTCGGGAGCGGCAAGCCTTGCCGCCTACTGTATCGGCATCACCGGTATCGACCCGCTGAAGTATGATTTGCTTTTCGAGCGTTTTTTAAACCCCGAGCGTGTGAGTATGCCGGATTTTGACGTCGATTTCTGCAACGAGAAACGCCAGCAGGTCATCGATTACGTCATCCGGAAATACGGGACCGACCATGTGGCGCAGATAGTTACTTTCGGCACCATGGCAGCGCGCGCCGCCGTGCGGGATATTGCCCGGGTGATGTCGTTGCCGTATTCTCTCGGGGATACGGTGGCAAAACGTATCCCGCGGGGACAGAATATGCAGAGTGTCACTCTTCAGCAGGCATTGGAAACTTCTGCCCCGCTGCGCGAGTTGTACGACACAGATCCGAGGGTCAGGGATATCATCGAAATGGCTAAAAAGGTGGAAGGAATGCCGCGCAATGCTTCCACCCACGCGGCGGGAATCGTGATCACGGCGCAGCCTGTAGACCACTATGTTCCGCTCTGTGTCAACGGAGACGCGGTTGCCACCCAGTTCACTATGACCACTCTTGAGGAACTCGGCCTTCTGAAAATGGATTTTCTGGGTTTGCGCAATCTGACCATCATTGACGGCACCGTCAAGCGAATACAAAAGCGGCAGCCTGATTTTGACCTCTCGCGTATCGACCTCGAGTGTCGGCCGGTCTATGAGATGTTCTCCCATGGAGAGACGGTGGGTGTGTTCCAATTTGAATCCTCCGGCATGAAACGTGTACTCAGGCAACTTGGTCCGGAGAGGTTCGAAGATCTCATCGCGGTCATCGCACTATACCGTCCCGGACCGATGGCCTCTATTCCCAAATATGTGTACAACCGTCATCATCCTGAGGCGGTGACCTATATCCATCCTCTGCTCGCCCCCATTCTTTCGGTCACCTACGGGTGTGTGGTCTACCAGGAACAGGTGATGCAGATTCTCCGTGCTCTCGCGGGATATTCGCTCGGAAGGGCGGATATCGTGCGCCGCGCGATGTCCAAGAAAAAGCACGATGTCATGCAACGGGAGAGGGATATCTTTATTCACGGCCTCGTCTCATCGGACGGCACGGTGGAAGTGGAGGGGTGCTTGCGACGCGGGGTGGCGCAGGAGACGGCGGAGCGCCTTTTTGACGAAATATCCTCCTTCGCCTCGTATGCTTTCAACAAGGCGCACGCCGCTGTCTATGCCCTGGTCGCCTATCAAACCGCTTATCTTAAATGTCTTTACCCGCTCGATTATATGTCGTCCCTGCTCACTTCCGTGACCGACGGGGAAAAAATTTCCGAATACATCTCGGAGTGTGAGAGGCTTGGGCTTCATGTACTTCCTCCGAGTGTCAACCACAGCGAGATGGGGTTTGTCCCGGAAGGGAAGGCTATCCGTTTCGGGCTGCTCGCCATCAAAAGCGTCGGTGCGGGATTCATCGAACAGCTCTGCCGGGAGCGGGAATCCGGCGGACCGTACCGCAGTTTCCCCGATTTTTGCCGCAGGGTTTCCGGTATGCGGGAGAGCAACCGACGGGCGGTGGAAAGTCTGATCCAGTGCGGAGCGCTGGACGGACTCGGTTGCAACCGCCACCAAATGCTCGAATACGCCGGAAAACTTTTGGAGCGTTACGGAGACGAGAACCGCCGCAACGTGCAGGGACAGATCGGCTTTTTCGATAACCCGCAACTTCTTTCCGGTGATGAAACGCTGCCCTCCATGCCGGAACTTCCCCTTATGCAGCGGCTGACTCTGGAAAAAGAGGTGGCCGGCCTGTATCTCTCAGGGCATCCTTTATCTCCCTATAAACCCATGATCCAGAAGCTTCATCTCCCGCTCATTCGTCATTTGCTCGAGCAGGCGGAAGAGCAGGGCGAAGAGATGGAAGGCCGTTCGGTGCGGCTTTGCGGGATGCTCTCGTCCTGTCGCACCAGAAATACCAAATCCGGCAACGCCATGGCGACCGTCCGGCTGGAGGATTTTACCGGTTCTATAGAACTGGTGCTGTTCCCGAAAGTGCTGTCACGGTATGCTTCTTCTGTGGGCGACGGCAAAGTGGTCATCGTCACGGGGAGAATCAATCTGCGTGAGGAACAGCCTCCCTGTATCTTGCTCGACACTATGGAACCTCTCCCTGAGACCGAACATCCCGAGGCGTCTTATCCTCCGGAGGGTGCGGAAAAATCCGCAAAATACGGGCTTTACCTGCGCTTGAGCTCGGAGGACGACCCGGTATGGGACACGGTGCGGGAAATACTTCAGCATACCCCAGGGAACCGTCCGGTGTACATCCGCTTTCAAAACAGCGGAAAATGGGTCCGGGTTTCCGGAATCACCGTCAGCGACAGCCGTGCCCTGATGCGCGGCCTGCGGCGCATACTGGGGGAGGAAAATGTCGCTCTGAGAGGGTGAAGACGCTCCGAACGACCGCCGAACAAAACCTTTATCCGCCGGAGCGCACAAAGCCGTTTTTATGCGGCTGGGCTCTTGACATTTTACGGGTTTTTTCTATAATGAAATTGGGGATATGTTTTTCCGAATTTTCTTTCGTCCCCGGTCAGGCAAAGGGGGATGTCCACCAAAATGAGTGATATTATCGAACTCAGGGATATTACGGTATCCTTTAACGGTGTATCTGTTCTGGACGGTTTGAATTTGAAAATCCGCAGCGGTGAATTTGTCACGCTGCTTGGGCCGTCGGGGTGCGGAAAAACGACCACTTTGCGCCTTATCGGCGGGTTTCTTGCGCCGGACAGGGGAGACGTCTTCTTTGAGGGTCAAAGAATCAATGACCTTCCCGCCCACAAACGCAAGGTCAATACCATTTTTCAGCGGTACGCGCTGTTTCCCCATCTGAATGTCTACGACAATATCGCGTTCGGAATGCGGGTGCACAAAAAAAGCAAACGCGAAATAGCAAAAACCGTGGGGGAAATGCTCTCGCTTGTCAACTTGAACGGATTTGAGAAGCGCAGTATCGCCACCCTGTCGGGGGGACAGCAGCAGCGGGTGGCCATCGCCCGCGCTCTGGCCAACAATCCGTCGGTTCTTCTGCTGGACGAACCGCTGGCCGCCCTCGATTTGAAACTGAGAAAAGATATGCAGGCTGAACTGAAGGCCATCCAAAAACGGCTTGGCATCACCTTCGTCTTTGTCACTCACGATCAGGAAGAGGCGCTCTCCATGTCGGACACAGTTGTCGTGATGGACGAGGGACATATTCAGCAGATCGGAACGCCCACGGATATTTACAACGAACCGCAAAACGCCTTTGTTGCGGATTTTATCGGGGAAAGCAACATTTTGGACGGCATTATGCATGAGGATTATCTGGTGGAATTTTTCGGCAAGACTTTTCGCTGTGTGGATAAGGGCTTTGACAAGGACGAACCGGTGGACGTCGTGGTACGACCGGAGGATATCGATATCGTACCCCCTGAGAAAGGAGATCTGACCGGTCGCGTGACCAGCGTCACCTTTAAGGGAATGCACTATGAGATCATCGTGGACGTCAAGGGCTTCAAATGGATGATTCAGACCACCGATTATTATGCGCAAGACAGTATTATCGGCATCATGATCGATCCTCAGGAAATT
>CAZGXK010000065.1:0-7333 GCA_964529775.1 uncultured Eubacteriales bacterium
AACCCTCGGCACGCGGTTTTGGAGACCGCTGCTCTACCAACTGAGCTATGCCCCTGTATCACGATGATGCGCGGGAAGGGCGGTGACCGGGAGCGCCGGTCACCGCGGCCTTACTCCCTTTTGGTGGGCCTTCAGGGACTTGAACCCCGGACCGACCGGTTATGAGCCGGTGGCTCTGACCAACTGAGCTAAAGGCCCGTCTGCACACCCTTTTTCCGAAGGAACCTTTTTTATTTTACCACAAACGCCGCCGTTGTCAAGCCTTTTTTCAAACGGGGGTATGTCCGCTTGGTTGAGAAGACTTTTCCTCCGCCGGTCATGGCTGTCATCCCCTTCTCGGTCTTGTTCCATCCGTGATGATTCGCCATCAAATTTTCGCCGGCAAGTATTCGATTTTACTTGACAAATTCCTTCAAACCAACTATAATCTCAGACGAAACAAACCGCTCGTTTCGACCAACACGCCATAATTAAAAAGGAAGGACAGAAAATGAGAAGACACCTGATTCTGCTGCTCTGCGGCGCCATGCTGCTGTCGCTGCTGACGTGCGGCTGTTCGTCCGCGGCCGATGTGCGCAACGCCGAGGCTTTCCGGCTGTCCTCGATAGAGGACACCACAGGGGAAGACGGTTCGGCGGCCTATGCGGTGACCGCGCCGTACACCGACACCTACACCCTCAGCTGCGACGAGGCGAGTGAGATCACGGTCTATGAAAATCAGAAGAAACTCGGCAAGGGGGAAGGCTCTCTGAGCGTTTCTCTGAACGAGGGCGGCAGCTACACGATTCACATTCAAACCGCACAGGGGAATACCCCGTTTGTGCTGAACGCTCAGGCGGACAACCATCTGGTCACTCTGCCTTATGATGTGGGTACCCCGGCGGATACGTCCGCCATCTCCACCGAGAGCGGCGGAGGCGACCCGATGGTGCCGGCAAAGGTGGACTATCAGAAACGTCCGGGAGGCACCTACATTTTTATCAACAACCCGGAGCAGGTTCCGTCCGAAGATGTGGGCAAGGCTTTTCTGAAGAACGAGGGCCTCACGGGCGAAGTGTACATGACCTTTGAGAACGCCAACTATTCCGGCGAGCCGTTTTATCTCGGCTACCGGCTGAAAAACGAGGGCGAAAGCGATGTCTACATCACCGTGACCAATATCGGTTACCAGGCGGGAGGCACATGGTTCGGTCAGCTCGCGTGGTACGATTTCTACAATACGAAGTTCGAGCTCCCCGAGGATTACTTCACAAGTTCCGGCAAGTATTTTGTGGATTTCGGCTATCAGGATTACACCCCAAGAGTGTACCAGCCCACTACCTACCGTCTGCCGGCGGGAGAGGCCTTTTATGTCATCGGCGGCACCACCGAGGACGCTTACAACCACATCAACGTGGGGGACACGGCGAATAAAACCCTCGGCAATATCAAATGCGCCAACGGAAACGTGAAATTTTATGTGACGGGCGGTTCTGTCACGGGCACATTCTACTGTTACAGCGACCCCGCTCAGGTGGCGGCCGACCCGGAGGTGCTCGGTTATCTCACCGGAAACCATGCGTCTGTGTACAACGGCAGCGATGCCCATTCCGGCATCATCGACAACGCCATGACCTGGACTTTCAGCGATGAGACCGAGGACGGCCTGCTGCCCGTGACCTACACCAACCGTTATGCGGACAAACTCCCCGCCCGGGCCAAACCCTACGAGGCTTACGACAGCACCGACCACACGGTGGAGAAGACTTCGAGCTGGATGACCCACCTGAACCCGCAAAACGACCATAAGGCGGTGGGGATGGATATGGTCACTTTCCACTGCACCGACAGTAAGGGCAACGTGATAGTCATCGACAACGACCACGCCGACGGCGCGGGCAATCCCGCCAACACCGGCAACTGGATGATCGAATATCAGGACCATTTCACGCTGGTCAATCAGGGGGACAAAGAGCGCACGGTCAAGCTGCAGCTCCAGGACCACGGCACACTGGCCATGCTGGCGCGGGACGGGATCACCGGAGAAGTGCTGGAGGCCAAATACACCTGCGGCCTCGGCAACGTCAAAGGCTACACCTATACCTACACCGTCTCGGTCCCGGCGCACAGCATTCGGCAGGTCGTTCTCGACTACTGTCTGGTCGCCTGCTCCTACGGCTCGGTCATCCATTCCGCCACTTTGGGCACAGCAAAATAAAACGGAGGGAAACATTGATGAAACCATGGAAAACTCGGGCGCTTTCCGTATCGCTCTGCGTCGGTCTGCTCCTCTCCTGCGGCATGATTCCGCAGGCTGCGCCGGTTTCCGCTCACGTCGCGTACGGCTCCACCGAAGTTCGCGAGATTCTCTCGTCCATCGTCAGCGACGAGCCCGTGGACGATGCTCTCAGCTCCATAGCGGATTACGATGAAAACGACAAAATCGACAGCTCCGATGTGCGCGGGCTGTTGTATGACATCGCGCGGTTCACCGGGGATACCGAGGTGAATCCCCGCGTCTTTCGCTTCTCATCGATAGACGACACCACCTCTTCAAGCGGCCAGAGGACCTACAGCGTATCGGCGCCGTACACCGATACCTATACCGTTACCCCCGACCGCAACGTACAGAATATCACCCTCTCCCAAAGCGGCAGCCTTCTGGCCCATACGTCCGGAACCTTTCAGGTCAGGCTGGAGGAGAATGAGGTGTACACTCTGAAAGTGACGACCGCCTCTCCGAACACGGCGTTTCACATCGATGTCCAGGCGGACGGGCATCTGGTCACACTGCCCTATGATGTGCTTCCCCGCGAGGGGGACATTCCCTCCCCTTACGGACACGACCCGCTCACTCCCGCCGAGGTCAACTATCAAAAGCGCCCGGGCGGCACCTACATTTTCATCAACAACCCGGAGCAGGTTCCGCTCGACGACGTGGGCAAGGGGTTTCTGAGGAACGAGGACCTCACGGGGGAAGTGTATGTCACCTTTGAGAACGCCAACTATTCCGGCAAACCGTTTTATCTCGGTTATCAGCTGAAGAACGAGGGGAACTGCGACGCCTATATCACCGTGACAAACATCGGCTATCAGGCGGGAGGCACATGGTTCGGTCAGCTCGCGTGCTACGATTTTTACAACACACAATTTGAGCTTCCGAAAGACTATTTCTCCAATCCCAGCAAATATTTTCAAGATTATGCGTATAAGAATTACCGCCCCCGCGTTTATCAGCCCACCACGTATCGTCTGCCGGCGGGAGAGGCCTTTTATGTCATCGGCGGCACCACTCAGGACGCCTATCGCCACATCAACGTGGGGAATACGGCGAACAAAAGTCTCGAACCCGTCACATGCGCCAACGGAAACGTGAAATTTTATGTGACGGGCGGCTCCGTCACGGGCACATTCTACTGTTACAGCAACCCCGCTCAGGTGGCGGCCGACCCGGAAGTGCTCGGTTATCGCACCGGAGGCCATGCGTCTGCATACAACGGCAGCGACACCCACTCAGGAGTCATCGACAATTTTATGACTTGGACTTTCAACGACACCGTCGCCTCCGGATCTCTTCCGGTGACCTACACCAACCGCTACGCGGAAAACATTCCCGCTCACGCCAGGCCTTATCAGGCCTACGACAGCACCGACCACACGGTGACAAGAGCCTCGGACTGGATGACTCACCTGAACCCGCAAAACGACCATAAGGCGGTGGGGATGGATATGGTCACATTCCACTGCACCGACAGTAAAGGCAACGCGATAGTCATCGACAACGACCACGCCGACGGCGCGGGCAATCCCTCCAACCTCGGCAACTGGATGATCGAATATCAGGACCACTTCACGCTGGCCAATCAGGGAAATAAGGAGCGCACGGTCACGTTTCATTTCAGGGACCACGGCACACTGGCTATGCTGGCGCGGGACGGGGTCACCGGAGAAGTGCTGGAGGCCAAATACACCTGCGGACTCGGCAACGGCATCAGCGGGGATACCTACACCTATGAGATGACGGTGCCCGCGCACACCGTGACGCAAATCACCTTCGATTACTGGCTGGTCGCCTGTTCTTACGGATCGGTTGTCCATTCGGCCGAAATCCAGTGACCTCTTAATCCCAGCGCACACTTTAAGCCCGCTTTCGCCAGAAAAAGGCGAAAGCGGGCTTATTACCGGTGGAGCCGCAGAGCTTTCGGATATCGGTTTTTCAACCTCCCCGAGCTCACCTTGCCGAAACCGCAGCAGATCCCCTCAACCGCCACGGCGGTATACCCCGGTTCGAGAGAACAGCTCAGTTCCTCCCCGCGCAGGAAGGAGAGGGTACGGGGGTCGTCCCGGGAGAGGGAGATGACCGACCGGCAGTCGGCGGGGCTGCTCGACGCGAACAGCGCATGGTGCGGCTCTATCCGGTTTCTGGCAAGCGTTCCCACCGTTACTCCGGCTGCCAGCAAAGGCAAACCGGTTGCCACCGCAAGGGGCGCTGGGAGAAGCCGCACCTCCTCTCCCGCACGCCGCAGCAGACCGGATGGCGGGCGCACCAGACACCGCTCCAGCATACGGCGAACTTCCGGCATTTCCTCGTCCGCCGTGTCGGGAGGGAGTGCCGCGCGGAAAGCGGACGAATCGCCTTGTTTGCGAAGCAGTGCGATAAACTGCCCTTCCCCGCCGTCACACGGGTAAATGCGGCGGCACAGGGAGGTCTCGGCGCACCTCGGCACATCGGGCAGGAATCGGGCGACCCTTTCGGTTTCCCACCCCGGTCTGCCGAAAGGCACATCGATGCTTTGCAGCGTAAACTCCGGGTGAGCGGCCAAAAAGCAGAGGATTTGAGCCTCGTTCTCCTCCGGCGCGAAAGTGCAGGTGGAATACACCAGCCTGCCGCCCGGGGCCACGGCCTCGGCGGCGGCATCCAGAATTTTCCCGCCTGTCCGGGCGCATTGTCTGATGAGCCCCGGCGACCACTGCTTCACCGCCGCCTCTTCTTTTCGGAACATCCCCTCGCCCGAGCAGGGCGCGTCCACCAGGACCGCGTCAAAAAAGCCCGCCATGCGGTGGCAGAGCGTCTCGGCAGACAGCGAGGAAACCATGGCGTTTCTCACCCCGAGGCGCTGAAGGTTTTCCAGCAGCACACGGGCCCTGCCCGGTACGCAGTCGTTGCTCCACAGAAGGCCCTCCCCGCGCAACGCCGCCCCAATCTGTCCCGATTTGCCGCCCGGTGCCGCGCACACATCCAGTATCCGCTCTCCCGCCCGGGGGACGAGCACCGTCACCGGCGCCGCGGCGGACGGCTCCTGCATATAGTACGCTCCGGCGTGGTGCAGCGGGTCGGAGCCGGCTTTATAGCCGCTATCCACATAGACGCCGTTGACGTCAAACGGCATCGGATCCCCAAGTTTGAGCCATTCTTCCCGCAGCCCGGCAGGGCATTTGAGCGTGTTTACACGCAGTCCCCTGAATATCGGCCGGTCGTAACCCGACCGAAACGCGGCGTACTCCTGATCCCCGAGCCACAGGCGCATTCTCTCTTCAAACAGCGGCGGAAGCGTCACGATACCTCACCCCACCTCATTGTACCGAGCCGCCCGTCATCTGTCAAGGCCGCACGCCAAGACTCAAAAACATCAAAGCGCGCGGTCGAATATCTTGACAACATCGAGAATGGTTTGTTATAATACATTTTACGGTATTCTGATGAGGAAGGATGACGAAATCATGCCGAAAGAGACCATTGTGACGGATGAGGGCCTTCGCCGATTGGAGCAGGAACTGGAGGAGCTGAAAACGGTCAAGCGCAAGGAGAACGCCGAGAAAATCAAGGTGGCTCTCTCCTTTGGCGATCTGTCGGAAAACAGCGAGTACGACGAGGCCAAGAACGAGCAGGCCATCACCGAGGCGCGTATCGCGGAGATCGAGTCCATGCTCAAGCACGTGAAGGTGGTGGATGAGAGCCAGCTGACTAACGAAGTGGTGAATGTGGGCCTTACCCTGCGCATCAAGGATATGGACACTGGGGAGGGAAAGGTCTACAAATTAGTGGGTTCATCCGAGGCGGACCCCCTAAACGGCATGATTTCGGACGAATCTCCCATCGGAAAAGCGCTTATCGGCAAGCGCGTGGGCAGCTTGGTGGAGATCGAGGTGCCTAAGGGCGTTCTGCGCTATAAAATCACAAAAATCTCCAAATAATCCGACCATTCATCCCTGAGGGAGGCATAACGCACCTCGCGTCACGGCATGGGGCATTTTTTGCCTTTCGGAAAATGCCCGCCGCTCTCGCCGCCGTCGTGCGGTGCCCCCATCATACAGAAAGGCAAAGAACATGAGCGAACAACCGAACCTACCGAGGGACGAGAGCCCCGAGCAGACGCTGAGCGAACTTCTGCAGCTTCGCCGCGACAAACTTTCCGCCTTGCAAGAGGCGGGAAAAGATCCATTCGCCATCACTACCTACGAGCGCACCCATTCGGCATCGGAGATTGTCGGGCATTTCGACGCGCTGGAGGGGCAAGAAGTCTCGATCGCCGGGCGGATGATGACCCGGCGCCATATGGGCAAGGCGAGCTTTATCGATTTGCGGGACGGCAGCGGAAGAATTCAGGTGTATGTCCGCATCGACGATGTGGGCGAAGACACCTACGCCGCGTTCAACGGCTGGGACGTGGGGGATATTCTCGGCGTAAAGGGTACCGTCTTTCGCACCCGCAGGGGAGAAATCTCGGTACACGCCACCGCTCTCACCCTGCTGTGCAAATCTCTGCTGCCTCTGCCGGATAAATTTCACGGACTGAAAGATGTCGATACCCGGTACCGACAGAGGTACTTGGATATGATCGTCCATCCCGATGTGCGTGACACCTTTATCAAGCGCAGCCAAATTCTCCGCCTCATCCGCGAATTTTTAGATTCCCGCGGTTTTTTGGAGGTGGATACCCCGGTATTGCATACGCTGGAAATCGGCGCCGCGGCGCGACCGTTTGTGACCCACCACAACGCGCTGGACATCGATATGTATCTGAGAATCGAGACCGAGTTGTACCTCAAGCGGCTGGTTGTGGGCGGCTTTGAAAAAGTCTACGAGGTGGGCCGCATCTTCCGAAACGAGGGAATGGACACCAGTCACAACCCGGAATTTACCTCTATCGAGCTGTATCAGGCCTATGCGGATTACCACGATATGATGGAGATTGTGGAATCCCTGTACACGATGCTCGCCAGGGAGGTCTGCGGATCGGAAGACATCACCTATCAGGGCACCGAAATCCACATGGGCTCCCCGTGGAAGCGTATGAGCATGGTACAGGCGGTCAAAGAGTATGCCGGTGTGGATTACGCCGACTGGGCGAGC
>CAZGXK010000066.1:0-4747 GCA_964529775.1 uncultured Eubacteriales bacterium
CAGCCGGGGGTGAGGTAGATCCTGCCCGCCGTGGTGGGCAGCAATTCGCAGAGGGGCGGCTCGTCCCAAAAATCGCAGTTGCCGCGCAGGATGTGCGCCGATTTTTCTGCGAAGCCCCCGAAGACAAGAGCGGCGTCCCTCGCTCCGTCTCCGAGGTGGACGAGCGTATCCGCCCGGGGACACGCCAAAACCGCCCGGCGCACGGCTTCGGCATCGCCGTGGCTGTCGGAAAGCACCAAAAGCGTCATGATTCCGCGCCCTCCTTTGTCTCATCGAGGGAGGCGATCAGCAGGCGGTAGATCTCGCTCTTCGCGACTCCCGTCTGCGCGGCGGCGAGACGCGCCGCTTCGCTCGGAGAATGTCCGTTTGCCGCCCATTCCGCGGCGAGAGCCGCCGCCTGTTCGGGGGAGGTCGGGATGCTTAGTTCGTGTTTTCCTCCGAGCACCAGCACAAACTCCCCGCGCGGCTCCTCGGCCGTGTATTTTTCGACCGCGTCGGCGAGGGTGACAAGGTACACCTCTTCATGGATTTTGGTCATTTCCCGGCAGACGGCGAGCGGGCGGTTCCCCAAAGCGGAGAGCAGGTCGGAGAGCGTCTGGCGCAGCCGGTGAGGCGCCTCGTACAGCACTGCGGTGCGCGTTTCCGAAGCGAGGGCGGCGAGCCGCTCTTTGCGCTCTCTGCCGGACGCGGGCAAAAATCCCTCGAACACCCATCGTCTGGCGGGCATACCGGAGAGCGCGAGCGCGGTGACTACGGCGCTCGGCCCCGGCGCGCAGGTGACGGGGATCCCTTTTTCCCGGCAGAGCCGCACGAGAGTCTCTCCCGGGTCGGAGACGGAGGGCATTCCGGCGTCGGTCACCAAAGCGCCGTTTTCCCCCGCGAGCAGACGGGCGCACAGACGCTCCCCCTGCTCTTTTTGGTTGTGCTCGTGATAGCTCACAAGCGGTTTCTTCAGGCCGAGAGCGGAGAGCAGCTTCAGCGCGACACGCGTGTCCTCCGCCGCCACGAAATCACAGGAGGCGAGCGCACACCGGCCGCGCCCGCTCATATCCGAGAGATTGCCGATCGGGGTGCCGACCAGCGTGAGTGTTCCGGGCAATCGCGATCCCACCTTTACAGGGTCAGTTCCAGACAGATCCATCCGCGGTTTTCCTTCCGGCGGCTCAGGCGAAATCCCAGAGAGCCAAGGCGTTCCCGGACTTCCCGCTCGCGTGTGTCGATGATACCGGAGACGAGGTATTTTCCGCCCTTTTTCAGAAGCCGCGGCACGGCGGGAGAGAGGGCGAGGATGGCATCTGCCACGATGTTTGCGGCGACGACATCGAACGACCCGCCGACTTCCCTTGCGAGATCCCCCTGGACGACGGTGAAAGCGGGCGGCGCGAATCCGAGCCTCGCGCCGTTTTCCCGCGCGGTCTTCACCGAGAGCGGATCGATGTCCACCGCGAGGGCGGAGCCCGCCCCCAGCAGGAGAGCGGCGAGGGAGAGGATTCCGCTTCCGCACCCCACGTCGAGCATCGCGCAGCCGGGGGACACCGCTTCCTCCAGCGCTTCCAGCACCATACGGGTGGTCTCGTGGGTGCCGGTGCCGAACGCCATGCCCGGGTCGATGGGCAGCACGATCCGGCCGTCTTGCGGCTGGGTCTGCTCCCATGTCGGGCAGATAAGCAGCCGGCTGCCCACAGGGGTCGGTTTAAAATAGCGTTTCCAGGTGTTTGCCCAGTCTTCTTCCTCCACTTGGCGGATACTTTGCTCAAAGGGGATATTTTCCCCGCGCATCCGCTCGCTCAGGAACGCGATCGCCTCGCTCGGGTGTTCTTCCGGGGAGAAATAAAGGTGCAGCAGGCTGTGCGCCCGGTCTTTTTCGAGAAGCGACCGGTCTATGAGGTCGCTGTGCGCGATCTCCCGCGCTCCCTGTTCCAGGTCGCGGTAATCCTCGAGGTACAGACCGCCGTCGCAGAGAACACTCGCGATATCGCAGGCTATTTCCGTCTTGTCGGAGGGCACTTTGAGGCAGATTTCCGTCCAGGATTTTTCACTCACAGCGCGTCCCCCCGTCTGCCAGGCGGGTAAGTTCCCCGGTGTCGAGCGCACCGCATTCTTTCAGCATTTCCCGCAGCGATTGCGCGATCATTTGGCATCCGCCCACGCGGTTGCTCTCGATGTTCAGCGGCATCACCGGGTCGTGCACCGAGAGCCGCAGCAGCGCGAAACCGTCTCCCTCGCCGGGTCCGTAGGAGATGCGCACCCCTTCGCAGCTGTCGTCGGCAACGTGCAGGCCGCGCTCTCTGGCGCGGCGCTCGAGTGTGCTCAGCACATGGTTTCCGCAGGCGCGGAAATCCGGGTCGGCGATCGCGAAGCGCAGCACGCACTCCTCCGCCGGCTCTTTCAGTTGGGCGATGAGGTCTTCGAGCGTCTCCCCTCTTGCACGCAGCGATGCCGCCAGGATGATGAGCCGGGTGACGAGATAGGCGCCGTCGTCCAGGAAAGCGTTGTCGCGCAGCGCGGCGTGCCCGGAGGTTTCAATGGCAAGCGGGGCGTTTTGACCTTCCCGGTTCAGGCGGATCGCCTCGTTGATGACATTTTTATACCCGCGCTTGAAGCGGCGGTGGGTTCCCCCCAGAGTCTTCTCGATAAAAACTTTCAGCCCGTCGGAGGTGACCGAATCGGTGACGATGATCCCCGGCACGGGGTGATCCGGGTACCCCAGCGCCATCGCGGACGCCAGCGCAATCAGACGGTTGCGGTTGATCTCCCTGCCGTCTTTCCCCACACATCCCGCGCGGTCCACATCCGTGTCGAAAATGATTCCGAGATCCGCCCCCGCGCTCACTGTCGCCTCGCGCACCGAGGCCATCGCCTCTTCGTCCTCCGGGTTCGGGATGTGGTTGGGGAAACGCCCGTTCGGCTCCAGAAACCGGCTTCCGGAGATGTCCGCCCCCAGAGGGGCGAGCACGTCGGTCGCGTAAAAACCGCCCACTCCGTTTCCGGCATCCACCACAAAATGAAAACCGGCGAGCGGGCGCTCGTGATCGGGGGCGTTTACCCCGTCGATGATGAGATTCCGCAGCCTTGCAGCATAGCGTGGAAGATAGCGGACCGTTCTCACCTCTCCCTTGGCCGCCGGTAGGGTTTCCCCCCTCGCACACAGCGAGAGGATCTCGGAGATGTCTTCGCCCTCCAGCCCTCCTCCTGGGGTGAAAAACTTCAGCCCGTTGCGCTGCCACGGGTGATGGCTCGCCGTGATTTGTACCGCGCCGTCGCAGGGGAGATCCTGAGTGGAGAAAAACATCGCCGGCGTGGTGCACATCCCGATGTCGAGCACGGTGACCCCGCCCGCCGTGAGCGCGCGGCAGACATCGTCCCGAAGTCTTTCCCCGGAAAGGCGGCTGTCCCGGCCGAGAGAAACGGTGAGACGATCCGGCCGCTTTCCCGTGCGCCCGGAGAGCCACAGTGCGAAAGCGGCGGCAATTTCCTCCACCGCGCCGTCGGTGAGGGTGACCGCCTCACCCGCGCCCTCCATCGCCACGCCACGGATATCGGTTCCGCTTTGCAGGGATTTCCAGTCCATAGGATGCGCCTCCCGTCGCTCAGAGATGAAACGTATGTTCTATTATGGTTTTGATTCCGATGAGGATGAGGATGACGCCGCCCAAAGTGGCTTTCGATTCCCATTTGGCGCCCGCCCGGCTGCCGAGGAACACCCCGAAAGCGGAGAGCGCGAAGGTAATGACACCGATGAGCAGAGCCGAGAGGCGGATATCGGTGCCGGGCATCAGTGCGAAGGTGACGCCGACGGCGAGCGCGTCGATGCTGGTCGCCACGGAGAGCACCAGCAGTTCGCGCAAATTCAGTTTGGGCTGTGCCTCGTTCTCTTCTTTCGGTTTGGCGCGCAGCGCGTCCCAGATCATGTGCCCGCCGATGAGGGTCAGCAGCGCGAACGCCACCCAGTGGTCGAACGAGGAGATGAGCGCCTCAAACTGCCTGCCCAGCAGCCAGCCGAGCACCGGCATCAGCGCCTGAAATCCGCCGAAGAACAGACCCACCGTCAGGCACTGCCCGGCACTCGGCCTGCGAAGGCTCATTCCCTTGCAGACGGCGGCGGCAAAGGCGTCCATGGCCAGCCCGACGGCGATGAACACCAGCTCTATGTAGTCCATATCACAGCCAAAGCGGACCGGGGTAACGTCCTTCGTCCGTCATGCGGGAGATGGCGGCGCGCACCGAATCGCGGTCCTGCTGGTAGGTCATGCCGTACCATTTGTCCGCGGTGTGCAGCATCTTTACATCTGCAGCCCCGCCGCGCATCATGGCGTCCACCGCGCTCGGCAGATAAAATTCCGCTTTATCCGCGCGCTCCCCCGAAAGACCCCCGAGGAACGCCTCAAACTGCTCTTCAAACAGCGGCAGCACCTCCTGCGGGAACCCCCAGCAGTTCATGGAGACCACGCTGCGCAGCGGCAGGGTGTGCCAGCTTACGCCGCCGTCCTCGGTGTAGGCCGCCGTGTCGCCCCGGTGCTCGATGCGGGTGCGCTCGGTGATGGAGGTGAGCATTCCGTATTCATCGGTTTGGCAGATCCCGCGGGAGACGTAGCCGTTTTCGGTAAGGGTGTTTTCCAGCACATACCCCACCATCGCGAGATGCAGCGGTTCTCCCGCGCGGCCGGGGTGGGTGCGGAAGAAATCCGCGAGCAGCGGAAAACAGGCGGGGCCGTAGTAATCGTCCGCGTTGATGACGGCGAACGGC
>CAZGXK010000066.1:4757-7240 GCA_964529775.1 uncultured Eubacteriales bacterium
GTATCCACCGCCCCGAGACAGCAGGAGATGGCGTGCCCCGTCCCCCAGGGCTTTTCCCTCCCGGGCGGCACCGAAAAGCCGGCCGGCAGCGAATCGAGCTCTTGAAACACATAGTCCACCGGCACCTGCCGGCTGATCTCGTCCCCGATTTCCGCCCGAAATTCCCGCAGGATCGAGCGCTTAATGATAAACACCACTTTCCCGAACCCCGCGCGCAGGGCGTCGTAAATGGCGTATTCGATGAGTTTTTCCCCGTGCGGGCCGACCGGCGAGATCTGTTTGAGCCCGCCGAAGCGCGAGCCCATACCGGCGGCCATCACCACCAAGGTTGGCTGCTGCATCTTCTTTACCCTTCTTTTGAAAAAATGGTTGCGCCGGGGCGCGAAACAGGCTATAATAGAAACAGAGACTATTATACACGGGGGAAGGCAAAATGGCAATACTTATTTCGGGCGGATGCGGATATATCGGAAGCCACACCTGCATCGAGCTGCTCGCCGCCGGTTACGAGATCGTGGTGGTCGATAATTTTTACAACAGCAAGCCCGAGGCGCTCTCCCGCATCAAAGAGCTCTCGGGAAAGGATTTCCCGTTTTACCGCGTGGACATCCGCGACGAGCAGGGGCTTGCGGCCGTCTTTGCGGAGCGGCCCGTTGAGGCGGTCATCCATTTCGCCGGCCTCAAGGCGGTGGGCGAATCGGTGCAAAAGCCGCTGGAGTATTACGACAACAACGTCAACGGCACGCTGGTGCTGCTGCGGGTGATGCGCAAGTTCGGCTGCAAGAAAATCATCTTCAGTTCCTCCGCCACCGTCTACGGCATGAACAACCCCTCCCCCCTCAGAGAGGATATGCCGACCGGCGGGCTCACCAATCCCTACGGCCGCACCAAATACATGATCGAGGAGATTTTGAAAGACACCTGCGCCGCCGATCCCGAGTTCGGCGCGGTGCTACTGCGGTATTTCAATCCGATCGGCGCGCACGAGAGCGGGCGCATCGGGGAGGACCCCAACGGCATCCCCAACAACCTCATGCCCTATATCTCGCAGGTGGCGATCGGCAAGCTGCGGCGCCTCTCGGTGTTCGGGGACGATTACGAGACGCCGGACGGCACCGGCGTGAGGGATTACATCCATGTGGTCGATCTCGCGAAGGGTCATGTGAAGGCGGTACCCTACGCGCTCTCGCACACGGGCGCCGTCCCGATCAACCTCGGCACCGGTGTGGGGTACAGCGTGCTCGATATCGTGAAGGCGTTCGAGAAGGTCAACGGCGTGCCGGTGCCGTATGTCATCGCCCCGCGCCGGGCGGGCGACGTCGCCGTCTGCTATTCCGACCCCACCTGCGCCAGGGAGCTGCTCGGGTGGGAGGCGCAGCGCGGCCTCGAGGAGATGTGCCGCGATTCCTGGCGCTGGCAGTCGCAAAACCCGCAGGGGTACGCATAAATTTCAGATTCCCGCGCAGAGAAGGGGGCGTAATGGTTTCGACGGGGATGGTGACGCGGGGAGAGCGGGCAGCGGGTCAGGACCGCTTTAAAACCTGAATCTTTTCAAAGTAAACGACAACAATTCTGTTGCTCTCGCGGCCTGATTAACGGCTCGCGCGTCCTTCCCGGGCTGACCGCGGCCCGGAGCGGGGCGTCATTTCAGCGGTGAACGTGAACGGGGGAGCGCCGCCGCCCCCGCCATGAACTTGGCGGCACCCGAGGGCGGCAGCCTGTTTGCCGGCGGCCGTTCGGAGGGAATCTGAAAAGACAAACTGCGCCCGGAGAACTCCCCTCGAAGCGATTTTCGGACACGGGTTCGATTCCCGTCGCCTCCACCAAAGCCGCGCGGCTCTCGCGCGGCTTTTTGCGTGTGCGGGAAAATTTTTTGATTTTTCCGCTTGACACCGGGCAAAGGAATATTGTATAATCACAGTACAAACTTTTGCGAAAAAGAGGCGCCCCCTATGCTCCGTTCCACGCCGCGTGCAACCGGGGGACAGGTGCGCCTTTTTGCGCGTGGCCGCCGTCTTCCCCGTGGCGGGCGTTTTGCCCCGCTGGGCGGGGGCGGCAATTTTTGCGCCCCGAACGGGGCCGGTTTTTAAGGAGGGTCTTATTGATGAAAAAGTTCCTGCTCCGCGCCGTTGTGCTCATCTCCGCGCTCTCTCTGCTGCTGTGCGCGGCCTCTCTCTGCCTCACCTCCGCCGAAACGGAGGGGGATTATGAATATACGATAGACAGCTATTACGACTATGAAACCGAAACAGAAATTCAGGAGGCCACCATCACCGCCTATTTCGGCGGCGGAGGGGATATCGCGATTCCCGCCACCCTCGGCGGCCTGCCGGTGAGGTACATCGGCGACCAAGTCTTTTCCGGCTGCACCTCACTCACCTCGGTGGAAATTCCGGGTAGCGTGACGACTATCGGCAATAGTGCCTTTTCCGGCTGCTCCTCGCTCACGTCGGTGGAGATTCCGGAGAGTGTGACCAACAGCG
>CAZGXK010000067.1:0-7225 GCA_964529775.1 uncultured Eubacteriales bacterium
TCATCAGCACATCGTCATCGGTGTACCGTACGATAAGATTGCCGCCTCTGAGTTTGACCGTGACATCATTGTCTTTTCGGCAATATCCGTTGACTACGGCGGCGACCACGGCGGCGCAGGCGCCTGTTCCGCACCCCCACGTTTCTCCGCTGCCGCGTTCCCAAACACGCATTTTCAGGGTCTGTTCATCGATGACGCGGACAAATTCGGTGTTCACCCTCTCCGGGAAAATCTCGTGATTCTCAAAGAGAGGGCCCACATTTTCCAGGTCCACGGCGTCGGGATTGGGACAAAAGACCACGGCATGGGGATTCCCCATAGAGACACAGGTGACGCGGTATGTCTCACCTCCGACCGAAATCGGCATAGCGATCATTTGTTCCGCGTCAGACACCACGGGGATTTTACGACTTTCCAGCACCGCTTTCCCCATATCCACGGTGACCTCTTTGACCTTACCGTCGTATTTATGCAACGTGAGTGTTTTGATACCGCTCAACGTATCGACTGCGAGCTTTTCTTTGTTGACAATGCCTTTGTCATAGAGATATTTGCCCACACACCGTATGGCGTTGCCGCACATTTTCCCCTCGCTGCCGTCCAAGTTAAACATCCGCATACGGGCATCCGCCACATCGGACGGGCAAATCAGCACAACGCCGTCCCCGCCAATGCCAAAGTGCCGGTCGGACAGTTCCAGACTTAATCTTTCGGGATTGTCGATATCCTGCTCCAAACAGTTGAAGTAAATATAGTCGTTACCGCAACCGTGCATTTTGGTGAAGCGGAGCCTCATCTTTTCACTCCTCATACGGTTGATATCCACAAGTTCCGTGTTATTGGCGTTCCAGCGCCCGCGCAAACTGTCGGCGATGGCGTTGGCGGTATCGATTGAGGTGAGGCACGGGATGCTGCGTTCAACCGCTTTACGGCGGATTTTCACACAGTCGAGTGTGGGAATACGTCCTTTGGCGGAAGTGGAAATCACATAATCGACCGCGCCGCTCTCCAGCAAGGTGATAGGATTGTTGTCGGATTCGTGAATTTTCGGCACAAGACTGACGTTGAGTCCCTCCGCCTCCAGCACGGCAGCCGTGCCTTTTGTGGCGTATAACCTAAATCCCAAATCGGCGAATTTCTTGGCGACGTCGCCGATTTCCGGCTTATCGGTATCGCGCACCGTGAAGAAGACGCCGCCCTTTTTGCGCAGACGGTATCCCGCCGCGATAAGGCCCTTGAACAGCGCCTCGTCCAAGGTATTCGCGATACCGAGTACCTCGCCGGTCGATTTCATTTCCGGCCCCAAATGGGTGTCCACATTTGTGAGCTTTTCAAAGGAGAAGACGGGAACTTTCACCGCCACATATGCGGAACTGGGATATAATCCCGTGCCGTACCCCAAATCTCCCAGTTTTTCCCCGAGCATGGTGCGAGTCGCAAGATCCACCATCGGCACTCCGGTGACTTTGCTGATATACGGGATAGTCCGCGACGAACGGGGGTTGACCTCGATAACATACAACTCATTTTGGTAAATGAGGTATTGGATATTCACCAGTCCTCTGGTATTGAGGGATACCGCCAAGCGTTTGGAGCAATCGATGATCTTTTCTATCATATGATCTTCTATGCCCCACGCCGGATAAACCGCAATCGAATCCCCTGAATGAATGCCGGAACGCTCTATGTGCTGCATGATACCGGGAATGAGAATATCCTCGCCGTCGCAAATGGCGTCCACTTCCAATTCCATCCCCATGAGATATTTGTCGATGAGAATGGGATTTTCAATTTCCTGAGAAAGAATGATACCCATATATTCGCGAATGTCGTCCTCGTTAAACGCGATAATCATGTTTTGCCCACCCAGAACGTAAGAAGGGCGCATGAGTACAGGGTAGCCTAGGCGCTGCGCCACATCGAGCGCTTCGTCTGTCGTCATCACGGTAAACCCTTTCGGGCGGCGGATCTGAAGTTCGCCAAGAAGTTCGTCGAACCGTTCGCGGTCCTCTGCGCGGTCGATGCTGTCCGCGGATGTGCCGAGGATATTGACCCCATGTTTCGAGAGATAATTGGTCAATTTGATAGCCGTCTGACCGCCAAAGGCCACCACTACTCCAAACGGCTGTTCAGTGTGAATGATGCTCATGACGTCCTCGTTGGTGAGAGGTTCAAAGTACAAACGATCCGCTGTGTCAAAATCGGTGGAAACCGTCTCGGGATTGTTGTTGACAATCACCACTTCAAACCCCGCACGCTTGAGCGCCCACACACAGTGGACAGAGGCGTAATCAAATTCAATTCCCTGACCGATGCGAATGGGCCCTGAGCCAAAAACAATCACGGTTTTTTTCTCGGACCCTTTTTGCTGAATGAACTCCTTGGCTTCATTTTCTTCATCGTAGGATGAATAAAAATACGGAGTTTGCGCCGCAAATTCGGCAGCACAGGTATCCACCATTTTATACGATGCAAAGCGGGGATGCGTGATTTCGCAGCCGGAAAGCTCCCGGATCACTTTGTCGGGATAGCCGCACTTTTTGGCGCGCAGATAAATCTCGTCGCTTAACTCGCCTTGCGACAACTCGTTTTCCAGTTCGACAAGCCGGCAGAGTTTATATAAAAACCACTCGTCGATCATCGTGACGGTGTGAATTTCTTCCACGGATATTCCCCGCTTCAGCGCCTCAAACACCACAAACAGACGCTCATCATCGCAAACGTTGAGCCGGGTGCGTATTTCCGCGTCGGACAGAGCTTTCAACGATGGGGAATTCAAGCTGTTGTGAGAAATCTCGGCTCCGCGCACCGCTTTCATCAGGGCTTCCTCGAACGTCTGACCGATCGCCATCACCTCTCCCGTGGCTTTCATTTGGGTACCCAAGGTACGCTTGGCATACACAAATTTATCAAACGGCCATTTCGGAAGTTTGACCACCACATAGTCCAGCGCCGGCTCAAAGCAGGCGTAAGTTGTATGAGTCACGGCGTTGCGAATTTCCGAGAGCGTGTATCCCACAGCAATCTTGGCGGCCACTTTCGCTATGGGATAGCCTGTCGCCTTGGAGGCGAGGGCGGAGGAACGGGAGACTCTGGGATTGACCTCGATCACGGCGTATTGGCTGCTTTCGGGGTGCAGTGCAAACTGACAGTTGCACCCGCCCTCGACTTTTAATTCGGAGATGATATCCAGCGCGGCGCTGCGCAGCATCTGATATTCTTTATCCGCCAGCGTGACCGCGGGAGCAATGACAATGCTGTCGCCGGTGTGGACCCCCACCGGGTCAAAATTTTCCATGCTGCAGACGGTGATCACGTTGCCGACACTGTCGCGCATCACTTCGAATTCAATTTCCTTCCATCCGGAAATGCCTTTTTCTATCAATACCTGCGTGATCGGGGACAATCGCAACCCGTTGGTGGCAATCTCGTGCAGCTGTTCCTCATCCTCCGCAATGCCGCCGCCGCTTCCCCCAAGAGTAAAGGCCGGACGCACAATCACAGGATAGCCGATCTCCCCGGCAAAAGCCAAAGCGTCGTCCACCGTGTTGACCACCTTGGAGGGAATCACCGGTTGACCTATCGCCTGCATGGTTTCCTTGAACATCTGGCGGTCTTCCGCCTTATCGATGGTTTCCGGGTTAGCGCCGAGGAGCTGCACGCCGTGAGATTCCAAAAAGCCCTCTTTGGCGAGCTGCATGGATAGGGTAAGTCCTGTCTGTCCACCCAACGTGGACAGAAGACTGTCCGGCTTTTCACGCTCGATAATCCGCTTCACCGTATCCAAAGTCAGCGGCTCGATGTAAATCTTGTCCGCGATGGCTTTATCCGTCATAATGGTCGCAGGGTTGGAGTTGACAAGGACGACTTCCAGCCCTTCTTCCTTCAGGGCACGGCAGGCCTGAGTACCGGCGTAATCGAATTCCGCCGCCTGGCCGATCACGATCGGACCGGAACCTATCACCATCACACGCCTGATATTGGGCTTCAACGGCATACGGTTTCTCCTCCTGTCATCATCGAAATAAAGCGGTCAAACAAAAAGGCTGTGTCGTGCGGTCCGGCGCACGCCTCCGGGTGAAACTGCACCGTAAACATCCGCTCGTCCGGATAATCGACGCCCTCGCAGGTGCCGTCGTTCGCATTGACAAAACTGACCTCGGCCCCGTCCGGCAAACTATCCCCCATCACCGTATACCCGTGATTTTGGCTGGTGATGTATACCCTGCCCGTGCGAACCTCGCAAGCGGGCTGGTTGGCACCCCGATGACCGTATTTCAGCTTTTCGGTGCGTCCTCCATGGGCGAGTGCGAGCAACTGATGCCCAAGACAGATGCCGAAAGTAGGAATGCGGTCGGGCAGAAGCAGACGAAGCTGCTGGATGATTTCCGTGTTTTCGGCTGGATTGCCTGGGCCGTTGGAGAGCATCAGGCCGTCGGGCTTCAGCCGTCGAATACGCTCCGCCGATGTATTCGACGGCACCACCGTGACCTCACACCCGCGCTTCACAAGCTCGCGGCAAATATTGCGTTTGGCGCCGAAATCCCACAAAACCACTTTGGCTATCGGCGGATCCGCCGGTGAAAGCGTTTGCTCTTCCCCGCCACCAACCGAAGCCACGGCATCTTTCACACAGTACCCGCGAATTTCCTTTAAAATTCCAGAAAGGTCGCTGATATCTTCGGTGACTTTGGCGTTCATCACCCCGACCTCCCGCACGACACGGGTGAGCTCGCGGGTATCGATGCCATACAGCCCCACGATGCCGTGTTCGCGCAAAAAAATGTCAAGATTTCCCTCGCTGCGGTAATTGGAGGGATCCTGACACCAGTCACGAACGATATACGCGGTAAGCGCGGGAGCTTCGCTCTCAAAATCGGAGGGGATGACCCCGTAATTGCCGATGAGCGGAAAAGTCTGAACCACAATCTGCCCGTAGTAACTGGGATCCGTCAGCGTTTCCAGATACCCCGTCATCGCGGTGGTAAAGACGATCTCCCCCACTCTTTCCCCTCGCGCGCCGAAGGAGCATCCGGAGAATACTTTGCCGTTTTCCAAGACCAAATAGGCCGTCTGCGCGTTTGCCATGTTTCCAACCCCTTATGTCTCGTATGCCTTGAGTATGCTTCGCGCCACTTCCACGCTCGGAATGCGGCGGTCCATTGCCTGTTTTTCAATGTATCGATGAGCCTGAGGTTCGCTGAGCCCCAGATATTGAATAAGAGTACACTTGGCCCGGTTGATCAGTCGGATTTCCTCAATTTTATCCTGTAACGACACATTCTCGTTTTTCAGCCACAGCATTCGCTGATGAAAAGCAAAGGAAAATCTCAGCGCTTCCCGAAACAACGCGCTTGCCAACGGCTTGCGCAAGGTAAGGATTCCGCACTTTTCCGCCCTCTCCACACGGGGCGAACCGTCTTCCGCCCTGACCAGCAGCAGCACGGCGCAAGTTGTGTTTTTAGCGACTTCCACACAAAGTTCCATCCCGCTGTCCGTACCGACCGGGGCATTGACGATCACCAGCGCCGTCTCCCCTTCTTTGATGAATCGGCGGGCGCAAACACAATCATCCGCCTCCCTGGGAACAATGTGAGCCTCATTGAGCAGATGCAAAAGCGCGTCTTTAGCCTTGCTGGGAGAGGACACCAGCAGCACGTCATTCATTTCGGTACCCCTTCCCTACAGAGAAAGGCAGCACAAGATCCGGCACAGCCCCTTTCACTGCCTCCCCTTTATTATACACGGTTTTTGTCTTGCGGTCAATGACAAATTCCCCTCTATCGCCTCCGTTTTCATCTCACCGTTCGATGTCTTGACACAGAACAACCCGCCGAGAAAAGCCTTTCCCCCGGCGGGCTGTAATTATTACTCTTCATTCGCCGCGTTTGCCGAGCGACCGGGCAGGAGCTCGGATTTCGGTTTACACCTTTCCGCTCACCAGTAAATAGAGCACCAGCACATCGAAAATATCGAGCGCTCCGCTCTCATCGAAATCCGCCGCACCGGTGTCCTCGGGAAGTTTCTCTTGTCCGGTTGCGGCACGGTAGAAGACCATCACGTCCGAGATGTGCGTTTTTTGCCACGATTGTTTAAAGGAAGGAATCGCTTCCTCCTTGGTTTCACCGCAGACAGTGCAGGTCCGCGTCCTGATGCCGGGCTTGCTCAGCGTCGCTTTTTTGGTGATTTTTCCCTCATCCCATGTATGTCCTTTCGCCGGAATCTCTTCCTGCGCTTTCAGCACCTTTCCGCAGACATCGCAGTGCGAGCCCGCCGTCTTGCCGGGTTCTGTGCAGGTGGGGTCGACTGCGGGGTCGACCACATCGTGGTGTCCGGTGGCGGGAATTTCCTCGGCCTTTGTCTCACCGCAGACGGTGCAGGTATACGTCTTTACTCCGTCCTGTTCACATTTGGCAGGGGTGGTAATTTTGCCGTTATCCCAAGTGTGATCCAATGGAGGAATTTCCTCCTCCCAAGAAGCGCCACAATCATGGCAGGTATATCTCTTGAGTCCGACATTGGCGCAAGAAGGAGGAACTATCTCGATCAATTCTGCGTTTTTATGATTGTTCGTATTCTTATCTCCATAGGGAACTTGGCAGACATCGCATACGGCTTCAATGGTGCAGGACGCCTCTCCTCCGCTATGCTCCGCCCTGTCAAAATAAGTTCCGCATTCGCAGGTATGCCAATGCGCACTGCCGTCGGTTTCCCATTTTCCGTCCATATCTTCATGTTCATGATCCTTCGATATAGTAACGACACAGGTGCCAGTACTTTGACCTCCCTCTGACACATTCGCCGAAATCGTCATGCCTAAAGCGACCGGCTGATCATAATCTGTGACAGTTTCACCGTATTTGTCTTTGACCAATACAGTGGAAATATATAATAATTCTCCGATAGCCGGGCGGGACGGTGGTGTCTATTGTTTGTGTAGGGTGGTCCGCCTTGCTATCGGAGTATAAAAACAGCCGCCGTCAAACGGAACGCACTTGGCGGCCCGCTCGGCAAGCAGCTGATAAAAACATCAAAAAATCTACAATTACCCCCCCCCATATAAAGAATTTTTATCGAAATTGTTCATAGGGAGAGTGCTCCTTTCTCCAGAATTCGTTTTATTATACCACCATCATCTGCGTCCGGTCAACCCTTTTTTCACAAGCGGAAAAATTCCCTCTCAAGGGTCATGCGAAGCGGGAAGCGCCGGATATATCCGAATTTT
>CAZGXK010000068.1:0-7093 GCA_964529775.1 uncultured Eubacteriales bacterium
AAAGGCGAGTATACCATTCCGGACAGCGTGACCTCAATCGGAGACCGTGCCTTTAGCTACTGCACTTCACTTACTTCCATCACCATCCCGGACAGCGTGACAACCATAGGTTACGAAGCTTTTGCAGATTGTACCTCACTCACTTCTATCACCATCCCGGACAGCGTGACATCCATCGGAAGCGGTGCTTTTGATCTCACCGGCTATGTCGGTGATCCCAGCCATTGGGAGAATGGTTTATTGTATATCGATCATCATCTCATTGCCGCCGATGATAAAACTTACGATTTACCGCAAAATGTTACCATACGCCCGGGAACAACCACCATTGCCGGCGGTGCCTTTGAATATTGTACCTCACTCATCTCCGTCACGATTCCAGACAGCGTGACCGCCATCGATGGAAGGACTTTTTTGGATTGCACTTCTCTCACATCCGTCATCATTTCGGACAAAGTGACAACTATCGGCAGTGATGCCTTTAATGGTTGCACTTCTCTTATCTCCATCATCATTCCGAATAACGTGACGACCATAGAAGCCGATGTTTTTTATGGCTGTACCTCTCTTACCTTCATCGACATTCCGGACAGTGTGACCTCGATTGGTAGCGACGCTTTTTATAATACCGGCTATTACAATGACCCGAGCCATTGGGAAAACGGTGTATTGTATATCGGTCACCATCTCATTGCCGCCGATGAGGAAACCTATGATTTACCGCAAAATGTCACCGTCCGTCCGGGAACGGTCTCTATTGCTGACAGTGCCTTTTCCGGTTGCACCTCTCTCACATCGGTAAGCATCCCGGACAGCGTGATCAGCATTGGCTATGCTGCTTTTGCACAGTGTTTCGCGCTTACTTCCGTGACTATCCCTGACAGTGTGATATCAATTGGTAGCAGCGCTTTTTATGATACCGGCTATACCAATGACCCGAGCCATTGGGAAGACGGTTTATTGTATATCGGCCACCATCTTATTGAATCCATAGCAAGCAACTTGCATCAAAGTATCTCCATACGTCCGGGCACAATTACCATGGCTGACAGTGTCTTTTTGAACTGCACCTCTCTCACTTCAGTCACCATTCCGGATAGCGTGACCACCATCGGCGGTTATTCCTTTGCTGACTGCACCTCTCTTATCTCAGTTACTATTCCCACCGGTGTTACCGAAATTGGGCCATATGCATTGGGTTATTTCCTTGAAGCAGACAACTTTGGAGACGTCTATACCGTTCCTCTCCCCGGTTTTACCATTTCCGGTTTTACCGGCACGGCAGCGGAGCGGTACGCCAACGAAAACGGGTTTGCGTTTATTGCGCTGGACAGCGCGGGCGATCCGCTGGGTGCGGTGGATTCCGACGGCGACGGCGAGATCAGCGCCACGGAAGCGGGAGACTTCTATCTCGCACTCGCAAACGGCAATCCGCCGTCCGGCGCCGATGTGAGCGGCGACGGCAAGGTGGATATCGAAGATGTCCTGACCGTCTATCTCATCGCGAGCGGGAGAGCGTAAGACCCGACCGCCTCAAAAAAACCCCCGCCGAGAGAGTCTCTTTCGGCGGGGGTTTCACGGTGTTGTGTGATTTTCAGCTCAGATGGCGCGCACCATCCAGAGGATGAGCAAACCGAAGCCGCCCAGCACGAGAATACAGGGCACCAGAATCACCGCGTAGGCGACAAACGTCATGAGCAGGCGTTCTTTAAATGTGACGTGCTCATCTTTCATCATCTGCGCAAACTTTTGTTCCTCTTCTTTAGTGGATTTTCTGAGCCGCCCCCAGATCATGCCGCTCACCCTCTTTCACTGTGCCGTTCCACCTTGGGAATCGTGAAGAGATAGTTTCCGTTTTCATCCTGTTTTCGCTGCGGAAAATGGCAGGCCAGAAAATGCCCGGGCTCGATTTCCGTGAGCTCCGGCGGCACACGGCGGCATTTGTCACACGCCATAAAGCAGCGCGTATGAAATTTGCATCCTTCCGGAGGGCGGATAGGGGAAGGGATATTCCCTTCCAGCAGTATGCGCTCTTTCTCGGCATCATCGGGTTCGGTAGTGGGGATAGAACTGAGCAGCGCCACGGTATACGGATGGCGCGGGTCGGCGAAAATGGTCTCTGCCGTGGCAAGCTCCACCACATTGCCCAGATACATCACGCAGATACGGTCCGAAATGTACCGCACAACCGAGAGGTCATGCGAGATGAACATATACGTCAGATGTTCCGTCTCCTTCAATTCCTGCAGAAGATTGATAATCTGGGACTGAATGGAGACGTCCAGAGCCGACACACACTCGTCACAGACGATGAATTTGGGGTTGACAGCAAGCGCTCTGGCAATAGCCACTCTCTGGCGCTGTCCGCCGGAAAACTGGTGCGGATAGCGGTTGACCATGTAATCCTGCAGGCCGCATTTTTCCATGGTGGAGAGGATATGCTGCTTCATGGCGTCTGAACCGTGCTTGAAGAACTTGTGGGTGAGCAGGCCCTCTTCGATGATCTGGCCGATGGTAAAACGCGGGTTCAGGCTGGAATAGGGGTCCTGAAAAATGATTTGCAGGTCTTTTCGCAGCATACGCATTTCGTTGTATTTCAACCGCGCCAAATCAATACCCTCATCGCGCATGGCCTCGTATTTGTCGAAATCGGGCGCATGACGGCAGGAATCTCTCAGCTCATCCAAAGAAGCGTGTACCGCATCGATCTGCCGATCATACTCGGCGATGGCGTCTTCAATCGGTTTCAATTTTTTGCTCAGAGTAGCCTGGCGGGACGGCGAGGCGCCCTCGGATTCGTACCGCAGATTATGTTCTTTTGTCTTCAGTGCCGAGCGCTTACCGCACAAATCGTACAGCTTTATCAGAGCTTTGCGGCCCTTGTCTTCCGGGTCGTAGGCGAAAAATCCGCCGAGAATTTTCACCATGGTGTTGAGAGCAAGCTGTTCGTCGCACCGGGCAAGATTGCGGTTTTGCAGTAGGTAAAAATCGCAGTTGTCTTCTCCGCCGGCCTCTTCCACCTTGGCATCAAACCCTTGCGCCTTATCGGCCAGTTTTTTATATACCGATTTGTAGTGATCCAGCTTTTTCAGAGTTTCCGTCACATAAGACGGCGCCATATCCTCCAAAGTTGTCCCATAGTATATGGTATTTCCCCCGGTCGGTGCGTAAAGCTGCAAAAGGGTGCGCCCAAGAGTGGATTTGCCGCAGCCGGATTCGCCGACCACGCCGATGGTTTCACCCTCGTAGATATCGAGGGTAATATCCTCGTTGGCGCGGACATAAAGCTGTTTTCTCTGGAAAACGGAGGTTTTGGCAACGGGAAAATACTCCTTAAGATTCGTAATGGACAACAGCTTTTTGGTGGTCTTCACTTTGCCTCGCCTCCTTTTCCGCGTAGAAGCAGCGAATCTGATGACCGGGCTCGATTTCCTGCAGCGGCGGTTCCTGATCGATACACCGCTGCGTGCAGTATTTGCAGCGCGGCCCGAATTTGCACCCTTCCGGCAGATCGAGAGGATGGGGGACAACCCCCGGAATGGGCTCGATTTTTTGATCGGCCGAGTTGATGCGCGGAATCGACATCATCAGGCCCTCGGTATAGGGGTGACTCTTGGAGGCATTGCCGAAGATGGTGTGCGACGGCGCTTTTTCCACCACCTGTCCGCAGTACATCACCACCACATCGTCCGCCATCTCGTTGATTACGCCGAGATCGTGGGTGATAAAGATAATGCTGGTTCCCTTCTCCCGCTGTAAATCGTTCATCAGATGCAGGATCTGCGCCTGAATCGTCACGTCCAAGGCGGTCGTCGGCTCGTCGGCGATCAGGATTTTCGGCCGACAGGCCAGCGCCATGGCGATCATCACGCGCTGGCGCATTCCTCCGGAAAGCTGATGCGGATACTGTTTTATGACCACTTCGGGATTGGGTAGCTGCACATCGGAGAGCAGACGCAACGCTTCAGTATGCGCCTGTTTCTTTTTCATACCCTGATGAATCATGAACGGTTCACATAGCTGACGATCCACCGTGAAAACCGGGTTCAGGCTGGTCATCGGTTCCTGGAAAATCACGGAAATCGCATTGCCGCGAACGTGGTACATTTCTTCCTGACTGAGTTTGGTGAGATCCCGGCCCTCAAAAAGGATTTCGCCGGAATCGATAAACCCGTTGGCATCCAGCAGTTTCAAAATGCTCATGGCGGAGACGCTTTTGCCCGAACCGGATTCCCCCACAATTCCGATGGTTTTCCCGCTCTCCAGCGTATACGATACGTCGTTGACGGCCTTGACTATGCCGCTCCGTGTTTTAAAAAACGTTCTGAGATGTCTCACTTCAAGCAAATGCTGGGAGGGGACGGGCTGTTGCGCGATTTGCGTTTTGTTAGCCATTATTTGTCCACCTCCGTCTTCGGATCCAGCACGTCACGCAGGGTATCTCCGATCACGTTGATGCAGATGACCACAACGGCCAGGAAGAGGGCGGGGAAGAGCCATCTCCACCAGTAGGTCTGAATGACCAGGGCGTTTCGTGCACCGTTGAGCATATTTCCCCATGTGGGGCGCGGAAGCTGAACGCCGAAGCCGAGATAGGAGAGGGACGATTCGGTGAGCATACATCCGGCGAAATCGAGGGTGAGCGTAACCAAAATGACGGAAACGATGTTGGGAAGAATGTGCTTAAAGGCGATACGCCCCTCTTTCACGCCCATGCTGCGCGCGGCCGTGACAAATTCTTTTTCGCGCTCCGCCAGAATTTGTCCGCGGACCATCTTGGCAAGACCTGTCCAGCTGAGCAGTCCGAGAATCACCATAATGATAAATATGCGTAAAGTTTCCTTCAAGTTGGAAGCCTGCAGTATCACCGAGAGCACCAGAGCGAACGGAAGGAACGGAATGGAGCCGCAAATCTCGGTAAACCGCATCAGCAGCATATCGACCTTGCCCCCGAAATAGCCGGAAAGACAGCCGATGATAATGCCGATGATGGTGGAGATGATCACCGATACCGCGCCGATAGTCATCGTCATCTTCCCGCCGTTCATGAGGCGGATGAAAACATCTCTGCCCATCTCGTCGGTTCCCATGATATACCCTTTCAGCCCCCATGAACCGACGAGCTCACCGTCTTTATAGGCGTAGTTTTGAAAACCGCTGGGGATCACCGTGTCAACCGCTCCGGCCTCGGACAGTGTTTCCGGAACATCGCACTGGCTGCGATAGTTCTGCCCCCAGGCGTAAGCTCTGCCCTGTTGGGTGACAAGGGTGAAATGGCGGGTGCCGGCGGAAACCTGCTTGATGGAATCGCCCTCCGGGATGACGGGCGAGGCTTCCTTCATTCCGGAGACAATCAAATCACCGTCGTCGGTGACAAGGGCAATGGCGTTGCCCGTGGCCGCAATATCCACGATTTTCCGCCCGCCGATGACCTCTTGCAGTGTGGTCGATACCGTAGCTCCGTTGGCGTCCGTAGTCACCAGAGAATCGAATTTGGTGGATTTTCCAGAGACATATTTGCCGTTTTCATCGATGCCGTAGATGCAGTCATTGGTAAACGCCAGTTTGACCAGTTTAGCCTCTTGCTTTCCGTGCTTGATCACCGAGGAGAGATTGGTCGCGCTCAAGCTGTCGTTTCCCCAGGCATAGATGGTGCCGTCCTTCATGAGAATGGCGGTCATCTGATTGCCGCAGACCAGCTGCTGAACCTGAGAGGCATCGATAGTGCCGTTCATCAGTTCTTCCGGCTCGGTACGGGCGGCAGCGATCATTGTGCCGTCCAAACCGTACTGCCCGTGGTCATAGGCGCCCCAGCAGTAGACATGACCGTCCTCGCTGATGGCGACACAGTGGTCGGCGCCCGCCGCAACATGGACAATCTTGCTGTCTTTCACCTCTTGCGGGATGTTCATCACGTTGACGCGCGCTTCGTTTGAATTGTTGGGATTAAACCCCCACATATAGACTTTTCCCTCAGTGGAAAGCCCTATGGTGAATGTGCCATGCGAGGAAATATCGACCGCACCGTCTTTCAAGTCGTTGGGCACCTTCATAAAACTCATAGTCGGGGCCACGTTGGCATGAAGCATTTCGGCGCCGGATTCCGTCAAATCCACCGGTTTGATGGCGGAACCGATGAAGACAAAGGCAAACATCCCCGCCAGCACCACGACGGAAATCATGGCGACGGGTGTGCGGATAAAGCGCTTGAAAGCCAGTTTTCCCGGGCTGTCGTAGCGCTCATCTCTCACGTCTTTGCTGGCACCCAGAAACATCCGTGTCAGCCATCCGTGCTTTTTCACGGGGGAGGAGGTTTTGTTTTTGCTCATACCGCGTTCCCCCTTATTTGTTCACACGGACTCTCGGGTCCGCGAATCCATAGGCTATATCGGTAATCAGGTTGCCGATCAGGCCGATTGCCACATAGAACATTTGAAGCAGAAGCACAACCTCAAAGTCCTTGTCGTTGAGCGCGTTGATATACAATCGGCCGACGCCGTTGAGTCCGAAAATGTTTTCCAGTACGACCGAGCCGGAGAAGATACCTAAAAACCATCCGATCACCAGTGTGATGATGGGGATCAGTGCGTTGCGAAAAGCGTGGGAATAGACGACAACCCGCTCACGCAATCCTTTGGCTCTGGCGGTGCGAACACAGTCGAGGCTCAGAGCCTCCGTCATGGAAGCGCGCACATATCTGGTCATGCCGCCGAGGGAGGAGAAGGTCATCACGATTAAGGGCAGCGCCATATAATACAGCCTGTCCACGATCTCGGCCCATCCGGTATAATTGGACCCCGGCGTCTTCATGCCGGATACCGGGAACCACTTTAACACGATGGCGAAAAGCCAGATAAAGATGATGGCGACGATAAAAGAGGGAATACTGTATCCCACAATAGTTCCGATCTGTATGGCGGTATCCCGCTTGCTGCCGCGTTTCACCGCGCAGAATATGCCAAGCGGGATGGTGATTCCGAGTCCTAAAATAGTGGCGAAAACATTGAGAAATATGGTGTTCACCATTGGCGTTTTCAGCACGTCGATGGCGGGTCTGTCGTAAGTATAGCTGTAGCCGAAATTGCCTTGCAAA
>CAZGXK010000069.1:0-7066 GCA_964529775.1 uncultured Eubacteriales bacterium
ATCACTTAGTGATGGCCCAGCTGGAGATGCACTCGGTAGCGCACACCTGAGATGCGAAAGTCCTCCCCGCCGACACATCGGCGGGGAGGACTTTTGGCGAGAGGGGCTCTATTGGGCACGAAAGCTGTCTTTCAGGCTCACGCTGCGGTTAAACACCAAATGAGACGGAGTACTGTCTTCGCTGTCCGCGACAAAATAGCCGCACCGAATAAACTGATAGGGCGTCCCGGAAGCGGCATGAGCGAGCGAGCTTTCCAATCGGCACCCCGTGAGCACTTCGAGAGAATCGGGAGACAGGCAGGAGAGAAAATCCTTGTCCGCGGCGTCCGGGTCCGGGTCGGAAAAGAGCCGCCCGTAGAGTCTCACCTCGGCCTCCACCGAGCTCGAAGCATCCACCCACTGCACCGTGCCGCGCACCTTTCTCCCGTCCGCCGGATTGCCTCCCCGGCTGTTTGGATCGTACTCCGCCAACACCTCGGTGACATTCCCTGCCTCATCTTTGACACAGCCGGTACACCGGACGATGTATGCCGATTTGAGGCGCACTTCCCCTCCGGGAGTCAGGCGGTGATAGCCCTTGACGGGCATTTCCGTAAAATCGTCCCGTTCAATATAGAGATTCCTTGAAAAAGGCACCGCATGGGTACCGCAAGACAAATCCAGAGGATTGTTCTCGGTCTCGAAGTATTCGCTCTCTCCCTCGGGGTAATTGGTCACGGTGAGCTTCAGCGGACGCAGCACCGCCATCACGCGGGTGGCGCGGGCGTTGAGATCTTCCCGCAGGCAGGCCTCCAACAGAGCCGCTTCCACTGTGTTGGGTACTTTGGCCACCCCGACCCGCTCGATAAAATCTCGCACGGCTTTCGGGGTATACCCTCTTCGGCGCAGTCCGCGTAAGGTGGGCATACGGGGATCGTCCCAGCCACTCACCCATCCGTCTTCCACCAGTTTTCTCAGTTTGCGCTTGGACATCACCGTGTAACTGATGCCGAGCCGGGCAAACTCGATTTGACGGGGGGCGGCGGTGAGCTCCACATGATCCCGCACCCAGTCGTACAGCGGGCGGTGGTTTTCGAATTCCAGCGAGCAGAGAGAGTGCGTGACTCCTTCCAGCATATCCTCGATGGGATGGGCGTAATCGTACATCGGGTAGATGCACCAGGTGTCTCCCTGCCTGTGATGATGAGCGTGATGGATGCGGTAGAGTACAGGGTCGCGCAAGTTGAAATTGCCGCTCGCGAGATCGATTTTGGCTCGCAGTGTCATGTGACCCTCTGGGAACTCCCCGTTTTTCATCCGTTCAAAAAGTTCGAGACTTTCTTCCACAGGGCGATCCCTGTAAGGAGAAACGGCGGGATGGCTGAGATCTCCGCGCATCTGCCGCATCTGCTCCGGAGTCAACTCACAGACATAGGCATCTCCGTTGCGAATCAGGCCGAGAGCGAGCATATACATCTGCTCAAAATAATCGGAAGCGTAATAAAAATGCTCCCCCCAATCATACCCGAGCCAGCGAATATCCTCCTGAATGGCGTGCACAAATTCCTCGTCCTCTTTTTCGGGATTGGTGTCGTCCATGCGCAAATGGCACACTCCCCCGTATTTTTCCGCGGTGCCGAAATCGATGGCCATCGCTTTCACATGACCGATATGCAGATAACCGTTGGGCTCGGGAGGAAAGCGGGTCACCACCGTTTTCCCGTAACAGCGCCCGCCGGGCTTGAGCTCATCGTCGATAATGTCGTGGATAAAATTGGAAGGAACGGTTACGGACATCTTGTCAAACTCCCTTCAGGATAAACGAGCCAGAGCGCGGTCAAGGCGGGCTATCACCCGCTCGCGCCCGAGCAGTTTCATAATCGCGCACAAATCCGGGGTATTTCGGCGCCCGGTGACGGCGAGGCGCAGCAGGGTGCTCACGTCCCCGGCGTGCCCCTTGTATAATTCGGGATTTTTTCGATACTCCCTGACTTCCGGGCAAAAGCCGTAATCGAGGGCCATCACCTTGATGCGCGCAAACCACGCCTCTCTGTCCTCCTCCGGATCGTACCGCTCACGGTACCCGCGCAGCAGCGCGACGGCATCCTCTTTCGAGATATTCTCGGGAAGTTCCCACGACGGCTCCGGCTCATCGTCAAAAAAGTAGGCGGCATAGTCCGGCGCATCGCTCCATTTGGCCAGGTCCTTACGCGGTTTCGCCCCGCCGCGGTCGATGGCGAAAATACCGCGCGCGTAATCGGGATTCGACGCCAACTTGCGATAAAATTCGGGATGATAAGCTTCTGCCCACGTCATCACCGCCTCGGTCACTTCACAAGCATCCATGCGTGAAATCACGTTTTTGCTCACGTCGCACAGCTTATTCATGTCAAAGAGGGCACCGGAGACGCTCATTTTCTTCAGACGGAACGGAAAATCGGTGCGAGGGGACTGCGGGTTAGCGCGCCGCCAATTTTCAAAATCGCTGGAGGCGACTGTCATGAGATATTCCAGCACGCTCTCTTTGGGAAATCCCTGAGCCGCGTAATAGTGCATGGCGGCCTCAGGGTCCCGCCGCTTGGAGAGCTTGCGCTTGCCGCCGTCTTCTTCTTTCATCAGGGGAGCGACGTGTGCGTATTTCGGGGGACGAAATCCCAGAACCGAAAACAGCTGAAGGTGCTTGGGAACGGATGAAATCCACTCGTCCCCGCGGATGACCAGGGTGGTGCGCATCAGATGATCGTCTATCGCGTGGGCAAAATGATAGGTGGGTATGCCGTCCGATTTGAGCAGCACAATGTCCTCGTCGTTTTCCGGAAGCTCAATTTTGCCCTTAATGAGATCGGTAAAAGCGATTCTTCGCGTCTCCGAGCCCGTGGAACGCAGCCGCAGCACATACGGCTCGCCGTTTTTCAGGTGTGCGAGCGCCTCATCCGGGGTGAGCGACCGGCAGACCGCAAATTCGCCGTAATAGCCGGTGCGCCGCTTTTGCGCCACCTGCCTCGCCCGGGAGATCGCGCGCTGCTCCTCGGTGCAAAAGCAAGGATAGGCGAGTCCTTTGGCCACCAGTGCTTTCGCATACACACGGTAAATTCCCGCCCGCTGCGACTGGCGATACGGGCCGTATTTTCCCTGTTCCATTTGAGGTCCGACAAGCCCCTCGTCCATCGAAAGTCCGAAGGCAGCAAGACCCGACAGAATATCGTCGGCTCCCCCTTCCACCTCACGCTTGTGATCGGTGTCCTCCAGGCGGAAATAGAACACCCCTCCGCTCTGCGAGGCGACCAGGCGGTTGACCAGAGCGGTGAAAAAGACTCCCAAATGCAAAAACCCCGTGGGACTTGGGGCGATTCGTGTCACCTGCGCCCCCTCGGGCAGATCCCGCTTTGGGTAAAGCACCTCCAACTGTTCGACACTTTGGGTGACATCGGGAAACAAAATATCCGCCATCTGCTGCCATGTCGTCATCGGGACATTCCTCCTCCACCCTTTGATTGTATAATTTTCTCTTGAAAAAGTCAATGTGAAATGGTACAATGACGTTGTCTTTTGAAGTTTCTCCGTGACAGGGTGGTATGCCGATGTCCTACCGTTTCTCCGCGGGATTGCGGGAGTTGCAGCCGTCCGCCATTCGGGAAATCCTGAAATACGCGAGTGTGCCCGGGGTGGCGGCGCTCTCTGCCGGAAATCCCGCTCCGGAAGCGTTCCCCGCGCAGGAGATCGCCGAGATCTCCGACCGCATTTTGCGAAGCCGCCCGGTCGACGCGCTGCAATACGGCGCCACGGAAGGATATTCCCCGCTGCGGAATCACCTGAAAACCCTGCTCCGTGCAAAATATGCGATGGGCCACAAAAGCGACGATCTGATCATCACTTCCGGTGCACAGCAGGTGATGGAACTCGCCGCGAAGGTTTTGTGCGACGCCGGCGACACGGTGATCTGCGAAAGTCCCAGTTTTATCGGTTCTCTCAACGGGTTCCGCGCCCTGAACCTGAATCTTTGCGGAGTTCCGGTTGAGCCCGACGGGATGGATATGGCGGCCCTGGAACAGGCTCTGCAAGCCCATCCCAACGCCCGGATGGTGTACACGATTCCCAATTTTCAAAACCCCTCCGGCGTCACAATGAGCGCGAAAAAGCGCGAGAAGCTCTATGCCCTCGCCCTCCGGTTCGGTGTGATGATTGTGGAGGACAACCCATACGGAGACTTGCGCTTTGCCGGGCGGGACGTGCCTTCTCTCAAATCGCTCGACACCGAGGGTATCGTCATTTACGCGGGAAGTTTTTCCAAAGTACTCTCTCCCGGGCTTCGGGTCGGCTACGCTCTGGCGCCTTCGGAAGTGATCGCGAAAATGACCGTCGCCAAGCAGGGGGAGGATGTGCATACCAATCTGTGGGCGCAAATGGTCTGTGATGCATTTATCACCACCTGCGATTTTGACGCGCACCTCGAACGCCTGCGCGGCATCTACCGCCACAAGGCGGAACTGATGATGTCCCTGCTGGATACGCATCTGGTCCCGTTCGGCATCCGCTACAACGCGGTAGAGGGAGGGTTGTTTATCCTCTGCCGTCTGCCGCGGGAGACGGACGAAGCGGATTTTTGCGAGAGAGCCTTGCGCGACTACAAGGTAGCCGTGGTGCCCGGCTCGGCGTTTGCGGTGGACGGCGAAGCGCTGCATAGCTTTCGAATCAACTATTCCACCCCGACGGACGAGACCATGCGGGAGGGAATCCGGCGCCTCGGAGAACTCTGCCGTTCCCTCGCCCGATGAGCGGCGGGCGCTCTCACCGCAGCATTCTTCAAGGAGGTACCTCTCTATGTCCGACCAGCCCGTCCGCAGGCAGCGGGCGCTCAGTTTCATTCAACCTACTGCCTCCCCGACCATCGGCAACTATCTTGGGGCGATGCGCCACTGGATAGCGATGCAGCGGCAATTCGACTGCGTTTTTGCGGTGGCGGATCTGCATGCGGTGACCGTGCGCCAGGATCCGCCTAAATTGCGCGCCCAGATTCGCGAGACTTTTGCGCTGTACCTCGCCATCGGCATCGACCCCGCACAACAGGTGGTTTTCGTGCAGTCGCACGTCCCCGAACACGCCGAACTCGCCTGGCTGCTCTCCTGCAGCACACAGTTCGGGGAACTCTCCCGCATGACCCAGTTTAAGGATAAATCCCAGCGCCACGCGGACAACATCAACGCGGGCCTGTTCTCTTACCCTGTGCTGATGGCGGCGGATATTTTACTGTATCGAACCGACTTCGTGCCGGTTGGCGATGACCAGCGTCAGCATGTGGAGATCACACGAAATATCGCGCAGCGGTTTAACAGCCGTTACGGGGAGACGTTCACGCTCCCGCAGCCCTATATCCCCAAAATTGGGGCGCGAGTGCGCTCACTGCAGGATCCCGCGAAGAAGATGTCGAAATCGGACGAAAACGCGAACGCCTATGTCTCCCTCATGGACGACAAAGACACTGTGATGCGCAAATTCCGCCGTGCCGTCACCGACAGCGAAGCCTGTGTGCGCTATGCCCCCGGGAAAGACGGCGTCAACAACCTGATGGAGATCTACTCCGCCGTCACCGGCAAGCCTCTCGCCGATATTGAGCGGGAATTTGAGGGCATCGGCTACGGTGAATTTAAGACCGCCGTGGGAGAAGCGGTCGCCGATATGCTCACCCCCATTCAATCGCGTCTGCACGATTATCTGAACGACAAAAGCCAGCTGGACACTCTCATGGCGGAGGGCGCGGAAAAGGCCTCCGCCATAGCGCAGCGAACACTGAATAAAGTGAAGAAAAAAATGGGCTTTGTGCTCTTGAGCGGAAGGGAGAAGAAACCGTTATGATGATGGTCAACACGGATTTTATCACCGGCAAAGAACTGGAAACCCTTGGGCTTGTCACCGGAAGCACGGTACAGTCGCGCGATGTGGGGCACGATATCGGCGCGGGGCTGAAAAATCTGGTGGGCGGCGAGGTCAAAAGCTACACCGAAATGCTCGTGGAGGCCCGAAACGAGGCGATGCACCGCATGGTCGCACAGGCTCAGGCGATGGGAGCCGATGCCGTGATCAATGTCCGTTTTTCAAGCTCCGCGATCATGCAGGGGGCGGCGGAGATTGTTGCAAGCGGCACGGCAGTGCGCTATCTCTGAACGGAAAAATCACCTGAAAAAAGGGAGGGGCGGAACATCCTTTCCCTTTTTTGATGTGGGACAGGCGGTTCGGCTTCCTGTGGAGAAAACAGGTTATGGCCGCTGACCGAAATTTTTCGTTTTCTCGTAAAATCCCTTGCATTGACCGGAGGAGTATGCTATACTTGTGACCGATAATCGAAAAGGAAGGATGACCGTTTTTGGATATGTACCGAATCCGAGGCGGCATTCCTTTGATCGGCACGGTGGATATCAGCGGCGCGAAAAACGCGGTACTCCCGATTTTAGCCGCTACCGTGCTGACCGACGAGGTTTGCTGTATTGACAACATCCCGAATGTGGCCGATGTGACCACTTCTTTTGATATTTTATCCTCCCTCGGCGCGGACATTCGTTGGCTGGATACCCACACCGCCCAGATCGACACCTCTCACCTTTCCACGCATGTTGTCCCTCACGATCTTTCTCAGCGTATGCGCGCGTCCTATTATTATCTGGGCGCGCTGCTCGGTCGTTTCGGTGTGGCGCGCGCTTCCATGCCGGGCGGCTGTAATTTCGGTGTCCGCCCAATCGATTTGCACCTCAAGGGGTTCCGTGCGCTCGGCGCCACGGTGCCGGACGTACTGGAAAACGGCATGATTGAAGTTCACGCCGACCGCCTGACCGGCAACTCGGTGTATCTCGATCAGGTATCTGTGGGCGCCACCGTAAACATCATACTCACCGCCGCCAAGGCACGAGGGCTTACGGTGATAGAAAACGCCGCCAAAGAACCGCATATTGTAGATCTGGCCAACTTCTTAAACTCGATGGGCGCGGATGTGCGCGGTGCCGGCACCGACGTGATAAAAATACGCGGCGTGGATTATCTGCACGGCACCAGCTATTCGGTGATCCCCGATCAAATTGAGGCAGGCACCTATATG
>CAZGXK010000070.1:0-7022 GCA_964529775.1 uncultured Eubacteriales bacterium
TTCCAGTTGAAAACGTAGATACCCATAGAAGCGAGATTGCTCTTGGGCACCTTGGGTTTTTCATCGAATTCGTAGATGGAACCGTCCGGGTTGGTGTTCAAAATACCAAACCGGCTGGCCTCTTCCATCCCCACCTCGATCACCGCGATCGTACAGTCCGCCTCGTTTTTGCGGTGCGCCTCGATCATTTTGGAATAATCCATTTTGTAGATATGGTCCCCGGAGAGCACCAGAACATATTCCGGGTCGTACCGCTCGATAAAGGGGATGTTCTGGTAGATGGCGTTGGCGGTGCCTTTGTACCAGTCCGCGCCTTTGTGGCGCTGATACGGGGGAAGCACATGCACTCCCGCGTCCGCTCGGTCGAGATCCCACGGCGCTCCGGAACCGATATAATCGTTGAGTTCCAGAGGCTGATACTGGGTGAGTACGCCGACCGTTTGGATGCCGGAATTGGTGCAGTTGGAAAGCGGGAAATCAATGATGCGGTATTTCCCGCCATAGGGTACGGCGGGCTTGGCGATATTGCGGGTCAGCGCGTACAGACGGCTGCCCTGCCCCCCGGCGAGCAGCATGGCGACACATTCCTGCTTACGAAACATGGCGATTACCTCCCTTTAGGCTTTCATCACGAATCTCAAGACGCGGACTTTTTCCGAACAATGGATCAGCCGGCCTTCCGCTTTTTGGCGTTTTGGGGGAGCGGCGCTTTTTTCCTGCGGGGCACCGGCAGTTTTTTGGCCTTGTCCAGCACAAAATAGACGACGGATAGCGGGGGCACCGTGAGCTCCATGGATTGCTCAAAGCCGTGCATCGGCTGCAGCTCGGTGTCCACCAGACCGTTGCTCACCCCTGTTCCCCCGAATGCGGCGTCGTCGGTGGTGAAGATCTCGCGGTAGGTACCGTATGCCGGAGCTCCGATACGGTAATGCTCCCGCTTCACGGGGGTAAAATTGCAGACGACAATCACATCTTTCCCGCTGCGGTCCATACGGCGGAACACGATAATGCTCTGGGTGTAGTCGTCGTGGGAAATCCAGGAAAATCCTTCCCAGGAGAAATCGTCTTCCCACATTGCGGGGTGATCGAGATAAAAATGATTGAGTGCTTTGGTAAACGCATGAAACTGGCGGTGCGATTCGTACTGCAACAGCATCCAGTCGAGCTCGCCCTCGAAATCCCACTCTTTGAACTGGGCAAATTCACTGCCCATGAAGAGCAGTTTCTTCCCGGGATGGGCCATCATGTACCCGAGGAAAGTTCGTACTTCGGCGAACTTGTCCTGATAGTCGCCGGGCATCTTGTTGATGAGAGACCCTTTGCCGTGCACCACCTCGTCGTGGGAGATGGGGAGCACAAAATTCTCGGAAAAGGCGTAGAAAAAGGAGAAGGTGAGAGCGTCGTGGTTTCCCTTGCGGAAGAGCGGGTCGAGCGACATATACCGCAGCATATCGTTCATCCAGCCCATATTCCACTTGAAATTGAACCCGAGGCCCCCGTCGGACGTGGGTCGGGACACCAGAGGCCACGCCGTGGATTCCTCCGCGATCATCATCGCCTGCGGGTGCTCGGCAAAAATCGCCTCGTTGAGAATCTGCAAGAACTCCACGGCCTCTAAATTTTCCTTGCCTCCGCGGACATTGGGAACCCATTCCCCGTCACGGCGATTGTAGTCGAGGTAGAGCATAGAGGCCACCGCATCGACACGCAACCCGTCCACATGGTACTGTTCCAACCAGAACATGGCGTTAGAAATCAAAAAACTGCGCACTTCCCTGCGGCCGTAATCGAAAACACAGGTGCCCCATTCCTTGTGTTCCCCTTTCCGCGGGTCGGCGTATTCATAGCACGGCCCCCCGTCGAAGCGGAAAAGCCCGCTCGCGTCGCGGGGAAAGTGCGCGGGAACCCAGTCGAGAATCACCCCGATCCCCGCCTGATGGCAGCGGTCGACGAAAGACATAAAATCGGAGGGCACTCCGTACCGCGAAGTGGGGGCGTAATACCCGGTGATCTGGTACCCCCAGGAACCGTCATAGGGGTATTCCATGATCGGCAGAAGCTCGATATGGGTATACCCCATCTCCAAAACATAGGGAATCAGTTCTTCCGCCACTTTTCGGTAACTGAACGGGCTGCCGTCCGCGTATCTGCGCCACGACCCGAAATGGACCTCGTAGATATTCATCGGAAAATCCAGCGAGGTGCGCCGGGCCTTCTCGGAAAGATACCCGCCGTCTCCCCATGTGTAATTCCCCAGATGGAAAATCTTCGACGCCGTCCCCGGCCGCGTCTCGGTATGAAATCCGTATGGGTCGGCCTTCATCAGTTCTCTGCCGTCTTCGGTACGCAGCCAATATTTGTAAATGTCGTATTCTTTGAGGCCGCCCACCGTGGCCTCCCATGTCCCGTCGGGAAGACGCGACATGGGATTTGACCCGGGATTCCAGCCGTTAAAATCCCCGACGACCGAGACCTCACGGGCATGGGGCGCCCACACCTTAAAGCGGTGCGCATTCTCTCCCTGCGGATGACATCCCATTTCCAGATACGCCCGGCAGTCGATCCCGCGGTAACGATACGGCGCGAAATCCCCGCTCTGTGCCAGACCGCTCATCTCATCACTTCCCACGACGGATTTTCATGTCCTGCGATAAAACTGTGCCCTTTTCTTTATTGTACCATCATCTTAAGAGAAAAGCAAGTCTTTTTGTCTAATTTCTTATAAGCCAACCAATGTATTCTGAGAAATACTGGGTTGTTTGCACGAATAAGAGTGAGAAATGCTGTGCAAAACCCAAAAACCGCCGTCAAAAGAGGATGAGGAATCCCCTTGTTGACGGCGGCCGCACCGTGATTTTTTCCTATTCCCGGCGTTCTCCCGCAAAATTGATGCCGCAGGCAAGCTCCTTCCCACCGACACCGCGCTCATATCCCTCGATGAGAGAAACCGAGAGGCTCACCGCCTGCCGGAAGAGCGCGAGCGCGTCGTCATGCCGGACGGCACCATCAGCGTCATTCCATGCATTATGGCGAAAATTGGCGTAATCCGGTCCGTCGGGGACCGTGCGCAGCAGCGGAGAGAGCAGCGCTCCGGTGTGCAGGATTTTCTCCGCCCGGCAGGCGACAGCGCGCTTCATTCCGCTGCGGTCGTCCAGAAGGATAAGAGCCGTGCGCAAATCATCCACCAGCTTATCGAATGGGACACCTTCGGTGCGTATGCCGACGGTGAGAGGAATCAGACGCTGATAAAAGTTTCCGATCGCACGGTCACGGTCCGGGCAGCGCCCGGGAAGACAAGTTGTGAGCGGAAACGCCCGCACCCTCCGGCCCGTTTCCTTCGCAAGCAGGATGCCGTCCAGCATACTCTCAATCCGGTGATGGTAAAGATTGCCCGCTTTCGCGTAATCGGGCTCCTCCGCTTGCAGCCGCCGCTGCACACAACGCACATACGGGTGCAAGGTGCGGTCGCCCGCATAGTGGCAGAGTATACCCAGCACGACACTGTGCGCCACATCGCGGGGATATGTCGTTGCCACCAGCGCGCGGCAAAGCTCCAGCAGACGGCCGGTGGACATAGTGTGAAGGGCAACTCCCGCCCGGTGCATCGGCTTTCCGATCTGCCACGGAAAGACGCGGTGAAAAAAGAGAATGTCCGGCCCCAGAGCCCCAATAAGAAACGCATCCGGGCGCTCGATATACTGTGCCGCATCGGTTCGGAGAACCTTCCTGGCAATAAGATGGTGGGTGATCAGCGACGGCATCACAAGACGCCCCCTTCCGGCGGATATCCGCGGGCGAGCAGCGCTTCCCTCATATCGGACGGGAGAGGCGATTCGAGCGTCAGTGGACGGTGTGTCTCTGGGTGTTCCAGCACGAGCCGGTGACAGTGCAGTGCCTGACGGGGCAAGGACTGGTCGGTCCCGTACATGGTATCTCCCAGCAAGGGATGACCGAGCCACGCCATGTGCACGCGAATTTGATGGGTGCGACCCGTCAAGAGGCGAAGCTCCACCAGGCTCATGTCCCCGTTTGTCCAAAGCGAGCGGTACTTTGTCACGCTCTCCTTGCCGCCGGGTCCCACTTCCCTTGTAATGCAGCAGCCCTCCTTGACGCGAATGGGCCGGTCGACGACCCCTTCCCCCGAGAGAACTCCGGTCACTATGGCGAGATAATCTTTGCTCACCTTTCCCGTCAAAAGATGCGCGGTATGGGCATCTTTGGCACAAAGGAGCAGGCCGCTGGTATTGCGGTCCAGACGGGAGAGCGGACGAAAAAGGTGCGGCTCACCCTGCCGCTCAAAATAGGCGACCACCGCATTTGCGAGAGTGGGGTCGGGCTTTCCCGCAGAGGGGTGAACCGCAAGATAGGGCGGTTTGTCCACCGCAAGCAAGGCATCGTCCTCAAACACGATATCAAGGGGAAGCGGAATGCCCTCAACGGTCACCGTATCCTCCGGGAGATTGACGGTGAGGGTTTGCCCCGCCGCGAGTCTGTCGACGGTGCGCACTGGAACGCCGTCCAGCATCAATCCGTTCTCCGCCCGCTTGAGGCGGACGACCGTCCGCTGGCTCATCTTCACACCGCCTCGCAAAAAAGTCTGCACCGTCTGCCCGTTGGCATCCGGTGGAATGACATACGAAAACCGCCGAGGCATAGAAAATCCATCGCCCCCTCACCCGTTCGGGGATGTATCGCCCGGAAATTCCAAAGACACCACATCATCGAGCGGGATTTCCTCTCCGCTTGCAAAAATCAGTCTGCGTTCGACCTCATCGACACGGTGCACTCTCCCGGTAACGGAAGCATAACGCCCTCCCGCCTTGCGGGCATCCGGAAGGAAATAAGTCGCTCTCACCTCGTCCTGCGGACACTGACGAAGGCGATAAAACGCGGCATTGAGCCGCTGTGCGGTTTCCTCATCGAGTTCCGCGCGCGCTTCCGTCTGACGCGCGCTCTCCTCCAGCACTTCCTCATAGCCGTTCAGCGCGGCAAACGAAGCAAACTGTGCCGCCCTGTCCGCGCGCGACATACGGGGTCGGGAAACCGGCTCCGGGTGAGGAAGATGCAGAATCGAACGATACCGCTCGTCAAGCGCCATACCGGACACCCCTTCTCATGCCGTCGCGTTGAGCTGAATCATGATCAGCAGCACACCGTCCGATGAGGAGAGCGCCACTTTGGTGCCGTCCTTGACCAGAGTGTTCTCCGCGTCTTCCGGCTGATCGGATGCCGTGAATCCCGCCTCCCGCAAGGTATTCTCGTACGCCTCGATCTGCTCCCCGGTGAGCCCGCTGACCGCCACCCCGTACTGCATGGTCTCGGACAAATCATAAGTATAGGCGACTTCCCCAGAGAGAGGAGGGACAATTTTTTCCGTGAACTCATTTTCCGGCCATCCGGATATCGCGCCCTCCTCCGGCTCCGTGCGGCCGGTACACGCCGTCGTCAGCAGAAGCGCTACCATGACCAGCGGTAAAAGACGGAAGAGCCTTGACCTGTTCATCATCTCCGACCTCACTTTCACTATGCCTTGTGCCCTCCGATTTGAGCGTTGCGGCGCATCGCGGTAGCGCCTTCCTCCAAATCATTGCCCTGCACAACGGCGTTTTTTCCGAAACGGCGTTTGATAGCCAGCACCGTCTGCTGCACACACCGCTCTTTTTCCCGTTTTTTCTCCTCTTGAGCGCGCCGCGAAGACGCGTCGGGCTCCTCGAAGAGAGACATCTGTTCCACGGGACCATTCCGCTCCTCGTCCTCGCCGGTCAGCCGGCAAGCGGCGAGAGTGATCCGACGCACCCATAAAGAAGGATCGACCGTTCTCTCAAAGATCGCCGCGGCACCGTGAATAAGGTCTTCGGCGGATGAGGTGGGGCGTGAAAGATTTTCGGTGCCGTGCGCATGAACGGGAATCGGCCGGCCGTAACGGTCGGTGGCAACCGGTCCGCCATACCGCGAACGCCGCGCGGGGTCGGTGAGATTTTTGGCGTCATACCCCACGGTGAGCACCAATTGATCGGTGAGAAGACGCTTGACGAGCAGCTCTTCGCTGAGCGATCTTGCCATCTCCCGGACCACGAGCATCGCCTTCTCGTAGGGATAGGGTTCGCTCAGCACCTGACCGGAACTCAGGCTCTTCGTGGCGGGGCGGTACGCCTTGATGTCGGCGATGGTGCATGGCTCGTACCCCCACGCATGGTCGATCAGCAGCTCCGCGTTCACCCCGAAAAGAGAATACAGCAGCGGCTCGCTGTGATAGGCCCCTTCCGGCCCGACCGAGCAGAGCGCGACATCCCCCATCGTGAACAGACCGTTTTGCTCCAGCTTTTTCGCGGTGCCGCGACCCACCCGCCAAAAATCCGTCAGAGGACGGTGAGACCAGAGCGTCTCGCGGTAGCTCTGCTCATCCAGCTGTGCAATACGGACGCCGTCCGAATCGGCTGGCATATGCTTCGCGGTGATATCCATGGCGATTTTGGCGAGGTACAGATTGGTTCCTATTCCGGCGGTGGCGGTGATGCCCGTCCGGGCGATCACCTCCCGCATCATCCGCATCACAAAATCGTGCGGGGATATCGCCTCGCGCGCCAGATAATCGGTGATATCGATAAAGACCTCGTCGACGGAATACACCACCAAATGCTCTATCGAGACAAACTGGAGATAGATTTGCACAATTTCGGCGCTGACGTCCATATAGCGCGCCATGCGGGGAGGAGCCACCAAAAAGGTGAGGGCAAGGGATGTATCCTCGCTCAGCTGTTTCAGAGAATCGGACTGTCCGCGAAAAGTGTGACCCGGTGCCTCGAGAAGGCGTTGGCGGTTGATCTGCTCCACCTGACGCTTCACCTCAAAGAGACGCGGTCTGCCCGGCACTCCGAAGCTTTTGAGTGCGGGGGAAACGGCAAGGCAAATCGTCTTGTCCGTACGGGTTTCGTCCGCCACCACAAGATTGGTGTTGAGAGGGTCGAGCCCGCGCTCCACGCACTCCACAGAGGCATAAAAACTTTTGAGATCGATACAGG
>CAZGXK010000071.1:0-6637 GCA_964529775.1 uncultured Eubacteriales bacterium
CCGGAAATTGACCCGAAATTTCCCACGGGAGCCGCGGAATTTGTCGCGCGAGGGCAGTTCACGCAATCATTTCCCACAAAAAAAATTGTACTGCAAAAATATGGCTGAAGCCTATTAATTAGAGGCTCCCTTTATTCTTTGATGAGGTTCAGAGGATCGACGCTTGGGAGGACGCGATAAACGCGTTACGCGTGGATTTGGACTGCGATATTTATGTCACCGGTTCCAATGCGTATCTGCTTTCCTCCGAATATTCCACCTATCTTTCCGGCAGATGCGTGGAGATTAAATTGCTGCCGCTCTCTTTCAGCGAGTTTCTTTATTTTCATGATTTTGAGGTGAAAGAAACGAAGAGCGCTCTTGGCGGAATTCATAAACAGGTGTTGGATAAAAACGGCGACCGCTATGAATTGCGAGAGGCCTTTGAAGCCTATATGCGCTTTGGCGGAATGCCCGGCATTGCCGATGTCGGGCTCGACCAGGAAAAAGCGCTTTCTCTACTGGACGGTATCTACTCTACCGTTGTCGTGCGTGATATTTTGGAACGGGAAAAGCGTCGGGGACAGAAGCAGATTACCGATCCTATCCTGCTTCGTAAAATCATCATGTTTCTTGCGGACAATATCGGTTCGAATGTTTCTATTGCATCTATAGGCAATACCTTAGTGAATGAAGGTCTTCTTGAGGACGGTAAACGGAAAAGTGCGCCGAGCGCACATACCGTTGGGGCATATGTCAACGCATTGCTTGAAAGCTACTTCTTTTATGAAATCAAGCGGTTCGATATCAAAGGGAAAGAGTATCTCCGCACGCTCGGCAAGTATTATATTGTCAAGTATTATATTGTGGACATAGCGCTCAGGAATTATCTGCTGGGCTTCCGAAATCGTGACAGCGGTCATGCCATCGAGAATATCGTCTATTTTGAACTGATTCGCAGAGGATACGATGTCGCTATCGGTAAGATTGATCATATGGAAGTTGACTTTATTGCAACTACCCCAAATGAAAAAAAATATATTCAAGTGACGGAATCTATGATAAGCGAGCAAGTAAGAAATCGTGAGCTAGCTCCTTTGCAAAAAATACGCGACAATTATGAAAAGATCGTGTTATCGCTTGAGCCGGGGTTGGATAACTCATACGAAGGAATCCGGTCGGAAAACCTCATTGAGTGGTTGCTTGCAGACTGAGCATCGTTTTGCTTATCGTTTCATGGTCTTCGTATCGATTCGGATGTCAAAGCGCAGGCGAATGCGCCTTATACCAGCCTCGGTCTCGATATGTCCGGCGCAGCCAATCTGTTTCTCCATCATTTTTCGAAATTTCTTACAAAATTCTTGATTATTCACTGTGAGTGAATTGTGATAATTTGGGTGCTACAAGAAAAGCTGCAAGGTCGTTCTGGGAAAGTGATTGCCGAACCGCCATCGTGATTAAGGCAAGGATGAAAAAATTTGACATCCTGCTCTTAATCCTGTATAATCGTTATAGAGGACAGCGACATGATCAGCGGACGTGTGCAGTGATTTTTGAGGCGATGGAATGGTCCTTTTCCAAATTGCCGTCGGAATGCTCTCGGAAATGGGACGGAAAATCCCTCTGTTGATGAAATACGGCCTAAGGCCCCGACCGGTTCAGACAAAGACAAAGATAAAGACTTATCTTTAGGAGGGTAAAACGGTATGTATTGTAAAAAGTGTGGGGAGCAGAACCCGGATGGGGCGAAATTTTGCGAAAAATGCGGTGAGCCTCTGGAGGCAGAGACGCTGACACCTCAACAGCCTGTCCGTGCCAACGATTATTCTCCTTCCTCCGCTCCGGTAGGTCAGCTGAATACCAATAAAGGTTTGCTCAAGTATATTTTGCTTTCCCTCATCACATGCGGCATTTACGGTATTGTGGTCATGTCCTCTGTTTCCAACAGCATCAATATCGTTGCCAGCCGTTATGATGGAAAGAAAACCATGCATTTTTGCATGCTCCTTTTCCTGGTAGGTCCGCTGACACTTGGTATAGGCTACTTCGTGTGGTACCATAAAATTTCCGCCAGAATTGGTGCTGAACTGAAAAGAAGGGGCATCGACTATTCTTTCGGCGCCTCCGCATTCTGGCTCTGGAACGTTTTAGGCGCGCTCATCATCATAGGTCCGTTTGTGTATCTGCACAAACTTTTTAAAGCCACCAATCTGGTGTGCAAGCATTACAACGAATTCGGCTGATCGTTCCTCTGAACGGCATTCATCAGACGGCTTCCCTATCATAAGCGAAGCGGTGCACGGATTCCATGAGCGCATACATTGTCCGATGCACCCCATCCGAGGAGATCTCTCTCAAACGCTTATGACACGGGGTTGCCCTAAAAAACGGTTGTGAGAATACCCCTGAAATTCCGCTCTCCTTCCTCAAAGTCCCTTTAGCTTTTGGAAATTGAGTCTGGGAAATTTCTTTCTCAGACTTTTTTTCGCGCTCTTTTGCCTCTCCCCAAGGCCAATGTGGAAGAAACACTGAGAAAGATTCTTCATTTTCCCAAATGTATACCGTCCATGTATGACTCGGTCTTTTTTGTTTTTGGAAAAAAGGCTTGCATTTCTCTGGCGGGGGGTGTAAAATATAAAGGCGCGTTTGTCGGAGGGGCGTTGCGGCGCCTTTCCCGGCGCGCAGGACTGCACGATATGCGTTGAAGCGGGAGGTTGCGGCCGTGCCGGCGGCGCGGTCGGTTTTTCCGTGGAGTATGTCCGATTTCAAACCGGGCGAACACAAAAACACTGCATTTTTCACGAATCGGGGAGGCCCGAGAGCACGCCAAAGCGCCCGGTTTTCGGGGAGCGGGGCTTCGTGAGACAGCAGGACGTTCGATGGCGCCGGAACATAAAAGGGGGGCGCTGCGGCGCACCCCGCCAAAGGTTTCCGGTTTTTTCCGAGACGGTGAAGAAACACCCGGCAGGGTGTGCCGAAATCGACGTCATCGGCGTCGCCCGCCCACCGAAATGTTTAAGGAGGCGTTTTTCATTATGGCAGTCAAAGAAAAAATCCGTATCCGCATCAAGGGCTATGACCACCGTCTGGTGGATCAGGCGGCCGAGAAAATCGTGGAGACGGCGCGCCGCACCGGCGCGCGCGTGTCCGGGCCCGTGCCGCTGCCCACCGAGAAGGAAGTCGTCACCATTTTGCGCGCGGTGCACAAGTACAAGGATTCCCGCGAGCAGTTTGAGACGCGCACCCACAAGCGTTTGATCGACATCCTTCGCCCGTCCAACAAGACCGTCGAGGCCTTAATGGGCCTTGAACTCCCCGCCGGTGTGGAGATCGAGATAAAGCTGTGACGGGCACTCGCCCGCCGCCGAAAGGGCGTTCTTTCCGTTTGCCGGATTTTCCCGCACAGAGGGCCGGGCAGGGCGCGGCGTGCCGCGCAACACCCGCTGGGCAAACGGAGGGGGCCGCGCCCCGGTATCGGGCGGCGAGGCGGCGCCTCGGCTTTTGGATTTTCACCGCGCGAGGTCACGTTGCCGTTGTGTACGGCAACCAATAACCGACAGGAGGATAAAACGTATGCAAAAAGGCATTATCGGCAAGAAGGTCGGCATGACCCAGCTCTTCGACGACAAGGGCAACGTGGTGCCGGTCACGGTCATCGAGGCGGGACCCTGCGTGGTCGTGCAGAAGAAGACCGTGGAAAACGACGGCTACGCCGCCGTGCAGATCGGTTTCGGCGATGTCTCCCCGAAACACGTCAACAAGCCCATGAAGGGGCATTTCGACAAGGCGGACGTGGCGCCCAAGAAGACGCTGCGTGAGTTTCGCTTTGACGACTGCGACGCGCTGAACATCGGCGACATCATCAAGGCGGACACTTTCCGCCCGGGCGACCGGGTGGATGTGGTCGGGACCAGCAAGGGCAAAGGCTACGCCGGCGCCATCAAGCGCTGGAACTTCCGCCGCCTGCGCGAGTCGCACGGCACCGGCCCCGTGGCCCGTCACGCCGGGTCGCTCGGCGCGTGTTCCTCTCCGTCCCGCGTGTTCAAGGGCACCAAGGCGGCGGGGCATCTCGGGTGCGAGCGGGTGACCGTGCAGAACCTCGATGTCGTCAAGGTGGATGCGGAAAACAATCTCATCGCCGTGCGCGGCGCTGTTCCCGGTCCGCGCCGGGGCATTGTGATGCTTTCCGATACCGTCAAGAAGGCCTGAAGGGAGGAGACACACTATGCCGAAAGTTTCAACTTACGATATGACCGGCAAGCAGACCGGCTCCATCGCGCTTTCCGATGATATTTTCGGGATCACCCCGAACGAGAGCGTGCTGCACAGCGCGGTTGTGAATTATCTTGCCAATCAGCGGCAGGGAACCCAGTCCACCCGCACCCGTTCCGAGGTGCGCGGCGGCGGCAGGAAGCCGTGGCGCCAGAAGGGCACCGGCCACGCCCGTCAGGGCTCCATCCGCGCTCCGCAGTGGACCCACGGCGGCATCGCGCTCGGCCCCAAGCCCCGCGATTACAGCTACGCGCTCCCGAAAAAGGTGCGCCGTCTCGCGATGAAATCGGCTCTCTCTTCCAAGGTCGCGGACGAGGAGATACGGGTGCTCGATGAGCTGACTGTCCCGGAAATCAAAACCAAGACGGTGGTGGGGCTGCTCAACGCCTTGCAGGCCGGCCGAAAAGTGCTGCTGGTGACCGCGGAGAAAAACGAGAACGTCTATCTCTCCGCGCGCAATATCCCCGGCGTCAAGGTTTCGCCGGTGAACGCCCTGAATGTCTACGACATCCTGAACTCCGATATGATGATTGTGGCGAAGGACGCCGTGCAGAAAATCGAGGAGGTATATCAATAATGGATCCTCGCGATATTATCCTGGCCCCCGTGGTCACCGAAAAATCCACGGGGATGATTCCCCAGAAGAAATACACTTTCAAGGTGGCGATGGGCGCCAACAAAATCCAGATCGCCGAGGCGGTGGAAGCCGTGTTCGGGGTGAAGGTGGAGAAGGTCAACACCATCCACATGAAAGGCGCCAAGCGCCGCATGGGCCGCCACGAAGGTTACCGCCCCGATTGGAAAAAGGCGATTGTCACGCTGACCGCCGATTCCAAGACCATCGAATTCTTCGACGGCATGGCGTGAGCCGCCCGCCCGAGAATCCGGCAACAGGCCAGTGTATGGGACGGGAGGGGCCCGTCCCGCAAAAGACCTTGCGAACAGGAGAGTGAACAAAAGCAATGCCAACGATCAGTTACAAGCCGACCACCCCGGGCCGCCGCGGCATGACCACGCTGGACAACAGCGGTCTTTCCAAAAAGGGCCCGGAGAAGAGTCTTTTGGCATCCAAATCGAAGAAGGCCGGGCGCAACAGTTATGGCCGCATCACGGTGCGCCACCGCGGCGGGGGCAACCGCCGCAAGTACCGCATCGTCGATTTCAAGCGCAACAAGTTCGACATGAAGGCGACGGTGCTCTCGCTGGAATACGACCCCAACCGCTCGGCGAACATCGCACTGGTGCAGTACGAGGACGGCGAGAAGCGGTATGTGATCGCGCCGCTCGGGCTGAAGGTCGGGGACCAGATCGAATCGGGCCCCTCGGCGGACATCAAGCCGGGCAACGCCCTGCCGCTGCAGAACATCCCCACCGGCACCTTCATTCACAACGTGGAGCTTTACCCCGGCAAGGGTGCGCAGCTCGCGCGCAGCGCCGGCGTGATGGCGCAGCTGATGGGCAAGGAGAACAACATGGCGCTGGTGCGCCTGCCCTCCGGCGAGATGCGGAATATCCCCTTGAACTGCATGGCCACCGTCGGCCAGGTGGGCAACGTGGATTACGAGAACGTCAAGCTGGGCAAGGCCGGCAGACGCCGCCATATGGGCTGGCGCCCCGCTGTGCGCGGCTCGGTGATGAACCCGTGCGATCACCCGCACGGCGGCGGCGAGGGCAAGGCGCCCATCGGGCGCCCGGGGCCCGTCACCCCGTGGGGCAAACCGGCTCTGGGGTACAAAACCCGCAAGTCCCACAACCGCTCGGATAAGTTCATCGTCAAGCGCCGCGGCGGCAAGTAAGCGAAAGGAGTTGCGATATTTATGGGAAGAAGCGTAAAGAAAGGTGCTTTCGTCCAGCCGGTGCTGCTCAAGAGGATACAGGAGATGAACTCGTCCGGTGAGAAGCGCATTCTCAAGACGTGGAGCCGCAGCTCCACGATCTTCCCGGACTTTGTCGGCCACACCATCGCGGTGCACGACGGGCGTAAACATGTGCCGGTGTATATCACGGAGGATATGGTCGGCCATAAGCTGGGCGAATTTGCCCCCACCCGAACCTTCCGCGGCCACACCGGCTCGAAGAGTTCCAAGTAAGCGGTGGGAAAGGAGAGATGATCGATATGGAAGCAAGGGCGCAGGCAACCTATGTGCGTATCTCGCCCCGCAAAGTCAAAATCGTGCTCGATCTCATCCGCCACAAACCGCTCGACGAGGCGATGGCGATCGCACATTATACCGCGAAATCGGCAGCGGAGCCGGTGGAAAAGCTGCTCAAGTCCGCCGCCGCGAACGCGGAGAACAATCACGATATGGATCGGCGCAACCTGTATGTCTCCGAGTGCTATGTGAGCCCGGGACCCATTCTGAAGCGTATCCGCCCGAGAGCACAG
>CAZGXK010000072.1:0-6089 GCA_964529775.1 uncultured Eubacteriales bacterium
GCGGATTTGGGACTTTCACCCGTTAGAAACGTGCGCCGCCGGGCGCACTATCAACGCCCATCCCCCGCGGGTCCATTCCGCGGGGGATGGGCGTCATTCGGTGAATTATTCGACAGGCTGGGTGTCTGCCAGACCATCCCTGAACGCCTTGAGCGCCTCGGTATCGCCTTCCAGATTGTAGTGGTTGGTGACCTCGCCGGTCTCGGCGTCGTAGTCGTTCGCGCTGAACCAAATCGCCACCTTGATGTTCGGATAGTCACCCGCGGCGAAGCAGTCAAACATCTCGGTAATCCAGGTCGCTCTGGCCTCGCCCTCGTCGTCGCAGCCGAACTCGGAGATGATCCACGGCCAGTCGGCGAAATGCCCGGAATAGTTCTTGTCGGGGGAGGTGCAGACATCATCGTACAACTGCTTAAAGGTCTGCCATGTGCCTTCTCCCTCTTCCTGTTCCGCCATAGATGTGCCGTTGTACGCCGTCAGGCCGATAAGGTCGATGTATTTGGCGTCCGGCATATAGCAGCGGTAGTTCGCCCAGTTCATCGGAGGGAAGGAACCTGCGGTGCCGTTGAAAATCCACATCGCGTACTGGTTCGCGCCCTTCTCGGTAAAGATGTCGTACAGGCGGACCCAGGAATCCACGAACAGCTCCGGGTCGCACATATTGGCGACGCCGCAATAGCTGGTCCAGTCGGTGTTCATCTCGTTGTTGAGGCGGAAGAACAGCGGGTGTCCGTAGCCGGCAACCCCTTCGGCAAATTTCTCCAGAATCGCGTCCTGTTTGCCGCGCACAATATCCAAAAGCGGGCTGTACTCGGTGAGGTCGGTGTTGTTGTTCGTGGTGTACTGGTAGCTGATCTGCAGCATATGTCCGTCGTCGTTGACCTTCTTCGCGAAATCGGAGGGGAAATCGTTGTTGAAGTGCACATACTGCGAGATCACCGCAAAATCATATTCCAGCTGCTTTTGCATCTGCGGGATGGAAATGGTCCATCCGTTTTGCTCGATCTTTGGCACAAACACGCCCCAGTCCACGTGGGTCTGCTCTTTCAGCGCGTCGTAATACGCCTTGGTCTCCTCGTTCCAGTTCGGGTTGTCCTCGCAAGGGTAGGTGACGGTCTCCACGGGGGCGCCCTTGTCGTAGATGCCCTTGTAGGACATATACACATCCTCAAAGCTGCGGTCGTCCACCGCCTTGAACATCATGTGGATGCTGTCGTTGAGATCGTTGTAATAGTCCACATAGGTGTAATAGCATTTGAAGCCTTCCGGGCACTCCTCCATCTTCACGCGGAACACACGGGCTTTCCACTCGTCGCCCAAATCGACTTCCTTCTGCTCATCCACCATGGTGACTCTGTTCGCCTTTTGCCAGGATTCGTTCAAAAGATACTGTTACTGGGTGTTCCAATACACATCAAACTGGGAGAGACCTTCCTCCTCGTTCGCGGAATACCGCTTGACCGCGTCGGTCTCCTTGCTGGTGATCAGGGTGACGTCGTCGTTTTCAAAGCGGCAGCGCAGGCTGCTCAGGGAAAAATCCGGCTTCCAATCTTCCGGCATATCGATGATATAGCCGTCCGTATAGTTGACCATGCGCTTGATACCCTGGCCGTTGTAATAGAATTTCTTGTTGTCCTTCACCTGCACATACTTGTCGCTGGTGGTGCGCACGCCGTTCTCATAGAATTCCATCTTGGTGATCTCGCCGAAATCCTCCGTCTCGGTCACCTTGATCAGGCCTTCGCGCACGGCGGTGAGTTCCTCCTCGGTGCCTTGCTCCACCGCACCCGTCGGTTCGCCCTCGTCGCCCTTTTGTTCCTCTTCGTTGCCGCCGCATCCGGCAAAGCAGAAAAGCGTCATCGCCGTGGCCATGAGCAAAATCAGCACGCGCCACAATGTTTTCTTCATGAGAAAAATCCTCCCTCTGTTGAAACTGTCTCATCCATCTATAGCAGTGGCCAACGGAAAAGCCACCTCTATACCGTTCACAGGAAAATCCCGCCGCGCCGGATCATCTCGGCGCGCACCGCGGCGCCGTCCACGTCCCCGGCGGGCAGATTTCCGTCGAGAGCCATGGCCGCGCCAATGCCCGCAGCCTCCCCGAGCGCACGGCACACCAGCTGGATGCGGATAGCCGACTGCGCGGCGAAAGTCGCCGATACGCACCGCCCCGTCACCAGCATATTATTGTATTCTCTCGGCACCATGCAGCGGTAGGGCACTTCAAAATACTCTCCCCGCTCCATCGGTTTCGGATGCTCCAGGCCGCTCGCCTGATGCATATCCACCGGGTACGCCGTCTGCGCCACCCCGTCGGCAAATTTGCGACGGGCGTTGTAATCCTCCAGCGTGAGAGTATACTCTCCGCACAAGCGTCGGCTCTCCCGCACGCCGGGAATTTCCGAGAAAGAGAGAATTGTGCTGTGCTCGAACCCGCGCAGATACCGTTTGCAGAAGGCGAACAGGCGCAGAGCCGCCTCCCGGCACTCGGTCACGGCGTCCGTCACGGTGAACGGATCCACTGCGCTGTGCTGTCGCACCGCCTCGGGACAGTTGAAATACATCACCCCGTCGCCGTAGGATTTCGCCGTGAACGCCTGAAAATAGGCGCCGTCCTCATACCGCAGCACTCCGTCCTCCACGGCCCGCGCGAACAGAGGAGTCAGCTCGTTCTCCCCCGTATCCCAAACCGAGGCGATTTCGAGATTATCCGGGTTGTCGGGCACCCAGCCGCAAAGCTCCCGGACCTGCGAGCGCAGGGCGGCAAGATCGACACCGCCCACCGCGAAGCGCAGCGACATATCCTGATTGTCTCCGCCGTGTTCCGGGTTGCCGGTCTCCAGCGCGCAACCCGATTCGTAGGCGACCAGAGCGTCCCCCGTCGCGTCGATGACAAACGGGGTGTCCACCCGCATCAGTCCGGAAACGGTCTGCAGCAGCACGGCGGTGATGGTCCTCCTCTCCCGGCACACCCCCGTAAAGGAGGCGCCGTAGAGCAGCCTGACCCCGGCATCGCGCGCCATCTCCTCCAGCACCGGCCGAAGCATCACGGGGGAAATCATGGTCTTAATTCCCGAAGCGCCCCATCCCCAGGTATACCCGCGCTCTTCCAGTTTTTCCTGCAGCCGGATGCTGACGGAGGAATTGTGCACCCCGTCCACCCGCAGGGTCATCAGCGGGGTTACCTGCGCCAGCGTGGCGCTGCCCCCCAGAGCATAGGCGCGCTCGGCGATCAGCACTTTTTTCCCGCTCTGCGCGGCGGCTATGGCAGCCATCACACCGGCGGTACCGCCGCCGACCACCACTGTGTCAAAGCCGCTCTCGCTCTGCCGCACGGTCAGCGAAACCTGTTGGGGTGTATTCTGCATAGGTCTCGAATCCTTTCCAAGTCAGCGGAAAATCATAAAACAGGCAGGCCGTCCCGTCCTCGTGCGGAGGTCCGGCCGTATGGTCCCGCCGAAAAACGGCGTTTTTCGGCGGGGAAATCATCCGCAAATAAACCGGCAAACCCTGCCGCCCGTAAGCGGCGCGGTTACGATTTGCCCTTCTTCTTTTTCTTCTGCCCCACGACCACACAGACGATGATCACCGCAACGAGCACCACAGCCGCCACAATGCCCACGATCAGCCATGTGTTCATGCCGCCCTCGGAGGAAGCCGGCGCTTTCGTGGTCGTCGCCGCGGAGCCGGAGTTATCACCGGGCTCGGTCGCGGTGTCGGCGCCGCCGTCACCGCTGTCGCCGGCATCACCGGCATCACCGGCATCGCCGCCGTCGTCCGGCTCAGATTCATAAACGCTGTCGCCGTACACGAGCCCCAGCGTCATCAAATCACACTTTTCTCCCTCGGTGTCGTCCTCCGAGCTGATAAAGAGGCTGTTGATGGTGAGAGAAGCGTTCAGGCTTCCGACCGTATAAATTTGAATCTGCGGCACAAAGGTGACGTTCATATTCGAGATAGCCGACGCGTCCGCGCTGTTCGGGTCGGCGCTGTCCGCCGCGATCTCGGCAATGTAATCGTTCAGATTGAGCGAGCCTTTATAAGTGCCGCCCACGCCGTCCGTGATGGAATTTTCCAGCGTGGTTCCCGCCTGCTCGCAAATGCCTTTGGCCAGATTGAGCTGTAGGCCGGAGAACCCGAGTGCGAACGACCAGCTCTCGGTGGCGGTGAAATCGTAATACAGGGTGTTCGCGGTCTTGAGATCGAGCTGCGGGGACACATCGACTCCCAGGGTACGGATGCGGGGCCAGTAATTGCCATCGTGGCCGTCCGCGCCGGAGCGCTTCATGGTCAGCGCGCCGTTCTCGTCGAAAGTGCAGTCGATCCAAGGCGCCGGGGCGTTCTCGTCGATCTCCTGCTGATTGAAGCGCTGATACTCGTTATTGTCCGAGATCTGGACTTCCCAGATATCGTCGTACCCGCCGTTGCGTGACATATCCACCGGGAACCAGCGAATACCTTCCACCGATTCGGCGGGATCCTCCGCAGCCGAGGCCGTGAGCCCCATCGCCCCGCACGCCACAAGCAGCGCGGCGGCCATCGCCGCGGCGAGTATCCTCTTGAACATTTTCATCACAGGATGCCTCCTCATCACAAAGGAGCCTGCGGCCGCAGGATTTGTTCCGTGTGCGGCCGCGCTCCGGTCTAAGGCGCCCCATCGCCCCGCCGATGCGCCGGAATCCGGCGCATCGCGCGGGGCCGATTGGGGAAATGACGGTTCACTTGGATGACCGTTTATTTATTTCGTCTCGGTGCCCTTTTTCTTTTTCTTCTGCACCACAGCCACGCAGATGATGATCACCGCGACAACCACAACGGCCGCCACAATGGCGACGATCATCCAGGTGCTCATACCGCCCTCGGAGGAAGCCGGCGCTTTTGTGGTCGTCGTCGCGGAGCCGGAGTTATCGCCGGGCTCGGTCGCGGTATCGGCGCCACCGTCATCGCTGTCGCCGCTGTCTCCGGCATCACCGGCATCGCCGCCGTCGTCCGGCTCAGATTCATAAACGCTGTCGCCGTACACAAGCCCCATATCCATCAGCGGAACGCTTGTCGGGTCGTCGGTTCCCTCAGGGGCGATGTACAGGCTGTTGATGGTGCAGCTCGCGCCGACACTGCCGACCACGAAGAAGATAATCTGAGGCACCATCGCTGTTGACGCCATGTTCAGAATGGAAGAGGCCTCAGTGCTGTGCGGGTCGGTGGCATCCGCGATAGCCGTCATGGTATCGATCAGGTTGATAGAGCCCTGATAGGTGCCCGCAGGGCCGTCGCCGTCAGTGTTCTCCACCGAGCCGCCGTTCGCCTCGGTGATGGCCTTGGCGAGCTTCAGCTCCATACCGCCCATGAACATCAAATCGATATTCCAGTTTTCGGTGGCGGTGAAATCGTAATACAGGGTGTTCGCCTTGGTGAGGTCGATGGAGGGAGAGGTCTCAACGCCGATGGTGCGAATCCGCGGCCAGTACAGATCGTTGTTCGCCTGATCGGGATTTTTGCCGGTGCGGGTGATGGTCAGCGCGCCGTTTTCGTCGTACTCGGTGGAGAGCTCCGTCTCCAGAGCGTCCGGGTTGCTGTCCGCCTCGTTAAACCGCTGGAAAGGGACACCGCCGTTCTGGTCGGCCGTTTCCACTTCCCAGATGTCGTCAAAGCCGTTGTTGCGCTCCATGTTCGCCGGGAACCAGCGGATGCCGTCTACCGATTCGGTGGGGTCCTCCGCCGCGGATACCGTCAGCCCTGCCGCCGAAAACGCGACGAGCAGAACGGCGCTCATCAGGATGGCGAACACTCTTTTAAATGTTTTCATACCGTTTGCCTCCTACAATATTATCCCACTATACCTGTCCGCTCAATACTCTGTACAAAGTATTTCTGCAAATACAGGTACAATAACAGTGGCGGAAGAATGAAAAGCAGCGCGCCCGCAAACACCACAACGGTGGCGGCCATATCGCTGTTGCCGGTCATGCTGGCGGCGTTCTTGATCTGGGTGTTGCCGGCGACCATGCGGCGGATGACCGAGATCTTGGTGGAGAGCATGGTGCGGTCGCTCATCATCATCTGGGCAAAATAGTAATCGTTCCAGTACC
>CAZGXK010000073.1:0-5991 GCA_964529775.1 uncultured Eubacteriales bacterium
AACCGACTTTGACAAGGCCTTTTTATAAAAAAAACCCAGTTTTTCTCGCCCGAAAGAGGGCTCTTGCTTTTTGGCGGTTTTTCTGGTATAATGGAAACGGAAGGGGGCGGCTTTCCCGTGAGCGATAACCTGACCGCGTCGATTGTATCCCGCATGGACGGCTTTTCCAAGGGCCAAACCCGCATTGCCCGGTATATTCTGGAGCATTACGATAAGGCCGCGTTTATGACGGCGCAGAAGCTCGGCGAGACGGTGGGGGTGAGCGAGTCCACGGTGGTGCGCTTTGCGGCGGAACTCGGGATGAGCGGTTACCCCGAACTGCAAAAAGCGATGCAGGGGATGATCCGCAGCAAGCTGGATTCCATCCAGCGCATCGAGGTGACCCGGGCGCGCATGGCGGAGGACGAGGTGCTCGATACCGTGATGGCGTGGGATATGGCCAATATCCGCCAGACACTCGACGATCTGCCCAGAGAGACTTTCTACGCGGCGGCGGACGCGGTCATCCGCGCGCGCAAAGTGTATATTTTCGGCGCCGGAAGCTGCCGATCACTCGCCAATTTCGCCGCTTATTATTTAAAATTGCTGATCGATGACATCCATCTGGTGTACACTTCCAGCCAAATCGAGGTGCTGGAGGAGATGTTTCAAATCAACGATCGGGATGTGCTCATCGCTCTCAGTTTCCCCCGTTATTCCAGCAAGGCGGCCAGAACAGTGCATTTTGCCCGCTCCCGCCGCGCCAAAGTGGTGGCGATCACCGACAGCGAACATTCCCCGATCGCCCGGTACGCCGATTATCTCCTTCTCGCGCACAGCGATATGGCGACGATCGTCGATTCGCTCGTCGCGCCGCTGAGTATCGTCAACGCTCTGATCGTGGCGGTCTCGGTGAAAACGCTCGACACCAACCGCGATAAACTCCGTGAGCTGGAGGGGTTGTGGGATACCTACCGTGTCTACGAAAAAGACGAGGAGGTTCCCCGTTGAAGAGGGTGCTGGTCGTGGGCGCGGGCGCCTCGGGGCTGCTCGCGGCGGGATTTGCCGCGAGAGGCGGCGCCGATGTGGTGCTCTTGGAGCGCAACGACCGCCCCGCCCGCAAGCTGATGATCACCGGCAAGGGGCGCTGCAACTGCACCAACGCCTCCGATGTGCAGGGGCTCATCTCCCATGTGCCGGGCAACGGGCGGTTTTTGTACAGCGCCTTCTCCGCGTTCACCCCGGAGGATCTGCGCTCGCTGCTGGAGCGGTACGGGGTTCCCACCAAGGTGGAACGGGGGGCGCGGGTGTTCCCGGTTTCCGATAAAGCGGCGGATGTGGCGCATGCGCTGGTGCGCTTCGCCGAGGAGGCGGGGGCGCAGGTGGTCACCGCCCGTGTGCGATCGCTGCTGATCGAGGGCGGGCGGGTCGTCGGTGCGCTTGCGCGGGACGGCACGCGGTATTCGGCGGACGCCGTGGCGGTGTGTACCGGCGGCGTCTCCTATCCAAAAACCGGTTCGACCGGCGACGGCTATCGTCTGGCGGAGCAGGCGGGGCACACGGTCGTCCCGCCGAGGCCCTCTCTCATCCCCGTCTGTGTGCGGGAGCCGGACTGTGCCCTGATGCAGGGGCTCTCGCTGAAAAATATCGTTTTGCGCGTCACGGACGGCGAGACGGGCAGGGAGATCTTCTCGGAGATGGGGGAGATGCTGTTCACCCATTTCGGGATTTCCGGTCCGCTGGTTCTCTCCGCGTCCGCACATATGCGAGAGACGCCCCTCGGCCGCTACCGTCTCTCGCTCGATATCAAACCGGCGCTCTCCATGGAGCGGCTCGATAAGCGGCTTCTGCGCGAGATCGCGGCGAATCCGAACCGCTCGGCCGGCGCCATGCTCGGCACACTGCTTCCGCGCTCGATGGTGCCGGTGGCGGCCGCGAGAAGCGGTATTTCCCGCGAAAGCCCGTGTCACGCCATGACCAGAGTACAGCGAAAGCGCCTGCTGTCCACCCTCAAGGATTTCACTCTCACCCCGGAGGGCTTTCGGCCGGTGCGGGAGGCGGTGGTGACGGCGGGAGGCGTTTCGGTCGGCGAGATCGACCCGCGCACCATGGCATCGAAATTGGTGAAAGGCCTTTATTTTGCCGGCGAGGTATTGGATGTGGACGCGTACACCGGGGGATTTAATTTGCAGATCGCCTTTTCCACCGGCGCCGCCGCCGGGCGTGCCATGGCAAAAGAGAAGATCGGATAGGAGTTTATCGCGATGTGTGAGAAGCGAAAGCCGGTTGCGGTGGCCATCGACGGGCCGAGCGGCGCGGGGAAAAGCACCATGGCCCGTCTCCTCGGCAAAGAATTGGGTTTGGTCTATATGGATACCGGCGCGCTCTACCGCGCGGTGGGATACGCGGTGCTGTCCCGAGGGGAGGATCCGTCGGACGAAGCGGCGGTGGAGGCTCTGCTGCCGTCCCTCTCAGTCTCTCTGCGGTATGAAGAGGGCGAACAGAGGGTTATCGTCGGGGATACGGATGTCACTCCGTTTATCCGCACCCCCGCCGTGTCGATGGCGGCGTCGGCGGTCTCCGCAATGCCGAAAGTGCGGGAGGCGCTTTTCTCCCTGCAGCGGGATTTTGCCAAAACCCACTCGGTCATCATGGACGGGAGGGATATCGGCACGGTGGTTCTCCCGCAGGCGCAGGTGAAGATTTTTCTGACCGCGAGTGTGCGGGACCGGGCGCAGCGGCGATATGAGGAACTGCGGCAAAAGGGAGAGGATGTCTCGTTCGACCGTGTGCTCAGTGAGATGATCGAGCGCGACGAGCGGGACGAGCGGCGCGCGGCGGCCCCTCTGCGGGCGGCCGGGGACGCCGTGCTGGTAGACACCAGCGGCAACACCTTGGAGCAGTCGGTGGCTCTTTTGCGCGGGATTGTGGAGGAGAGACTCACATGAAACTGAAAATCGGACGAGCGCTGTTGTGGATCTTTCGCCCGCTGATTTATCTTCTGTTTCCCTATAAACTAATCGGTCGGGAAAATGTGCCGCCCGAAGGGGGAAAACTGGTGGTGTGCTGTAACCACATCTCCATGATGGACCCGGTGTTTTTGCTCATCGGGTTTCGCCGCCCCATCTTTTTCATGGCTAAGGAAGAGGTGTTTCACAACCGCCTTGCCGCCTGGTTTCTGCGAGAGTTGTTCGGCGTGTTCGTGATTAAGAGGGGGAAAGCGGAATCCGGCGGGGTGCAAAAGGCTTTGGACATCGTCGAGGATCGGCGCGCCTTGGGAATCTTCCCGGAGGGCACCCGCTCTAAAGACGGCACTTTGGGGCGCGCCCGTTCGGGGGCGGCGTTGATTGTCGCGCAAACGGGGGCGGATGTGCTCCCCTGCGCAGTATTCAGCAAAAGCGGCAAGGTGAGGCCGTTTCACCGCACCACGGTCGTGTTCGGCCGGCCGATCTCCGCCGGATCGCTGCACCTTCTGGACGGCGACCGGCCCGATCTGCGCTATGCGTCGAGGGCTCTGATGGCAGCCATTCAGTCGCTGATTCAGGCAAACCGGTGAGGGCGGACGGATGAGAAACATCACTATGGCCAAAACCGCCGGCTTTTGTTTTGGCGTGAACAAGGCCGTCGCTTTGGTGCGGGATTTGCTCGACCGGGGAGAGAAAGTGTGTACCCTCGGGCCGATTATTCACAATCCCCAGGTGGTCTCCCGTTTGGAGGCACGCGGGGTTCGCATCGTCTCTTCGCCGTCGGAGGTGCCTCCCGGCGCCGTTCTGGTGTTTCGCTCCCACGGTGTTCCTAAGGAGATCGCCGACGAAGCGCGGCAGACGGGCGCTCGGGTTGTGGATGCCACCTGCCCTTTTGTCGCCAAAATTCACCGGCTGGTCCGCGAACATACTCGAAACGGAGCGGTTGCCCTCATCGCCGGAGATCCCGCTCATCCCGAGGTGATCGGTATCCGGGGCCACTGCGCCGGGCCGTCGTTTGTGTTCTCCTCGGCAGATGAACTGAGAGAACTGTTCGCGACGCGGGACATTCTGCGGGATTCCGCTCAAACCCCGGTGGTGATGGTCGCTCAGACGACCCTGAACGCGGAAATATGGAAAGAATGCGTAAATTTTGCAAAAAACCACTGTACAAATCTCTCCGCATTTGATACAATATGTGATGCGACTGCAAAACGACAGGAAGAGGCCGCGCGGCTTTCTTCTGAAAGCGATCTTATGGTGATTGTCGGAGGGCGTCAAAGCTCCAATACGGCCAAGCTTCGCGATGTGTGCGCAAGGCACTGCCGTACGGTGCTGGTGGAGACGGCGGCGGAACTGAGCGCCGGAATGCTTGCCGGGGCAGAGCGTATCGGTCTCACCGCCGGCGCATCCACGCCCGACGATATGATAAAGGAGGTACTGACAACCATGACGGACATCATCAACAACGAAAACACCCAGACTCAACCGGAGGCCGCGGCGCAGACCGCGGCAGAACCCACCGCCGTTCCCGAAGAGACTTTTGTCCCCGAGGAAGCCGCCGCAGCGTCTGTGGAAACCGCCTCTCCCGAAGAAGCCGCCGTTTCCGAAGAGCCCCAGGCTCCTGAGGAGACCGCTGTTTCTGAAGAGACCGCGGCGCCCGAGGAGGCACCTGTCCCCGAGGAACCTGTCGCTTCCGGGGAGACGCCCGCTCCCGAGGAGACCGCTGCCGAGCCTCAGCCGAAATCGATGGACGATATGACTTTTGAAGAGGCGCTGGAAGTGTCTCTTAAAAATCTCTCCACCGATGAGAGAGTGCACGGTATCGTGGTGAGCATTGCTCCCAACGAGGTGCAGGTCGAGGTGGTCGGGCGCAAACAAACCGGTTATATTCCGGCGGAAGAGCTCTCATCCGATCCGAATGTCGCCCCCGAGGATGTGGTCAAAGTCGGCGATGAGCTGGAATTGCTGATCATGCGCACCAACGACCAGGAAGGCACCATCATGCTTTCTAAAAAGCGCATCGATTCGCTCAAGGGCTGGGATACCGTTGTGGCTGCCGAAAAGAGCGGCGAGGTACTGGAGGGCACCGTGACCGATATTATCAAGGGCGGTATGCTGGTGACAGTCTGCGGCGTTCGGGTTTTTGTACCGGCGTCACAGGCGAGCCTCAACCGCATGGAAGATCTTTCCCCTCTCAAAGGGACCAAAGTACGCCTTCGCATCATCGAGGTCAACCTGAACCGCCACCGTGCGGTGGGGTCGGTGCGCTCGGTGGCGCGCGAGGAGCGCAAGGAAAAGGAAGCGGCGTTCTGGGCGCAGGCTGCCGTGGGGCAGAAATACACGGGCGTGGTCAAATCCCTGACGTCTTACGGCGCATTTGTGGATCTGGGCGGCGTGGACGGTATGATCCATATTTCCGAGCTGTCCTGGAGCCGTATCAGGCACCCCTCCGACGTGGTTTCGGTGGGCGACACGGTGGATGTGTATATCCGCGATCTGGATACCGAGAAGAAAAAAATTTCTCTCGGCTACCGCAAGGCGGAAGATAATCCGTGGGAGCAGTTTAAGGTGAAGTTCCATATCGGCGATGTGGTGGAGGCCAAGATTGTCGGAATGACCAGTTTCGGCGCGTTCGCCCAGCTTCTCCCCGGTGTGGACGGGCTTATCCACATTTCCCAGATTGTCAACCACCGTGTGGAAAAGCCACAGGACGAACTCTCCATCGGTCAAATCGTGCGGGTGAAAATCACCAATATCGATTACGACAACAAACGCATCAGTCTCTCGATGCGTGCGCTGATCGAGGAGGAGGAATCCGCCCCCGCTCCCGCAGAGGAAAGCGCCGAGGAGGACTGACCAGGTTATCGCATTCGCTTCCGACGGTACAGCGTCGATCGGAGCATTCTGCCACCCGGCACGGAAAGAACTTCCCTGCCGGGTGATTTGCTGAAAAGCTCCTTTCCCGTATTCCGGGTGGCGGCGAGGCTCTGTCACAACAAGCCAAAGGGAAGGAGGAAGACCGCGTTGAGGGAAAGAGTGTATGCCT
>CAZGXK010000074.1:0-5882 GCA_964529775.1 uncultured Eubacteriales bacterium
CGATCGGTATCAGTGCTTTTTATGATACCGGCTATTACAATGACCCGAGCCATTGGGAAAACGGTGTGTTGTATATCGGACATCATCTTATTGATGCTCATTCAAACGAGCTGCCGCAAAATGTGACCATCCGCCAAGGCACGATGTCTATTGCCGGTGATGCCTTTTACGGTTGCACCTCACTCACATCCGTCACCATCCCGGACAGCGTGACTTCGATCGGCGACGAGGTCTTTTTTGACTGCACCTCTCTCTCCTCAATCACGGTTCCCGCAAGTGTTACCGACATCGGCGAATGGGCACTTGGATATTGGTATCGCGATATGGAAATTGGGGCCGAACATCTTCCCAATTTCACCATTTCCGGCTTTACCGGCACGGCGGCGGAAGAATATGCCAACGAAAACGGATTTAAGTTTATCGCGCTGGATAGCGCGGGCGATTCGCTCGCCGATGTGGATACCGACGGCGATGGAGAAATCAGCACAGCGGAGGCGCAAGCTTTCTATATCAGCTTTTATGACGCGCTCGCAAACGGAAACCCGCCCGCCGGTGCCGACGTGAGCGGCGACGGCAGGGTGGATATCGAAGATGTCCTGACCGTCTACCTCATCGCGAGCGGGAGAGCGTAAAACCCGTTTTCACCAAAAAAATTCCCCCGCCGAGAGGACCCCTTTCGGCGGGGAATACTTTGGCGGCGGAGCCTTTATGCCTTCCACAGCCCGTGCAGGTTGCACATGGCGTACACGGCGACCACGGCGTCGTCTGGAGTGAGTGCGAACGAGGCCTTCGGGGGATCTCCCGGGGAGAGCGTTTTGCGCTGGGCACCCTTCATCGTCTCGACGGCGATCCACTCGATACTGTGCTCGGGTGTCATCGGGTGCTCGGCCGAACCGACCGTCACTTCGACGAGGTTCCCCTCGGTGTGCACCACGGGGACGTGCTTTTCTCTGGCGCCGTCGGAGGTGCCGGGCACCAGTTCGGTCATTTTTTGCCCGCAGCACATGAGCGGTACTCCCGTCTCCTTCACCACACCCACCAGATTGCCGCATTTTTCACAACGATAAAATTTCACAGACAACGCCCGCCTTTCCTGTATTTTGCCCCTTCAGTATACCATATTTCTCCCCGCCGCGCAACCGGGAATTTTTCGGGAAAATTTTTCAAAAATACCCTTGACAAAACCGGAGGCGCATGGTATCCTATGTTGTGGTTAGTGAACACTAACCGTTATTTCGGCCTATGAGTTAGTCAAGACTTACCGCCGGCGCCCGGTGGCGCACGGCCGCTGTTCCCAAGGGGAAGGGATGGAAAGATGATGCCGCTGATTTTGGCGACGGTCGGGGAAGACAACATCATCCGCAAGGTAGGCGGCAGCCCGGAAGTGAAGAAGCATCTGGAAAATCTCGGGTTTGTGGCAGGAGGGACGGTGAACGTCGTCGCCGAGATGGGGGGAAATCTCATCGTCAATGTGAAGGAATCGCGGATTGCCATCAGCCGCGAGATGGCGGCGAAGATCATGATTTAGGAGGGAAGAGATGTGAAAACGCTGAGAGAGGTGCCGGTGGGGGAGACCTGCACGGTCGTGAAGTTGCACGGCGAGGGTGCCGTTAAGCGCCGTATCATGGATATGGGCATCACCAAAGGGGTGAAGGTGTCGATCCGCAAGGTTGCCCCGCTCGGCGACCCTATTGAGGTCACCGTGCGCGGGTATGAGCTTTCGCTTCGCAAGGAAGACGCGGGGACGGTGGAAGTGGAGTGACCGTACCGAATGCAGGGACGGACGGTTGTACGAGTGAGTTAGTTGTGACTAATCAAAAAACCTGAGAAAGGAAGGATGAGCGGAATGGAAATACGCATCGCGCTGGCGGGCAACCCGAACAGCGGCAAGACCACCCTGTTTAACGCGCTGACCGGTTCGAACCAGTTTGTCGGCAACTGGCCCGGCGTCACGGTGGAGAAGAAAGAGGGGCGGCTCAAGAAGCATCCGGAGGTGATTCTCACCGACTTGCCGGGCATCTATTCGCTCTCCCCGTACACTCAGGAAGAGGTGATTGCCCGCAACTATCTGATCGGCGAGCGGCCGGATGCCATACTCAATATCATCGACGGCACCAACTTGGAGCGCAATCTCTATCTGACCACTCAGCTGACCGAGCTCGGCATTCCCGTAGTGCTGGCCGTCAACATGATGGATGTGGTGCGCAAATCCGGCGACCGTATCAACACGGAGGAACTCGCGCGGGAAATCGGCTGCAAAGTGGTGGAGATCTCGGCCCTCAAGGGTGAGAGCATCACGGAGGCCGCCGAGGCAGCGATTCAGGCGGCGGGCGGGCCTCGACCCGTGCCGCAGCACCATTTTTCCGGCGTGGTGGAGCACGCGCTGGCGCACATCGAGGAGGTGACGGTGCACCATCTTCCGGAAGAACAACAGCGCTGGTACGCGATCAAGCTGTTTGAGCGGGATGATAAGGTACTCGCTCAGCTCTCGCTGCCGCAGGAAAAGCTCGACCATATTGAAAAGGATATTCAGGCGGCGGAAAAAGAGCTGGAGGACGATTCGGAAAGCATCATCACAAACGAGCGGTACGTTTACATCGCCTCCGTCATCAAGGGATGCTACAAGAAAAAGAACGCCGGACAGTTGACCATCTCGGATAAAATCGACCGCGTGGTCACCAACCGTTTCCTAGGGCTTCCGATTTTCGCCGTGGTGATGTTTCTCGTCTACTACATCTCCATGGTGACGGTGGGCTCGTTTGCCACCGACTGGGCGAACGACGGAGTGTTCGGGGACGGCTGGCACCTGTTCGGCATCGGCTCCGCTGCCTTTGAAGAGGCGGATGGCACCTATACGGAGGCGCAGGGCGCCGTAGACGCCTTTCTTTCGCTGAAAGGCACGGGATATGAGGATGCGGAGGAGGCGGCGGATACCGAGGCCGAGGGGTTCGATCCCGCGGTCGCCGGCACCGCGCTGAAACGATATGCGGCGCAGTTCCCGTCGGATCAGACGGCGAAGGGAACCGTGGAGGACGAGGAGACTCTCGCGACGGAAGAAGTCACCTATACGGCGGAGGATTTGCGTCGGGCCATTCAAGCGCTGGAAGAGTGCTCCTTCGAAGCCCCCGACCCGGCGGATTACGGGGTGTGGGTTCCCGGTATTCCGGTGCTCGTGGAGCGAGGTCTGAACGCGATAAATTGCGCCGAATGGCTGCAGGGGCTGATTTTGGACGGCATTGTCGCCGGAGTGGGCGCGGTTCTCGGCTTTGTGCCGCAGATGCTTGTGCTGTTTTTGCTGCTCGCGTTTTTGGAATCCTGCGGCTACATGGCACGCATCGCCTTTGTGCTCGACCGCGTGTTCCGCAAATTCGGGCTTTCCGGCAAATCCTTTATCCCGATGCTCATCGGGACGGGCTGCGGGGTTCCGGGCATCATGGCCTCCAGAACCATCGAAAACGAAAGGGACCGCCGCATGACCATTATGACCACTACATTCATCCCCTGCGGGGCAAAGATTCCCTTTATCTCGATGATCGCGGGCGCCATCTTCCACAATTCCCCGTGGGTGGCGACGAGCGCCTATTTTGTGGGTATGGCCGCAATCATCTGCTCGGGCATTTTGCTCAAGAAAACACGCCCGTTCGCTGGGGATCCCGCTCCTTTTGTGATGGAATTGCCGAGTTACCACTGGCCGACTTTCGGCGGGGTGATGCGCTCGATGTGGGAACGCGCGTGGAGCTTTATCAAAAATGCGGGCACCATCATTCTGCTTTCCACGATTTTGGTGTGGTTCACCACCTACTTCGGCTTTACCGCGGACGGGTTCCGTATGCTCAGCGACGAGGAAATCGACCAAAGTCTTCTGGCGGCTGTCGGGAGCGCTATCGCCTGGATTTTCGTCCCTCTCGGTTTCGGCAACTGGCAGGCGACGGTCGCCTCCATCACGGGGCTTGTCGCCAAAGAAAATATCGTCGGGACGATGGGCATCCTGTACAGCGGAGGAGAATCGGTGTATGCCAATATCGCTCAGGCCTTTACGCCGGTGAGCGGTTATGCATTTTTGGTGTTTAACCTGCTGTGCGCTCCTTGTTTTGCGGCAATGGGCGCTATCAAGCGGGAGATGAACTCCACAAAGTGGACTTTGTTTGCCATCGGATACGAATGTGTTTTTGCCTATGTGATGGCTCTGATGGTCAATCAATTCGGATCCCTCTTTATGGGGACGCCGAGCATTCCCGGGCTGATTGCGGCCGTTTTGCTGCTTGCCGGATTCCTCTTCCTGCTCTTTCGCCCCGCCAAGAAGCGCACCCCGCAGACAGCCGCATCGTAGAGGAGGAAAACTATGGGGACATTTGTGATAGCGGGAATTCTCGTGTTAGCGGTAGCGCTGATTATTGTCAAGCTGGTACGCGACCGGAAGAAGGGGAAATCCTGCTCCTGTGGTTGCGAGGGCTGCCCCTCTGAGAAAGACTGCTGTAAGCCGGGTGCAAAGCCCTCGAAAGGCCGGTAAAGATTCTAAGAGGCTTTTGAACCCCCCTGCGCCTTTTTGTAAGGTACAGGGGGGTTCTCATCGGCTCATGCAACGGGAAAAATCGTAATCATCAGTGACAAAACGGTTGCCGAGCAGAGCGATAGCCGATAAATCGTTGAAATGCCACCACTCGGACGCGAGCGGCGAGAGTCCGGCGTCGGTGCAGTACTTTCGGAGAAGAAGCGATTCCTGTGTCATCAGTTCATTGACCGGCGTACTCTGCCAAACGTTGTCCGACACGGGGTATGCCATCGAGACCGATCGCACGCTGAGTTCGTGCATGGGACTCTGCATGGTGTATTCAGTGTACCCGGTCACATTCACATAGCGGATATTCTTGTAAGAAAGAGCCTGTACCGCATCGACGCGCGCGAGGCTGACGTCCATCGCACACCCTTTTTGATGATTGGAAAGTCCGGTCGCGATAAACCAGCTCAGGTTCCACCCGCCGCCTGTCAGTCCCGACCGGACATCCGGGTCGGTTTCGCTCAGCGCCTGCAAGCGGGATGAGACGAGTTTTTGCACCGAGCGAGGGCGGTAGGTTTCGTAAATCACCAGAGTATTTCCGTCGCGCAGCGCCGCCTGTTGCGCTTCGTACACCTTGGGCGCCATGGCGTACAGCACCGGCACCACATACTGTTCCCTTTGGAAGCGTTCGTCGCGGCAATAGGTGTTATACAATTGTCGTCCGGTGACACCGGGGATGTATTTTCCGGAAGAGCGGAACAGAGAGGTTGCGCTATTCGATATGCGATAGACGATGGAGGGGACGATATCGGCGAGATTGATAAAACAACATTCGTGGCGCAGATAGCCGGTGAGACCGCTCGCCGTCTCGATGCGCCAGGTGTCGTTATCTTCCGCGAGGATGCGGAAACATTCTCCGGCGGCGAGCTGGCCAATCGCGGTGCTCTGCCCGGGAATCCCCTCGTAAAGCGGGGACGCAACTGTCGTGTATCCGCTTGCCCCTTCGACCGGCAATTCGTAGCGCTGCCCGTTGTTTGCGTTCTGAACGGAGGCGATGATTTCTCCAGGAGTATCGGCCATCTCGGTGGCGGTTTGAGAGGCGCGGGCGGTGGTGCCCGATGCCTGAGGAGATGAAGTCGGCGGAGCTGGCAAAGATCCGGCGCTTTGGCATCCGGTGCACAGCACCGCGAGAATGAACAGCAAGCAGAATAGGGGATAGAGCCGTTTCACCATGTCGGTCACCTCGTTAGGATGGTCGCTCTGGCTTATCACCGGTAGATATAGGAAAATCCGCTTAATCTTGCCGTATTCCAGGCATTAAGCGGATTTTGGCTCCCCGTGCTGGGCTCGAACCAGCGACATCATGATTAACAGTCATGCGCTC
>CAZGXK010000075.1:0-5848 GCA_964529775.1 uncultured Eubacteriales bacterium
AACTCTCGACCTTACGGATGCGAACCGTACGCTCTCCCAGCTGAGCTACGCCCCCGTACAATACTTTACCATCATAAGGGAAAAAACGGGGTTTGTCAAGCCCTGCGCGCAAAAAATTTGAAAATTTCCGAAATCCGCGCCGCCGGGCAGGAGATTTGCGCCTTACGCACGGACAACCGGGGCAGCATCGGGGGCGGAAACGCCCATCCGCCCCGCCGTGTCTGTACCTTCACGGCCTTTGGATATTGGCGAGCGATTTTCGCCAAAGTATTGATTATTTTCCTTGAATTTTGTGTTATCCGACGAAATGCTTGCCTGTTCTCCAGTACGGTCATCTTTATGCGGTTAATGGACTTTACTTTTTCGAGAATATATGGTATCATAAAGAGTATTGTACTCCGACCCGGATGCTTGATGACTACGAAGGGAGTCGAAACCGACAATGAAAAAATGGGGCTATCGCCTTTTGGCGGTGATGCTTTGTGCATCTTTACTCGCTCTCCCCGCTCTGGGGGAGCCGGAGGATATCGATCCCTCTCTCACGCAGCTCGCCATTCACATGGACACCGTTTTGGAAGGCTCCACCGTGCGCGTGACCATGCAGGACGAGAGCGGGGGAGTGGTCGTGTTCTGGCCGGTCACCCTCACGGTCGACGGGACGGATGTGGCGCAGGACCAGTACAGCGACGAAACGGGCCAGGTGGTGTTTGAGGACATGGTGCCCGAGGGCGCATCCTCCGTTTCGGTCACCGCTCTCTCGGCCCAGATTCCCGGAACGAACGTGTATCTTGTGGGCGGAACGGTGGATGTGCTGAACAATGCTCCCACCACGACACAGACGCAGGAGAGCACCTCCGACACCACCCCTTCCACAGAAGCGCCCTCCGATTCTCCGGCGCACGGTGGTACGGCGACGACCGCCGTGAAAAACGATCTTATCGGTGTCCCGGTGGAGGCGGACACCGTGGAGCTCGAGCGTTTCGGGCTGACAGAGAGCGAATTCGCAGGTCGTGCGCATATGTGGATGGAACCTGCCCTTTATGACAGCATGGTGTCGGATTCCGGAGGGTCGTTGGTTCTTTCTCTTTCCCTGAATCCCACCGCGGCAACAAGTGAGACTCTTATCGCCGCCAAAAACGCCACGCCGGAATACGCCGGTTTCTCCGATGATCAAGTCATCGGCTTCGCTCTGGATTTTTCGGTGTGGTATCGCAACGGCGGCGAGCAGGTGCAGATTTCCCCGAGCGAGGGGACGTATCAGATTGAACTCCCGATCCCGGAATCGATGGTCGGCTGTGAAAAAATGGCGGTCGCGGTTTGTACCGCACAGGGGCTGACCTCGTTTGTGGAGCTGACCCCGTCGGCAGGGACGGTGGTTTTTACGATCCAGAGGTTTCAGACGCTGGCGATCGTCGGGTTTCACCCCGGAGCCGGCACGGGTAATCCGTCGCAGACACCTATGGCTCTGATTCTGCTGGGTATTCTCGGGGCGCTTCTGATTGCGGGAGGCATCGCGCTGCTCGTCTTCGTGGTGTTCCAGCGCCGTAAGCGTCGCACCTTAAGCGACATTTCTTCGGAATCCGGGGACATGGCCGATGCCGAGATCGCGGAAACGCCGGAACCGGCGCCGTTTATCCCGGAGGAAGAACCGGATGAGTTTTCTTTCGGCAACGATTCGGAAAATACTTTCGAGCAGCAGCAGATTGTGCCGCCGGAAGGCGAAGAGGGGAGCGCCGCCGAACCGCTCCGTCGTCCCGAAACCGTGTCCGGCGGGCGGAAGGCATCCGCGGCGGATGTGCCGGAGAACGCCGCTCAACCGGAGTCGGATTTTCACAAAGCATCCGTCCCGTCCACCGACAACCGGAACGAGGGGCGTCCGCCCGTCATTCCGGCTCCCTTGGAAGTACCTCCGGAACCGGCCGTATCCTCCGGGGCGCGGGACGCGGATGACGAGCTGACGGTGGACGATCTGCTTCGGGAGATCGAGGAAGCCGAGGACGGCGATTTCTGAAACGGGCCGCAGATTCCGTGATACGGGCGGAGGTGAAGCTATGCGGGTGCTGTGCGTGGGAGACGTGGTGGCGTCCCCCGGGCGAAAATGTCTGCGAGAGGTTCTTCCCCCCGTCAAGCGGCACTATATGACGGACGTTTGTATCGTCAACGGCGAAAACGCCGCCGACGGAAACGGGCTGACTCCGCCGTCTCTGCGGGAACTGTTCGACGCGGGGGCCGATGTGGTCACCGGGGGAAATCACATTTTTCGGAGAAGAGAACTCTACGAGACGCTGGATTCCCACCCGTTTCTCATCCGCCCCGCCAACTACCCCGGGAGCGCACCCGGCCGCGGCTGGTGCGTGGTGGACCGCAGCTCGTTTCAGCTGACGGTGGTCAATGTGCAGGGAGTGGCGTTCATGGAATCCCTTGCCTGCCCTTTCGAGACGATTGACCGTGTGCTGAAAGAGGCGGGACGACCGCGCTTTTGTGTGGTGGATTTTCACGCGGAGGCTTCGGCCGAGAAAAAGGCGCTCGCGTTTTACGCGGATGGCAGGGTGTCCGCGGTGGTGGGCACGCACACCCATGTGATGACGGCGGACGAGCAAATTCTGCCGCAGGGGACGGGGTACATCACAGATGTCGGCATGACGGGGCCCACCCAATCGGTGCTCGGGATTTGTCCGGAGCAGTCGATAGCCAAGATGAAAGGCAAGTTGCCGGTGCGCTTTACCGCCGTCGAGGGTGATACGGCGATGAACGCCGTGCTGCTCACCCTCGACGACACGACCGGAAAAACCGTGGATATTGAACGGCTGATCGTCCGTTGAGAACGAATTTCTGATCAAGAATTTACAGAGAAAAGAGGGTTATGGTATGGTCGATCAACAGACAAACCCGAACGAACAGATTTCCGGAAATCCTTCTCCCGCCCCGGAAGAGACACAGAGCGAGCCCAGAAGTTTGCTGCAATACGGGCTGACAGCCGTCGTGTTTGTGGCGGTGACGGCGCTGGTTTTTCTCCTGTTCCGCCTGCAGCCGAGCCTCAGCAATACGGTGCAGAAGTGGATGGTGCCTCTGCTCGCCGGATTTTTGATCGGCGGGCTGACGGTGCTGTGGCTGTATTATCAGACAGCCAGCGACGGAGGACTGAAAAAAGAGCCGAAGATCTGGTATTTTCCGGTTCTCAGCGGGGCGCTGACGCTGGCGATTTTCGCGCTGGCGTATATGTGCCTCGGCATCTGGCCGATCGGGGACAGGTCCGCGATGATTGTGGATTTGCACCATCAGTACGCACCGATGCTCTCGCAGCTCCGCGATATGCTGCTGCACGGGGGAAGCCCTCTCTATTCCTTTGAGGTGGGCACCGGCACCAGCTTCATCCCGTTGTTCGGCTATTATCTGGCGAGCCCCCTGAATCTGCTGCTCGTGCTGTTTCCTCAGGCGTATCTGGCGGAAGGCATTCTGGTGATCACGCTGGTGAAAATGACGCTCACCGGGGCGCTGATGACCCTTTGCCTGCAGTATATTTTCAAGCGCCGCAGCTATTCCACCGTGGTGGTGGGCATCATGTACGCCCTGATGATGTATATGCTCGCCTATTCATGGAATATCATGTGGCTGGACTGTGTGATGTTCCTGCCTCTGGTGATCATGGGATTCGAGCGCATGATGCGCACCGGCAAGTATCTGCTTTATGTGCTCTCTCTGGCGTACACGCTTTATGCCAATTACTATATCGGCTTTATGGTGTGCGTTTTCCTGGTGCTGTATTATCTGGTCTTTTGTTTCCGGGCCAAGCGCTCCGGCGTGCAGCAGAGAGTGGGATTCAGCCGTTTTGCCATCGGTTCACTGCTCGGCGGAGGGCTTGCGATGGTGACCCTGCTCCCGATTTTGCTCTCGCTCTCGTCCACATCGGCCGCCGGCGGCACCATGCCGGAATTCGGTACCAACTTCGATTTCTTTGATCTGATCGGCAGAGGGCTGTTCCAGACCTCGCCGACCATCCGCTCCGGCAATCTTCCCAATATTTACTGCGGGGTACTGGCGGTGCTGGCGCTGCCGATTTTCGCCACGATGAAGAGTATCCCGCTGCGGCGCAGGCTCTCCTATCTCGGCCTCTTCGGGGTGATGGGCGTGAGCCTCGTGATCAAACAGCTGGATCTGCTGTGGCACGGAATGCACGCTCCCAACGACCTGCCGTACCGTTTTTCCTTCCTGTATTGCTTCGCGCTGCTGCTCATCACCTACGAGGTGCTCTGCCGCATCCGGGATATCCGCCCAGCGCAGGTGGCCGCCTCGGTATTCGGCATTGCCGTCTATCTGATCCTCGAGGAGAAATTCGGCAGCGAAGAGTATTCCTACATCTCGCTTTATGTGAGTTTCGCGCTGATCGCCGTCTATGCGGTGGTGATGCTTCTCGCGGCCCATAAAAAAATTGCGTTGCGCAGCGCCTACACCCTGCTTCTCACCTTGGTATCGGCCGAGATGCTGTTCAACGCTTCGGCCACTTTCCAGGCTATGAACGACAACGAGCATTACACCGCCCATTCCTCCTATTTGGACAACGATGTGACGAAAGCGGTCACCTCGTCCGTTTCCCGCATGGAGGAGATCGGGGACGAGGCTGCGAACGGAGATTTTTACCGTCTCGAGTTTTTGCCGAGGCGCACCGTCGCGGACACCGCTCTGTTTGATTACCGCGGTATCACCGTGTTCGCCTCCAGCGGGTCGTACGACATGACGCGCTTTATGGGCAGTCTTGGGTACGACGTCAACGGGGTCAACTCCCAGATGTACCGCAGCTTTGTGCCCTCTTCCGATTCCCTGATGGGCATAAGATATGTGGCGATGGAAGCCAACCTCACCAATCATCCCCAACTGAAAAAGATCGAGACGGTGCAGGCGGGATCTTCCACTTATTACATCTACGAGAACCCCTATGCCCTGCCGCTCGGCTTTATGGTGAACGCAGAGACGAAAAACTGGGCCTATTCCTATTACAATCCGGTGGAGAGCCAGAATTCCCTCTTCACCGCGATGACCGGCAACGGCAATCAGATGTTGACCGCCGAGCCGATTGTCAGCGACAGCGGAGCGTCGGTCAACGGCACCTGCGGCTTCAGCCTGGACGGTCCGCAGACGGCCTCTTTCCACGCTTCTGCCTCGCAGGACGGCCAGTATTTCATCCAGATCGACTGCCGCGCGGCGGAGAGTATCACGGTGACTTCCGGCAGCAACACATGGACGGTCACTCCCCATCAGCCCTATGTCATCGACGCGGGCGAACTGACCGCGGGCAGCGAGGTGGCGGTGAGTGTGTCCACCGAAAGCGCCTGCTCGGGCAACATCTATGTGGCGCGGCTGAGCGGCGAAACCTTCGAGCAGGATATGCAGACTCTCTCCTCCCACGGAATGACCGTCACTTCCTTTACCGACAGCAAGATTCAGGGAAAGGTGCACGCGGACAGCGACGGGGTGCTCTGCACCACCGTGCCGTTTGACAAAGGCTGGACGGTCAAGGTGGACGGAGAAAAGGTGGAGACCCTCGCCGTGGGCGACGCTCTGCTGGCCGTGGAGCTGACGCCGGGAGATCACGAGATCACCATGAGCTTTTTCCCGAGAGGTCTGGTGCTCGGCGGCGCCATCAGCGCGGTCTCGCTGCTGTGCCTGCTGCTGCTTCTCGATTTCCTGCGCCGCAGAGATACCGGAAAAGGCTTCCTGCCCTTCTTTAACCGCCCGGCAAAGGAGAGCGATAACGCGTGATTACGGTGATCATGCCGGTCTACAATGAGGGAGAGTATATCTATCACAACGTCTGCACCGTGGATGATGTGCTGCAAAGGGCGGAAATTGA
>CAZGXK010000076.1:0-5468 GCA_964529775.1 uncultured Eubacteriales bacterium
ACAGCCAGTTGTACGTGAGTATCGGTTTCATTAAAAAGTAAAACATCTTTTATTCTACCCTTCTAATCCATAGTTTGTTTTCTTATACCTTTTTAGGCTTCCCGAATTCTGATATCTTCACCCCCTGCCAGTGAAGTGCACCCCATGAAAAGGATTTGCACCCCCTTGACTCTCAGTCGGCAAGGCTATCGCTAAATGCTATCAAACTCTGCAGTTTGATTTCTTTAATAAATTTATTATACAATGCCTTGTCTTTTGCCGTCAAGACCCGAGCCGATATTTTGCAAAGGCCGGTCGTTTTTGGGAGTTGACAATGGGGAAGATCCGGTGTATACTGAAAGACGGTAAAAGTTTTTATTTGCTGTCTTCGGGGCGGGGCGAAATTCCCCACCGGCGGTGAAGGCGAGAAGAGCCGAAGTCCGCGAGCCATGGCCATGGCCGATCCGGTGAAATTCCGGAACCGACGGTACACTTTTGACAAAGGTTTTCCTTTGAGAAAAGGACAGTCCGGACGGAAGAAGATGAGCGCATATCAAGGCGAAAAGCCCATTGGGAAAATGCGTTCAGCGCCCCTGCAGCACCGTCTGCGGGGCGTTTGTGTTTTTGCCGCTAACGCCAAACGAAAACCGCTCCGCTCTCATCGGAAAGGATGTCCGCCATGAAGAAAAAAAAGATAGAGAAATCCTCCTCTGAAAATTCATCGCCCTCGGGGAAGAGAACGTGGAAATCTCTTGAGGGGCTGACTCAGCTCGGAATGCTCAGCGCCGTTGCGATTGTCCTTGTGATGCTGATTCATTTTCCCATTATCCCGTCTGTTCCTTTTATCGAGTACGATATGGCGGACGTGCCTGTTTTGATCGCGGCATTGCTGTTTGGCCCCGTACCCGGCCTTGCCGTGCTGCTGGTTGTCTCTCTGGTGCAGGCTTTTCTGCTCGGCGGCAATGGTTGGGTGGGCCTTGTGATGCACTTTTGCTCTTCCGGGGTGATGGTGTTGCTCGCATCGCTTATCTATCGCCGCAAGCCGTCCACATTCAGACTGGTCTTGGGACTTGCCAGCGGTGCGCTCGGGATGACTCTGACGATGATTCCGATGAATCTGATTTTTACCGTCCACTTTTTCGGTGTGCCGCACGACACCGTAGTGGCGCTGATGCTGCCGGGCATTGTACCGATGAATTTGATCAAGTCGGGCGTCAACTGTGTACTTGCCGGATTGCTGTTCACGGCGCTTCGCCCTGTTCTTTCCCGCTTTTTCGGAAGCGGAGAAGACGGGAAACAAGCATAGAATGGCTCATTCATTCCGCCTTGTGGTTGTGTCTCTCTCCCCAACATGACCACACACATCTTTCTACCCTCTCGGGAGGTAAGGGGCAGGAGTGAAGATAGGCTTGCATTTTGCGGCATTTAAAATTATAATGAAAACGGGTCGAAAGACATTCTGATATCATTTCAAGGGAGTGACGTTTGATGGCCGGGAATCCGTATGCGGGGTCCAAGACGGAGCAAAATTTGAGAGAGGCTTTTGCCGGGGAATCTCAGGCGCGCAACAAGTACACCTATTTTGCGTCTGTAGCGAAAAAACAGGGATATGAGCAGATCGCGGCGCTGTTTTTGAAGACGGCGGACAACGAAAAAGAGCACGCGAAGTTGTGGTTCAAGGAACTTTGCGAACTTGGGGATACGCCGGAAAATCTTCTGGCGGCGGCAGAAGGCGAGAATGCCGAATGGACAGATATGTACGAGGGGTTTGCGAAGACCGCGGAAGAAGAAGGTTTTACCGAACTGGCGGCAAAATTCCGCATGGTGGCGGCGATTGAAAGGCACCATGAGGAACGGTACCGTGCGTTGTTGCACAATATCGAAACCGCTCAGGTGTTTGAGAAAAGCGAGGTCAAGATTTGGGAGTGCCGCAACTGTGGACACATCGTGGTCGGCACCAAAGCGCCGGAGATCTGTCCGGTGTGCCGCCATCCGCAGAGCTTTTTCGAGCTGATGGCGGAGAATTATTAGAGCCATACCGCATCAGGACCCGCAGGGGCTTTACGTGCCTTATCTCATTTTAGGGGGGGGGGATGACACGACATGACCATCGACAAGACAAAGCTCGAGTCCCTCTTTGGGCAGGTGCAAAAGCCGGCGCGGTACACGGGAGGAGAATGGAACAGCGTCATCAAGGACCCAAAAAAAACGAAGGTGCGCTATGCGTTTTGCTTTCCCGATCTCTACGAAGTGGGTATGTCTCATCTCGGGATGAAGATTCTCTACGCCCTGTTCAACGAACAGGAAGATGTGTGGTGTGAGCGTGTTTTCGCCCCGGATACCGATATGGAGAACCTTATGCGGGAAAACGGCATTCCTCTTTACGGGCTTGAGAGCCGCGACCCCATTGCCGATTTTGATTTTGTGGGATTTACTCTGCAGTATGAACTCAGTTATACCGGTGTGCTCAATATGCTCGATCTCGCGGGAATACCCCTTCGCGCCGCGGAGAGAGACGAAACTTTCCCTCTGGTTGTGGGCGGTGGACCCTGTGTGTGCAATCCCGAGCCGATCGCCGATTTTTTTGATTTTTTCCTCCTCGGCGAAGGGGAAGAGGTCAATTTAGAGGTCAACGAGCTCTACAAACGCCACAAGGCCGCGGGATACCGAAAAGGGGCTTTTTTACGCGACGTGTGCCGTATTGAAGGTGTGTATGTACCTTCGTTATACGAAGTCGGTTATCGTGAGGACGGCACGGTGCGCGAGGTCCTCCCGAAAGACGGGACACCCGCCGTGGTGCGTAAGCGGATTGTGCATGATCTCGACCGTATGTACTTTCCCCCTTATTTTGTGGTGCCGTTTACCGATATTGTGTTTGACCGCGCGATGTCGGAGATTTTTCGGGGATGCGTGCGCGGATGCCGTTTTTGCCAGGCGGGATATCTTTACCGTCCGGTGAGGGAAAAGAGCGTTGAGACGATTAACCGCCAGAGCCGTCAGCTTATTGAGAGCACCGGCTATGAAGAGTTTTCCCTGTCCTCCCTCTCCACGAGCGATTATACCCGGTTGCCGGAACTTCTCAACCGGCTTCTCGATTGGGCCGTTCCGGAACACACCAATATGTCGCTGCCCTCTTTGCGGGTGGACGGTTTTTCGGAAGAGCTTGCCAATCGTCTCAACGTGCTGCGCCGCAGCGGTCTGACTTTTGCGCCCGAGGCGGGTACTCAGCGCCTGCGCGATGCCATCAACAAGAATATCACCGAGGAGGATATCACGCAGACGGTGACGAAGGCCTTTCGCGGCGGATGGTCGGCCGTGAAGCTGTATTTTATGTTGGGCCTTCCCACCGAGACGGATGAGGATGTGGCCGGTATCGCTTCCCTCGCCGGTCGTCTGGTGGATATTTATTATCACACGCCCGGGCGCCCGAAGGGCAGGGGCGTGACCGTCTCGGTTTCGGTGGCCAATTTTGTGCCGAAACCGTTTACTCCTTTTCAGTGGGAACCTCAGGACACGTTAGAGGAACTGGCGCGCAAGCAAAAAGTGCTGACGTCGTCCGTGACATCTCGAAAAATTTCCCTCTCCTGGCACGACAGAGAGACGAGCTTTTTGGAGGCGGTGTTGGCCAGAGGGGACCGGCGCCTGTGCGGGGTGATTGAGGACGCTTATCGCATGGGGTGTCATTTGGATGCCTGGTCGGAGCATTTTCATTTCGACCTCTGGAGGCAGGCGTTTCGCGACCACGGGCTGTCCCCGGAGTTTTACGCCAACCGCCGCCGGGGAAAAGACGAGGTGTTCCCTTGGGACCACCTAGATTACGGCGTAGGCCGGTCTTTTTTGTGGAGTGAGAATCAAAAAGCGCATATGAGCCGCACCACCCCTAACTGCCGGGAACAGTGCAGCGGGTGCGGGGCGGCGTGCTTTCAGGGAGGGATCTGCGTTGAGCGCGATGATCACCGTTCGCCTGCGGTTTGAGAAAACGGGCCGCGCTGTCTATATTTCCCATCTGGACCTCACCCGCACCATGACCAGAGCGCTGCGCCGCGCCCGTCTTCCCGTGTGGTACACCGAGGGGTTTCACCGCCATCCGTATCTCACCTTTGCCGCTCCTCTGTCTCTCGGAACGGAAGGACTGGACGAGTGCATGGATTTTCGGACGGAGCAGCCCCTTGCCGCCCGGGAATGGAGGGATCGTCTGAACGCGGTGCTCCCCGATGGGCTGTCGATTCATAACGCCGCGCTTGCCGTGATGAAGCCCTCCGAAATCACGGCGGCCCGCTATCGCCTGAGTTTTTCGCCAGTTCACGCCGAGGCCGTATCACACCTTCTGGCGGCGGAAGAGATCGTGGTGGAAAAACGCACCAAAAAGGGCGGGAACAAAACGCTCGATATCCGCCCCTTGATGACGGATATCGCGTGGGATTCTGCGAACGGCATATTGGAACTGACTCTGCCGCTCGGCGCTCTTTCCGTCAACCCCGCCTTGTTTGTCCATGCCGTTGGCGAAGGCGTTTTTTGCCGTATCACACGGATGTTAATTCTCTCTCACGGAGAGATTTTTCATTGATACGTGACCGATTTTCAACTTTTTGGGAGGTGAGCGAATCATGAAGATTTTTTCACGGATGACGGCTGTGATCCTCGCACTTGCGGTGCTTTGCGCAGGCGGCGGATGGACGGCGAGCGCGTGGGATGCGGTGTACGACAAAATTGAGGAGCACCACGCCGAGGCGACATTTTCCAACGGCGTGCTGGAAGTGGAGGTTCAGACCACGTGGGATCCGTTGAGCGACGACGCCGGCGGTGTGATTGTTCCGGTGGGGTTATCCTACGCGATGGAAGATTCGGTGTATATGATGGTGGATATCGCATCCGATATCCCTTTTCGCATGGAGCTCATCGATGATTTGAACGGCATTCGGATTCCGATAGTGGATACCTACTACAAATTTTTCACGGATTCTTATATTATGCCGGAGGACGGTTTTTTACCCGCCGGAGAGTATCAGGTGGCGCTGTCGCTCGACGAATTTTACTGGGGATGGGATATTTTCCACGACACAAACACTCAGGTTGCCCGCCTGACTTCGGTGAAGCTGCAGGGTAAAATGCCGGGAAAAATAACTCTTCGGCGTCTCGGATGGCTTCCCGAAAGAGAGACCTTGAAAGATGACGACGGCCATGTGCTGTTTACCCCCGCCGAGCCCGGGCCGAACGATCCTTCCGACAGCGAGAAAGATCCGTCCTATCGGGAGCCGGTGGACTTGCTGGTTGCCGAGCGTGTTCGTCCGACGGACGCGGCGGGAACCGGAAGCGAATTGACTTTTTCCGGCGGCGTGCTGGATGTGAAAGTAAAAAAAGTTTTTGACGAAGACAGCGATACGGCCTACGGCGCTGCCGTGCTCACCGATGTCACCTATGCCGTGGCGGATGAGATGTATCTGATGATGGATATCGAATCCGAAATTCCCTACCGGGTTCGGGTGTTG
>CAZGXK010000077.1:0-5297 GCA_964529775.1 uncultured Eubacteriales bacterium
GGGCTCGCCCGTGTGCACCGTCTCCCCGCTGTCGTCCGTCGTGTCTTTGAAGGCAGGGTCGCTCGCCTTGGTGACGATAAGCCCGCTCAGTCCAATTTCCTCGTCTTCATCATTTCCCTCATTTTCTTTTTTCAGAGCCGGAACCTTCACCTCGTGCAGCGGATCGCCCGCGGCGTTGGTGGGGTCGTCGATGGAGGGTGTATCGGAAGGCGCTTCCGCGCTCTCGGCGCGCGTCTTCACGGTGCCGTTGTTGATCTCCACGGAGGCGGGAGAATTGGCGGAGCTGGAGCCGATTGCGTGCGCCTGCGCGCCCTCGGGCAGCAGCGCGGTGACGGTGCCGCCGTTAATCGTAATGTTGCCCTCGGGAAGAGGAGTATAAGAGAATCCCGCCGTTCCCGAGCCGATGGCCGCGGCCGATAAGGCCGTGGTCTGGGTGGCCGTGATTCGTCCGCCGTCGATGGTGATATTCGGGCAGGGCATTCCGTAGCCGGAGCCGATCAGCGCGCCGGCGTAGTGGTCCTCGTCGTTGCCGGTGAGCTCGATATCCCCGCCCTTGATCTCGATATCGGTTGTGAAAAATTCAGAATTGTAGGAATTGAGGCCTGTTCCGATCAGCGCGCCGTCGGCATTTGTGGTGCCGCGGATGGTGCCTCCGTTGATGGTGATGGTCTGGGTATAATTGGAGAGGGTCTTGTGTCCGGTGCTCCCCACTGAAGAGCCGGAGCCGATCGCGGCGGCGCCGTATGAATGGCCATGTAAATAATCAGTAGCGGAATCGTTTCGTTGGACATCGATGTTGATAGTGCCGTTATTTATGGTGATTTGGCTCGCGATGCCGTAGTAGCAGCCGCCGACGAGCGCTGCGGGCGTAGAATTAAAAGAGTTGAGATTGATGACGCCCGAGCTGTTCGGGTCGAGGGTGATGTCGCCCGCAATCCAGTCGGTGTCTGGGATAGTTAAAATGGAACCGGAGGGGAACTTCCCGCCGATGCCGGCGCCCTGCACGGGTCTCCATTCATCGGCAGGTTGCATATTCACCGTCAGCTTGTCTTGCGTGCCGGTGTTGGTCACCCTCAGGCTCGTCCCGTAGGGCACCTCGATGCCCGCGCCGTCGCCGGTGACGTTGATGACGTTCTCGTTCTCAAAGGTGAGGGTGTTCTCCCCGCCGGTGAACGCGATCGCGGAATCGCTCCCCGCCGTCATGTGCATATCGCGGATGGTGAGCGCCACCCCTTCGCCGTCTGTGGTCTCAACCGTGATCGGGGAAGTATACACGTATGGTGTTGAACCGATCCCGTTATTATTGGGTCTCGCGGGGGCGGAGATCAGCGTGACGTTGTGCGGCGTGCCCTCCTCGTCGTTCTCGCAGGTGATGGTGATGGGCGTACTCCAATCGGGGGGCAGCTCGTAGATGCCGCTCTCTGGAATCACGCCGTCCCAGTTGCCGCCTTCGCCGGGTTTGATCGGCACGGGGGCGATGGGCAGCTCGATGGTGGTGGAGACCTCCGGGGTCAGGTGGGAAGTCGCCGTCAGCCTCGCGGTGCCGGCCTTCTTGAACGTCACCTGAACGCGCTCGATGTGCGTTCCCGTCTCGTCCTCTCTCGATTCCAGCGGTTTTAAGTCGATGAGCTCCGGGGTGTCGGTGGAAAAATCGATGGATTTATCGGTCACCGACTGCGGGTCCACATACGCCTCGGCAATCCAGGGCTGCGAATCGACGGAGGCCGAACCCAGCTTGGTGTTGAAGCGGACTTCCGTGACCGCGTTTTCGCCGGAGAGCGGCAGGGGCGTGGAATCGGTCTCGTACATGCCGTAGTCCAGCACGACAATCTGGAAGGCGTCGTCGCCGTAAATCATGCCCAGGAACTGCGCGATGTCGAGCGGAATCTCAAAGGTATAGGTCTCGCCCGGGGTGGTGACGGTCTCGTCTGTGTAGATGTCGGAGAGGGCCTCTGTGGATGTGGCGCCGATCAGCTGCACGCCCATGATGAAGCCGTTTTCGTCCTTCACCTTCACGCGGACATAGGGCACGTCTTCCTCCTCGCCGGTGACCGCGCTGACCTCTCTCTTGGTGAAGAAATCGTCTTGTGTCAGCGGCTCGATGGTGGGCTCGGTGGAATCAATCTTGAAGGGGATGGAGAGAGTCTGGGTCTTCTCCGTGCCGGCGATTTGCGCCTCCTGATCGAAGGAATACTTTCCATCGGGATAGGGCGTGTAGTCCTCGCCGTATTTGGTGAAGCCGTAGCCGTAGGGCAGCAAATCGTAGAGGATGTAATCGCCGTTCGCGTAGTAGAACGATTTCATCACATCGGTGGCCTCGGCCAGCTCCACAAGCGTGCTGCCGTCCTCTTTCGAGACGCTGTAGGTCATCCGCTCGGGCGCTCTCAAAAGCCCGGTCGCGGCGGCAAGCTGGTACATCTGATCGCCGTAGTAGCCGAAGACCGTTTTTTCCGTCTCGAAATCGTCGGTCGGGTTGCCTTCTTCGTCCGTCAGGAACAGGTTGACGCCGAGAGGCGCGCCGTAAAGGCCTGACCAATCCTCATACAGCGCGAGAAGCTGCGTCTCATACATGGCGGCGTCCTCGTCGTCGAACACGGTCTTATCGAACACCGGGACCTTGCTCCAGTCGCCGTAGAAGCCGATATAAGGCAGCGAGAGATCGACCCCGCCCTCGCTCGTGTCTTTGAGCTGCACAAAACCGTCGAGGAAGATGCCGTTCGGGAAGACTTTCAGCGCTTCCTTGCCGGCCTCGGTCAGCTCCAGCGTGACGGTGACTTCCGTAACGCCCTCCTCGCCGTTCGCGGCGGGCACGGTGACGGAATCCTGTACCGTGACGGTAAGTTTGTCGGAGCCCAGGATCTCGGAATTCTCGGAGATGAAATCGCGGTCGAGGGTGTCGTCGTGCACGGTTTTCGCCACCAGCGGCACCACCGAGACATCGTATTTCTTTTCGGTGTCGCCGAAGTTGTGCACCTTAAAGGTGAAGGTGAACTTGCCGTCGGCGTTGTCTTTGAGCTCCGCCTTCGGGCGGCCGCCGTTCACCGTGAGGTAGGCGCTCGTGGTGACGGCGCCCAGCACGTTCGCAAGGCCCGCGCCCTGCTTTCTGGGGGTGTAGGCGACCTTGTCCGCGTCCAGAACCTGCGTGGCGGTGCTCAGGAGCAGGTCGTTGATCACATCGCGCTTCTCCGCGTCGGTCAGCGACGCGAATTTCGGGTTCTCGTTCACATACTGGCGCACCACCGACGCCGCGCCCGCCATGTGCGGGGACGCCATGGAGGTGCCGTCGTAACTGCCGTAGCGGTTGTTCGGCAGGGTGGACCAGACGGTGCCGCCGGGGGCGGTGATCTCCGGCTTCAGGCTCATATCCGGGGCGACGCCCAGCGAGGAGAAATCGGACATCAGTTCGCCGTTGTCGGGCGTGATCTCGTCGATCTGGTCGAGGGAGATGCTCAGTTCTTTTTTCTCGAGGTTCTTCAGATATTGCCCGTCTTCATACCGGATGCCGACCATCGGCAGCAGCCCGTTCAGCTGCATATACCACGGGTCGGTCGCGTTCGGGTCGTTGTCGTAGACAATCACCGCCAGCGCGCCGGCGTCGTAGGCGTTCTGCTCTTTCTCCGTAAAGGCGATGGTGCCTCTCGGAATCACCACAATCGTATTGTCCAGCGTGCCGCCGTTGGCTTCCTTGGCGACTTCGAAATCGGTCGGGTAGCCCACGTTGTTGAGCACCACATATTTATAGGTGCCGTCGAGTTTCCCCCAGTCGGCGGCGTCGGCGGAGCCGTTGTCGTAGTAGGGGATGTGGCGGTCGTTGGTGGTATCGCTCAAATAGTTCTCGCGGGAGATTTTCTCGTTGACGGAGGCGACCGAAACGGCCTCTTTATAGGAGGAGGGGGAGCCGACAATGCCGTTGTCGGGGTTCTCCACCGGGGCGAGGTTCACGCCGAGAGGGCCGTTGTAGCTGGAGCTGTAATCGTTGCCCGCGGCGCACATCAGGTTGATGCCCGCTTTTTCCACATTCTGATAGGCGGTGGCTTCCGCTTCCAGGCTGCTCTCGGAGAAACCGGAGGCGGTGCCGAGGCTCATGTTGATGGTATCCACGCCGAGCGACACAGCGTCTTCCAGGGCGGCCATGATCACGGCGGTGGTCGCGCCGGAGTTCTGGTCGTTGAAGACCTTCAGGAAGACAATCTGCGTATCGGGCGCCACGCCCTTGAACTTCTCGCCGTCGGCGCCGACGGTGCCGGAGACGTGGGTGCCGTGGCTGTCGCCCTTGCTGACGTCGAACTTATGCTCCGCGTAGTCGTAGGCAAACGGAACCTTATCGCTGTGCCACAGCTGATCGACGTCCGCTTCGGCCTGCAGACCGTTGCCGCTCGTCTCGATGCTGTCGACCAGAGTCTTCAGGGATTCCTGTGTCAGCGCGGGATCGGCCGGCGCTTTCTGAAAGGCCTCGTGCTCGTCGTACAGGCCGGAATCCAGGATGGCGGTGAGGGTGCCCTTGCCGGTGTAGCCGAGGTCGTTCGCCTCGTCGCTGTGAATCAGTTCGCCGCTGCTGACCGCGACCGGCTCGTACCCGTCTTCGGGGGACTGATACTCATAGGTGCGGGCGACGGAGACGGATTTCACGCCCGGCAGCTTTTCTTGTGGCCGTAGGTCGTGTTGACCGAAAATCCGTTGAATACCGTATTATAGCGGTACTGCACTTCCATTTCCCCGCCGAATTGGCTCTGCACGGCGGAAATGGCGCGCTGCTGCTCGCTTTGAATCCGTGCAACCGCGGCCTTGCCGGTGCCGGACTCGAGAAAAGTCTCCAGCCGGATGTTCCGCACATTGGCCTCGATCACCGGTTTCTCGCTCATCTGCACAATGAAGGTGACTTCATCGTCCTCCGCGTGGGGGGGGGTCCCTTCGAGTTTTTTCAGGCTGGACTGCAGAAGCTCGTCCATCGTCTGCCAGTCCGGCAGACCGGAAAGCGACGGCCGTTCCGCCTGCGCGCCGTCAGCGGCAAAAGCGCCGACGGGGAGCATGGTGGCAACAAGCGCAATGGTGAGAAGTGACGCACAAACTCGCTGCCATTTCTTGGACTTGTTGTGTCTCATAGTCGATCTCCTTTACTCCTTATTTGTCCTTACCTCCCGGGCAAAAGCATCTGAGAAACCCTTGCTCGAAAAAAAAGAACAACACTTCACTTTAACATTATATCACTTTAAACCGACTTTGACAAGGCCTTTTTATAAAAAAAACCCAGTTTTTCTCGCCCGAATGAGGGCTCTTGCTTTTGGGCGGTTTTTCGG
>CAZGXK010000078.1:0-5116 GCA_964529775.1 uncultured Eubacteriales bacterium
TCGTATCCGTGCGATCCGGCGCGCGCGCGTCCAGGCCCGGCATGATGGATACCATTCTCAATTTGGGGCTCAATGAGCAGGTGGTGAATGTCATCGCGGCAAAATCGGGCAATCCCCGCTGGGCATGGGACTGCTACCGCCGTTTTATCCAGATGTTTTCCGATGTTGTGATGGAGGTCGGCAAGAAATACTTTGAGAAGCTGATCGATGAGATGAAGGCGAAGAAAGGGGTCACCTATGACGTCGACCTCACGGCGGAGGACCTCCATCAGCTCGCCGACCAGTTTAAGGCGGAATACAAAAAGCAGCTGGGCACCGATTTCCCGGACGACCCGAGAGTGCAGCTTATCGAAGCGGTCAAGGCGGTTTTCCGCTCTTGGGATAACCCGCGCGCCAATGTCTATCGCATGGACCACAACATCCCTTATTCCTGGGGAACCGCCGTCAACGTGCAGATGATGGCGTTCGGCAATATGGGGGATACCTCCGGCACGGGCGTCGCCTTTACCCGCAATCCGGCGACCGGTGAAAAGGGGCTGATGGGCGAATTTCTAATGAACGCGCAGGGCGAGGATGTGGTCGCCGGCGTGCGCACCCCGATGCCTATCGAGCAGATGAAAGAGATTTTACCCGAGGTGTACGATGAGTTCCTGGGGGTTTGCCGTCTTCTGGAAAACCACTACCGCGATATGCAGGATATGGAGTTCACCATCGAGGACGGCAAGCTCTTTATGCTGCAGACCCGCAACGGCAAGCGCACGGCGGCGGCGGCCATCAAAATCGCCTGCGATTTGATCGACGAGGGCATGATTTCCGAGAAAGAGGCGCTCATGCAGATCGATGCGCAGTCGCTCGATATGCTTCTGCATCCCACCTTCGACCCCGATTCCCTGAAGAAGGCACAGCCGATCGGCAAGGGTATCGCGGCCTCTCCCGGCGCCGCCGCAGGCACGGTGGTGTTTACCGCTGAGGATGCGGTATTACACGGCAAAAACGGCGAAAAGGTGATTCTGGTGCGGCTGGAGACTTCTCCCGAGGACATCGAGGGCATGAAGTACGCGCAGGGGATTCTCACCGTACGCGGCGGGCAGACCTCGCACGCGGCGGTTGTCGCGCGCGGCATGGGCACCTGCTGTGTCTCGGGCTGCGGCGACATCAAGATGGACGAGGAAAACAAGTGCTTTACTCTGGCGGGCAAAGAGTTTCACGAGGGCAGCGAGCTCTCTCTGGACGGCTCCACCGGCAACATCTACGATTTTCTTATTCCCACGGTTCCCGCCGACCCGAACTCCGGTTATTTCGGGCGCATCATGGAGATGGCGGACAAATATAAGAAACTCGGTGTGCGCACCAATGCGGACACGCCGGCCGATGCTCGTCAGGCTGCGGAGTTCGGGGCGCAGGGGATTGGATTGTGCCGCACGGAGCATATGTTCTTTGACCCCGACCGCATCGGGGCGTTCCGCGAAATGATTTGTGCGGAAACGCTTGAGGAGCGTGAGGCGGCGCTCGGCAAAATCCAGCCGATGCAGCAGGCGGATTTTGAAGGCCTCTTCGAGGCGCTGAACGGCCAGCCGGTCACCATCCGTTTTCTGGACCCCCCTCTTCACGAGTTTGTCCCCACGGAAGACGCGGATATTCAGGCTCTGGCGGAGGCGCAGCGCAAAGACCCCAAGTATATTCGTCAGGTGATCGCCGACCTGCACGAATTTAACCCGATGATGGGGCACCGCGGGTGTCGTCTTGCGGTCACCTATCCGGAGATCGCCTCCAAGCAGACCAGAGCGCTCATCAAGGCGGCGCTCGCCGTGCAGTCGCGCCATCCCGAGTGGAACATTGTCCCGGAGATTATGATTCCTCTGGTGGGCGAGGCTAAGGAGTTGAAATTCGTCAAGAATGTGGTGACCAAGACGGCCGACGAGGAAATCGCCGCCGCCGGCGTCACCCTCAGGTATGAGGTTGGCACCATGATTGAAATCCCGCGTGCGGCGCTCACCGCCGACGAAATCGCGGAGGATGCGGATTTCTTCTGCTTCGGTACCAACGATCTCACCCAGATGACTTTCGGATTCAGCCGTGATGATGCGGGCAAGTTCCTCGATGCCTATTATAAGGCGAAGATTTACGAATTCGACCCGTTCGCCCGCCTGGACCAAAACGGTGTGGGTAAGCTGATGAAGATGGCGGTGGAACTCGGCAAAGGCAGGCGCCCGGATCTGCACTGCGGCATCTGCGGCGAGCACGGAGGGGATCCGTCGTCGGTGGAATTCTGTCACAATATCGGGCTCGATTATGTCTCCTGCTCTCCCTACCGTGTGCCCATTGCCCGTCTCGCGGCGGCGCAGGCGGCGATTAAGGCGGAAGAGAAGTAATTATCAGGCGTCGCTTTTCAAGGGCTGTTTGAAAAACCCGCTTGCCGGATCCGGCAAGCGGGTTTCGGTTTTTCGCGTGCGCTTCATTCCGTGAGATGGGATTGTGCGGCTTTTTATTCCGTATTCCCAAGGCACTGGGTGACTTCTTCTTTTGTTTTCAGGGAGAGGACGTCTCTCACCATACGACGGCATTGGTCGGTGTCCGAAGAGGCGATTTTTGGCGTGGGGATGGCTATGCCGTCGCCCACGTCGGTGGTGCTCAGTACTTCGCGATTGCATAACGACGGAAATTTTGGTATGATAACCTTAAAGGAAAACGGGGGAATGGCTATGCTGCGCACGATTACGGTGGAGAATATGCGAATGCTCGAAGCGGCCGCCAACCAAGGCGGGCTCTCGGAAACCGCGCTGATGGAAAATGCGGGGGCCGCCGCGGCGCGGGAGATCGGGGTGCGGTATGCCACCGCGTCCCGCCCTGTGACGGTGCTCTGCGGTGGGGGCAACAACGGAGGGGATGGTTATGTGGTGGCTCGTCTGCTCTCTCTCCGCGGCGCCAAGGTGACGGTGGTGGAGACAGAGAGGTCGCCCGGCACCGAGAGCGCACGACATATGCGCGATCTCGCGGACGACGGGAGGGTGACGTTTCTCTCTCTCACAGCCGAACCGTATCTTGCGGCGGCGTCGGTCAAAGGCGCGGTGCTCATTGTGGACGCGGTGTACGGCATCGGATTTCACGGGAGGCTGCCCGATCCCCTGCGGACACTGTTTCGCGTGGTCCATGAGAGCGGTGTTCCCGTGGTCGCATTGGACGTGCCCAGCGGACTGAACGCCGAGACGGGGGAGTGGGACGAAGACGCGCTTCGCGCCGCGCTGACGGTAACTTTCACGGCCGCCAAGCCCGCGATGGCGGTTCCCGCGGCGCAGGAGCGGATCGGTGAGTTGAAGGTGGTTTCTGTAGGTATCGACGAGCAGCTTGTGGCGGTGTACTGCGCCAATGTAGGGGAGATTCGCCTTTCCCGAGTCAGCGCCTGCTTTCCGAAACGGTCGGCGGATTGCCACAAAGGAGATTTCGGGCGGCTTTTGTGCGTTGCGGGGAGTGTGGGAATGGCGGGTGCCGCCATGATGGCCGGCCGCGCCGCTTTGCGATGCGGTTTGGGCATTTTGGAGATGGCGGTGCCGCGCGATGTGTACCCCGTTTTAGGCGGTCAGATGCCGCAAGCGGTGTTCACTTTGCTTCCCCAAAACGACTCAGGTTCGCTCGCCGGTGAGGCGTCGGATACTCTGATCTCCCGTCTTCCCTATGTGAGTGCGTTGGTGGTGGGATGCGGTCTGGGCACATCGGAGCCTACGGCGAACGCAGTGCTCACACTTCTGCAGGCTTTGCGCCTGCCGGCGGTGGCGGACGCGGATGCCCTGACTCTTCTGGCATCGCACCCGGATGCTTGGGAGGGAATATCCGCCCCTCTGGTGCTTACGCCGCATCCCGGGGAGATGGCGCGTTTGACGGGTTTGACAATACAGAAGGTGCAGTCCGACCGTGTGGGAACGGCGCGGAGATTTGCCGTCGCGCACGGGGTGACGCTGGTGCTCAAAGGGTATCGCACGGTGGTTGCCTGTCCGGACGGGCAGGTATGGGTCAATCCCACCGGCTGCCCCGGAATGGCGACCGGGGGCAGCGGAGATGTGCTTGCCGGTATGATCGGCTCTTTTCTTGCACAGGGAATGACGCCTCAGCAGGCCGCTATATGCGGAGTGTATCTGCACGGCGCCGCCGGGGAAAAGGCGGCGGCGGCACTCTCACAGGTGTCCATGCTCCCCACCGACATCATCGACCGGCTGCCCTCCGTCTTTTTGGAGATGGAATCGGCACGGTGAGATGTGATGCTTTTTCTTATCCCTGATATTGACCCTTTTTATTGTGTAAATTTTACGAATACGGGTCACCATATTACGCTGCTTTATCCAAACTTAGAAAATTGTGAAAGAAAATCATTGACTTTTTCTCTCTCGACGTGTACACTAAAAATCAAGGGGAAAAGAGGCTAAAAATTGCCTATTTTTCACCTAGGTAACACCGTTCAAATAACGGTTCCGTTCCCGCTTGTTTGTTTTGATGTGGCGGAACGTCGGCGTTTGGCGGCATTGCCTTCATACGGAATATTTGCCCGGTCGGTTTTAGTAGTCGGGGTGGGCAACCATGGAAGTGAGGGAAAAAGAATGTACGAAGACATGACCCTGACCTGCAAAGAGTGCGGTAACGAATTTGTGTTCACATCGGGAGAACAGGAATTCTATGCGGAAAAAGGCTTTAGCAATTTGCCTCAGCGCTGCAAAAGCTGCCGCGACGCACGCAAACGCACGGTGAGAGGGGAACGCGAGATGTTCACGACGGTGTGCGCCAACTGCGGAAAAGAGGCCAAAGTGCCATTTGTCCCCCGTGAAGATCGCCCCGTTTATTGCAGCGAGTGTTTTGCCCAAATGAGAGAAGCCAACTGAGATTCGTCACAAAAAGCCCCGCCGGAAAATCGGCGGGGCTTTTTCGGATGGCAGTGTGCCCGGCGCTGCACGTTTCTCTCTTTTTTGCCTTGTACTATTGATGCACTGTCGGTTTCTATCCAAACTCGACTTCCGCAATCCTATCCTCTTCCTTAATAGTTTGTATCGACGGCTTTACAGGGCGGGGAAAGAGAACTTTTTGAAAAGGATTACGCGGTTTTCTGACCGCTCGCGATGAGGTAGACGGT
>CAZGXK010000079.1:0-5107 GCA_964529775.1 uncultured Eubacteriales bacterium
GGAGCGGCGGGCGCTCTCCTCCATGCGGTTCTGCTGCGGGGGGAGATGCGCGATGATGGTCATCCGCTGCGAGATGATTGAGCAGAGCGGCGCGATGGAAAACGATATGGAGGGGCTGGCTCCCCTTCCCCGCCAGATTGAGGGAGTTTGGGTGGGGGTGACCCTGCGCGAGCTCAAAAGCGGCGGGTACAGGATCAGCGTGCGCACCGGCTCCCACGCGGACGCGTCCGCCATCTGCGCCTCTCTCGGAGGCGGCGGACATCAGCGGGCGGCGGGCTGTACGCTGGAGATGCCGCTGGAACAGGCGGAAGAGACGGTTCTGGAGGCGGTGAAAAAGACGGTGCCGAGGATGAGGTGACGGGATGAAAAAGGGCCTCTACGGGCTGCTGCGCGGCGCGGGATACCTCGCCGTGTACCTCGGCTCCCAGGTGGCGGTCCATTTGGCCGCCTCGCTGGCGGTGATGCTTCTCTGTCTGTCACGATGGGAGTTTTCGGTGGCGGTGAGCGAGATGAGCCGCATTGTGTCCTCCCTCTCGGTGCCGTTGACCATGGTTTCCGGTCTGCTCGCACTGCTGATGGTGGCGGTGCTCTGCCGCGCGAGGAGGAGGACGCTCTCACGGCTGCTCCCTCTGCGGGCACCGGGAGGCGCCTGTCTGGGCGGCGGCGCACTGCTGGGACTCGGGTTGTGCCTGCTCACCGGGACGGTTCTCGCGCTGCTGCCTGTTCCGCAGGCGTGGATGAACGCCTACGAGAGCAGCGTGTCCGTGCTGAGCGCCGGCCATCCGGCCGTCTCGTTTATCGCGGTCACGCTGGTTTCGCCCGTGGTGGAAGAGGTCTTTTTTCGCGGACTGGTGTATACGCGGTTTGCCACCGGAATGCCCAGAATTGCGGCGGCGCTTCTCGCCTCCCTGATTTTTGGAGCGCTGCACGGCAACCTGCTCTGGACAGCGTACACCTTCGTGCTCGGTTTGGTTTTTACTTGGCTTCTGGAGCGCAGCCGCTCTCTGTTGCCCTGCTTTCTCGCGCATATGACCTATAATCTGTTCGGACAGTGGGCTATCCCGCTGGGCCCGGTGCCGGCGGCGGCGGTCGGGGCGGTGTGTACCGGGGCGGGGGCACTGCTCGTCTGCCGCCGCGGGACGCCAAAAAGCATTGGAAGGGGTGGACAACCGTATGGCTGAACAAAAAAAGATGGTGGAAGAGATCACCTCCATGGAGGAGGACTTTGCCAAGTGGTACACCGATGTGGTCACCAAGGCGGAGCTGGCGGATTACGCCGGGGTGCGCGGATGCATGATTGTGCGCCCGTACGGCACCGCGCTGTGGGAAAACATCCGCGGCGAGCTCGACCGCCGGTTTAAGGAGCTGGGGCACGAGAATGTCATGATGCCGATGTTCATCCCGGAGAGTCTTCTGCAGAGGGAAAAAGACCATGTGGCGGGGTTCGCCCCGGAGGTCGCGTGGGTGACGCACGGCGGGGACGAGGAGCTTCAGGAGAGACTGTGCGTGCGCCCCACCAGCGAGACACTGTTCTGCGAGCATTACGCGAACATCATCCACTCCTACCGCGACCTGCCCAAGCTCTACAACCAGTGGTGCTCGGTGGTGCGCTGGGAGAAGACCACCCGCCCGTTTTTGCGCACCATGGAGTTTTACTGGCAGGAAGGGCACACGATGCACGAGACCGCTCAGGAGGCGATGGAGGAGACTGAGCGGATGCTGAATGTGTACGCCGATTTTTGCGAGCAAATGCTGGCGATTCCCGTGATTAAAGGGAAAAAGACGGAGAAGGAGAAGTTCGCGGGCGCGCTCGCGACCTACACCGTCGAGGCGATGATGCACGACGGCAAGGCGCTGCAGAGCGCCACCAGCCACTATTTCGGGGACGGTTTCGCACGGGCGTTCGGCATTCAGTTTACCGGACGGGACAACACCCTGCAGTTTCCCTATCAGACCTCCTGGGGAATGTCCACCCGCATCATCGGCGCCATCATCATGACCCACGGGGATAACAACGGTCTGGTGCTTCCCCCGCGCGTCGCGCCCGTGCAGGTGGTGATTGTGCCGGTCGCGATGCACAAGCCCGGGGTTTTGGAAGAGGCGCACAAACTCTGTGAGCGTCTGCGCACGCGCGTGCGGGTGAAGATGGACGACTCCGACAACACTCCCGGCTGGAAATTTGCGCAGCACGAGATGCGGGGGGTGCCCGTGCGGCTGGAGATCGGGCCGAAGGATATCGAAAACGAGCAGTGCGTGCTGGTGCGTCGGGATACCCGCGAGAAGACAGCGGTGCCGATGGCCGATGTTGAGGAGAGGGTGCTCTCGCTGCTGGACGAGGTGCACGACGGGATGTTCCGCAAGGCGCATGACCGGCGGGAGAGCATGACCTACGACGTGACCGATTTCGAGCAGATGAAGCGCACCGCCGGAGAAACCCCAGGCCTTATCCGCGCCATGTGGTGCGGGGACGGGGCCTGTGAGCAGAAAATCAAGGACGAGGCCGGGCTGACCAGCCGCTGTATGCCGTTTGAGCAAAAGGCGATTTCCGACACCTGCGTCTGCTGCGGGAAAAAGGCGAAGGCCCTCGTGTACTGGGGCAAAGCTTATTAAGCCAATGCCGCAGAAAAGAGCAGCGCGGCCGAAGACGACGGGAAAGCGGCTTTAAGGAGAGTGGAGAATGAATCAACTGGAGAAACCCGCCGCGGGAGAGATCACGGCGGTGATGCACACCACGATGGGGGACATCCGCTTTCGGCTGTTCCCGGAAAAAGCGCCGAAGGCGGTGGAGAATTTTCTCACCCACGCGCGGGACGGCTATTACGACGGGGTGATTTTTCACCGTGTGATCGCCGGATTTATGATTCAGGGGGGCGACCCCACTGGCACTGGGCGCGGCGGAGAGAGCATCTGGGGACGCGATTTTGAAAATGAGACCGACGCCGGGCTGCGGCATTACCGGGGCGCGCTCTCGATGGCGAACGCGGGGCCGGACACCAACGGCAGCCAGTTTTTCATCGTGCAGGCGGAGAGGGTGGATCCTGGGCTTCTCTCGCAGATGGAGAAACTCACCGACCGCGGTTTCCCGCGGGAGGTGATCGAGCGGTACCGCGAGACGGGAGGTACCCCGCACCTGGATTTCCGACACACGGTGTTCGGCCAGGTGTTTGACGGCATGGATGTGGTGGACGCGATCGCCGCCGTGCCGACCGACCAAAACGACAAACCGCTCACGGAGATTCGGATCACCGGCATTGAGCGGGAGAGCGCCCGGGCGACGGAATCGGGCGAAGGAGGGAAATGACCGTGAAAAAGAGGACAAGAGCTGCGTGCCTGATCTGTGCTCTGATGTTGTGTCTTGCCGGCTGTTCGCAGGGAAACCCGTCGGACGGCTCCGCGCCGACCGCGGGGGAGGACGGCACACTCCCCACCGTGTCCGATGCGGGCGCCGACAAGGCGTACGGCAATAAGGAGTTCGGCTTTCAGCTGGAGATGCCCGAAAAGGGCGAGGAAATCGCCGTCATGCACACCAGTATGGGGGATATCCGTCTGCGCTTTTTCCCCGATGCCGCACCCAATGCGGTGAACAATTTCCGCGCCCTCTCCCAGAGCGGCTATTACGACGGGCTGCTTTTTCACCGGGTCATCCGGGATTTTATGATTCAGGGCGGCGACCCGAAGGGCGACGGTACCGGCGGGGAGAGCTGCTACGGGGAAAATTTCGCCGATGAATTCAACCCGAAGCTCGGCAATCTCTGCGGCGCGCTCTCGATGGCGAACAGCGGGGAAAACACCAACGGCAGCCAGTTCTTTATCAATCAGGCGGGAACCGGGGAGGGCTCGGTCGCGGCGATGATCTCGGAGGGGCGGCGGCTGTACGAGCAGAATAAGGACAAAATGCCCTCTTACCACTCCTTCGCGGAATTTTTCGCCGCCCAGCAGGCGAACAGTCTGGGGCTCGCGGAGGACAAGCTGAGCGACGAGGTGCTCGCTGCCTACGAGAAGGTCGGAGGCAACATCCACCTCGACGGTCCGCTGCGCGAAAGTGGCGGACACACGGTGTTCGGCCAGGTGTTTGACGGTATGGACGTCGTCAACGCCATCGCGCAGGTGGAGACCGACAGCGACGACAAGCCGCTGGAGCCGGTGATTCTGGAATCCATCGAGTGGACCGCCTATGAGGGATGAGCGGCCGGCCCGCCTGCCGGTGAAAACCGTCTCGGTGAACGGACTGCGGGTGAATTACCTCGACGAGGGGGAAGGGGACACGGTGCTGCTACTGCACGGCTGGAACGCGCCGGCGGAAACCTACCGTCTTATCATCGATCACCTTGCCTCCCGCTATCGGGTGGTCGCGCCGAACGCCCCCGGATGCGGGGGGAGCGACGAGCCGCCCGAACCGTGGGGAGTCGATGATTTTGTGGATTTCACCCGCGATTTTGCCGCCGCGCTCTCGATAGAGAGGGCGACGCTCATCGCCCATTCTTTTGGCGGGCGCACCGTGATCAAGCTGATGAACCGCAGACCCCGGCCTTTCGAGGTGGACAGGATCGTGCTGATGGACGCCGCGGGGATTCGTCCGAAACGCGGGGCGGGCTACTATCTGAAAGTGTACGCGTTTAAGGCGGCGAAGGCCGTTTGCTCTCTGCCGCCGGTTCGGAGGATCGCCCCGCACGCGGCGGACAGGGCCAGAAAGGCCTTCGGCTCCGCCGATTACCGGCAGGCGAGCGGCGTGATGCGGCAAACCATGGTGCGGTGCATCAACGAGGATCTCACCCCGCTGCTCGGCGGCATCGACGTGCCGACGCTGCTCATCTGGGGGGAAAACGACACCGACACGCCACTCTCCGACGGCAAGCGGATGGAGCGGGACATCCCGGACGCCGGTCTGGTGACCGTCGAGGGGGCCGGACACTTTGCTTTCGCCGAGCAATGGGGGTTTTGCCGGCGTGTGCTGGACGCGTTTTTGTGAGCGGAGTACAAGGGGAGCGGAGAACAAGGGGAGCGGAGAGATGACTCTGGAAACATGGTGGACGGTGTGCAAGGCACTGCTGGTGGCGGTGTGCACGGTACAGGCGGCGCTGGAGACAGTGTACTACACGCATATGCT
>CAZGXK010000080.1:0-5034 GCA_964529775.1 uncultured Eubacteriales bacterium
AGCCGACAATCCGGTCTAAGATTCTTCTGGCCTGCTGTGCGTTAACCAAATTCATATCCAGAGGATGAGGATTTTTCAGGCCCTGCGCGATGCCGGTCTTCGTGATCTCGTTAAAGGCAACCCGGTTATTGTCCGCCGGGTCGAGTTGCAAGACCTGAGAGAGATGCCACGAAATAGCCTCGCCCTCACGGTCCGGGTCGGTCGCGAGCAGCACACGGTCGCTCTCTTCGGCCGCCGCCTTAAGCTGGCGAATGAGTGCCGATTTACCGGGAATATCCACGTATTTCGGCTGGAAGCCATGCTCGATATCCACTCCAAGCAGCGACTTGGGAAGATCGCGGATGTGACCGGTGGAAGCCATCACACGGTAGCCGCTGCCGAGAACTTTTTGAATGGTTTTCACTTTGGTAGGCGATTCCACAATAATCAAAGTTGACATAGACATTCCTCGCTCTAATTTCTGGAATAACGCTGACCGGCACCGCAGGAAATGGCGCCCGCAAGCTCAAGTTCCGTCAGACAAACGAGCACCTGCGGCAGCGGTAAATCGGTTTTCAAGGCGATGTCACCCGCGCTCATGGGAAGCGACAGCTGTTCGAAAACCCGCCTTGCCTGTTCGCTGACCCCGCTCGGGCACGCGGTGTGTTCGGCAGGAGGCTCTTCTGATACGGCAGGTGATTTTTCTTCCCGGAGAGAGGATTTCGAGCTCTTCCTTTTGGACGGCCGAGGAGGCGGTTCGGGAATATCTGTAAAAGGAAGGTCGTTTTCCTCGTCCACCGTCTTCTCAGCCTGACGTGCCGCAGAGAAATCAATTTGAGAGCCGAAGCGTCTGCCGAAACTGCTCAAAATATCCTCGGCTTCCAGAGCCACCTGCGCTCCCTCGCGGAGCAGCGCATTGCTCCCCTCGCAGCCGGGATCTCCCAGCGCGCCGGGAACCGCATACACATCTCTTCCCTGTTCGAGCGCCCAGTGAGCCGTGATCAAGGATCCGGAGCGAGAGGGTGCCTGAGGCACAAGAGTAGCGTCCGCGATACCGCTGATAAGACGATTGCGCACGCGAAAATGGTAAGGCAGCGCACGCTCGCCCGGAGGGTATTCGGTGAGTATCGCCCCGCCGGTCTCCAGCAGCCGACGGCGCACGTCGGAGGTGGACTGGGGGTAATCGATGTCGATTCCGCACGCCTGAAAACACACGCACACTCCCCCGGCATCCATCGCCGCCGTGACCGCGACCGAATCGAGTCCCTTCGCGCCCCCGCTGACCACCACTACGCCGGCGGACGCCAAGGCAAAAGCAAAACGGCGCGTGATATAGACACCGTTTTCGGTAGCGCTCCGGGTACCCACTACTGCCGCGATCGGCAGACGGTTAAAATCCATCCGGGTTCCGCGCCCATAGAGAACGAGCGGAGGGGCGTACACGCCGCGCAGCAGCTCGGGATATTTGTCATCCTCCGGAGTAAGCAGCCATCCGCCGAGGGAAAGTGTTTTCTGCAAGGCCTTTTCGGCGGCGGTGAGATCGCGCTTGGCGAGAGCCGTTCTTTGGGCCGCGGTGAGGGAGGGATCGATATCCTCGGTGCCGGAGAGACCACCCGCCTCAAAAATTGTCTTCGCCTCAAGCGGGGTGGAGAGTATCAGCCCGCTTTGCGGCGCACCGACTCCGAGCGCCGTCTGCAGCCAGATCCAGTATAGACGCTCATCCACGCGATCTCCCTCCTCATCGGGCTTTCGTCAGTTCCCACAGGACAATACCCGCAGCCATCGAAGCGTTGAGCGATTCGGCTCTCCCCCTCATGGGAATGGTGACACGCTTGGCACAGGCGGAAAGCATCTCATAGGTCAATCCGCTCCCCTCGTTGCCGATAACCGCCATCGCGCCTCCCTTCGGGAGCGCGGTCACGGAAACGGCGTCGCCCGACCCCACACACGCTAAGGTGGGGATGCGGGAGGACGATTCTCTCACTCGGGACACAAGATCGCCGCATATCTCTGTCGGCAGCCGAAACACGCCGCCCATGCTCGCACGAAGCGCCTTGGGGGAACAAGGGTCGCAGCTGTCTTCCGAGAGCAAGAGTCCGTTTGCCCCGAGCGCCTCGGCAGTACGGATCACACACCCCAGATTGCCCGGATCCTGCATGGTTTGCAGTGCCAGATACACCCCGCCCGGATCGATGTCGAGCGGAGAAAACGCGGGACGGGGGCACAGGCAAAAAATCCCCTGAGGGGAATCAGTGCCGGACAAATCCTTTGCCAGAGAGTTGGGGATAAAAGCGATCGTCTCCGCCGCCTGTGCCACCGTATCAAACCGCCCGGCATAACGCTGTGCCGCTTCCCTGGTTGCGAGAAGCGCACGGGGCTTGACGCCGGAGAGCACCGCATCCTCGCATAGGCGCGCGCCCTCGATCGCGATATAGGCACTGCGCCGTCGCGCTTTTCCGCTTGTGAGCAGCGAGCGCATCTCCCTGACGAGACGGTTCTCTTTGCTCTCGATGATCAATATCCTGTCCTTCTCTCATATAGCAAACTTGCGTCCGCCGGGTAATCGGCGGGCGCAATGATGCCTCATCATATTTTCGGGCGCTACCGCATCACTCAAGGAGAACGGAAAATAAGGAACGATTGCGCCGGTATTACCTGAAATCCCTTTACAGGGCCGCCTTCGCTTTTTCTACCAGCGCTGAAAACCCTTGCGGGTCAGCAATCGCAAGTTCGGAAAGCATTTTGCGGTTCAGGGTAACGCCGGCTTTCTTTAAGCCGTTCATAAATGTCGAATAGTTCATGCCGTTGCTCTTTGCGGCGGCGGAAATACGGGTAATCCACAAACGGCGGAAATCGCGCTTTCTTTGCCGGCGGCCTATATACGCATACTGACCGGACTTCATCACCGCTTCCTTGGCGCTCTTGAACAGCTTGGATTTCGCACCGTAATAGCCTTTGGCAAGCTTTAAAATCTTTTTCCTTCTCTTGCGGGTGGCAAGAGCTCCTTTAACACGTGCCATTTCTATATACCTCCGATTTCCTGCCGGTTATTTGTACGGTATGAGCCGCTTAACCTGGGCGACATTCGTCTTGTCCGCGACGGTTACCTTGCGCAGATTCCTCTTGCGTTTGGTCGACTTCTTGTTCAGGATGTGCGACTTATACGCATGAGCGCGCCGCACCTTTCCGCCCTTGCTGAGCCTGAAGCGCTTTTTGGCGCCGCTGTGCGTTTTGATTTTCGGCATGGTTTTTCCTCCTTTGTGAAATGCAAAAATTCCAAAGCACTGAGGGTATTGTCGGTCATTTGGCGGGCTTGGCAGCCAAAAACATCAACATCTGGCGCCCTTCCATCTTGGGAGGCTTTTCCACAACGGCGTACTCGGCTATCGCTGAGGCAAAGCGTTCCATCGTTTCCTTGCCCAGCTCCGGATGCCCAAGCTGCCTTCCGCGAAAACGAATCGAAACCTTGACCTTGTCCCCGTCTTCCAAAAAACGGATGGCATGCCGCACTTTGGTTTGGAAATCCGCCACATCGATGTTCAGCCCGAGGCGCACTTCCTTGACCTCCATAACGTGCTGATTCTTTCGCGCCTCTTTTTCCCTCTTGGACTGTTCGAAACGGTACTTGCCGTAATCCATAATGCGGCAGACCGGCGGAACCGCGTTCGGAGCGATTTTCACCAGATCCAGATCCTGTTCGTCCGCCAGTTTCTGCGCTTCTCGCGCCGACATAATGCCGAGCTGAGTGCCGTCGCTGCTTATCAGGCGCACCTCGCTGTCACGAATCTGCTCGTTGATCTGAGTCTCTTTCGTTGCGATGGGAACGCACCTCCATTACCCTTTTGCCCAGAATCCCCTTTGGGGCATAAGAAAAAGCGGGAAACTTCCCGCTCATGTAACCGGTGGCATGAAATCTCTTCACTGCCGCCGACCGACATATTAACCTGACAGAAACAAAATTCCGCAGGTGAAAGCGGGAACGCTTTTCTTTGTTTGCAATAGGGAGTATACCATGCCTTATTTCCCATGTCAAGACTTTTTTGAAAAAATCCTTCCGTAAAACCGGGAGTCTTTTGATGACACAGGAAAATCATCCCCGTCACAAAGGAAGTCTCTGCGACTCCTACCCAGTACCGGCACCAGGGGACGAAGCCTGATCGCCATCGGGTGCTTCCGGAGGCGCTTGGCCGTTTCCGGAACCGGAGGGAGGTTCTTGACCTTCATTCGACTCCCCGTCCGGTTTATCCGGAGGTTCCTGTTCACTGCCGGAATCAGCGGGCGGAACTTGATCCTCATCGGGTTTTTCCGGAGGTTCTTGGCCGTTTCCGGAATCGAAGAAGGGTTCTTGATTGCCTTCCGGTTCGCCGTCCGGCTTATCCGGGGGCTCCTGACCGTTGTAGGGAGGACCGTTTGACGCACCGTTTCCCCCTGGGGCGGCATCCTGAGACCCGGTATTGACCTGCGCGTCCTCAAAAGAGGTCACCGTGGGAGAGGAACCCGTATCGGCAGTGGTATCGTAAGCATCCACCGTAACGGCGTAAACGGAGGTTCCGCTGACAAAGACTGTGCCGTCCGTTCCCTTAACCGTGACGGTGTTTCCCTCGGAATCGATGATACTCCCGGCGCTGTGCAGTGCAGTCAGCACACTGTCGCCCGTGACGACCCAGCGGGAATTGGCGTCCAGCGTCAGCGTCGCGGTGCCGTCTCCGCCGTCTCCCGCACAACTCTCGTCCTGCCGAAAAGCTCCCCGCAGCACACTTCCTTCCGTCATAATGAAATTCAGTGTACTCACCGAATCCCAAACAACATCACCGGCCATTTCCTGGCTGACGGCAAGGAAAGTGCAGTCCGCTCCGTTCTCCCCGGCATTGCCCCAGCCGCGCTGGTTTTGATTGCCGGTGCAGCGCAGGAAGAATTCTCCGTCATCGGCATAGGTGATGTCCACATCCTCTAAGATAAAGGTGGATTCGGTATTCGTGGTGTAAAACATTCCCCCGTTCTCCGCCGTCAGGGACCCCCCGGTCATCTGAAAGACGCTGTTGCCCTCCGCCGCGT
>CAZGXK010000081.1:0-5000 GCA_964529775.1 uncultured Eubacteriales bacterium
CCACCACGGCGGGCAGGATCTACCTCACCCACGGCTGGGCGGAACACGTCAAATCCGAGTTCACCTCCCTCGCCTATGCGGCGGCAGAGCGCGGAGCGTCGGCGGCGCTGTTCGGTCACACCCACTCCCCGCTCATCGAGACGTGCAACGGTATTCTTCTGATGAACCCCGGCGCCCTGAGCGGAAGACACCCCACCTACGGCGTTCTGAACATCGAGAGCGGGAAGATGACTCCGGCCATTTTTTCGCTGTGAGCGCATTTTGAGGTTTTTCGCCATTTTTTCTCCCCGAATCCCCCGCAAAATTCTCTCGGCGGTGGGGCAGTCTCCCCTGTTGCAAAAAGGTTGCAAAAATGATATACTGGAACCGATGGCAGGGAGATACCCTTTCCCCGTTTCGTGTTTTGGCAGGAGGAATATCACCATGACAGATTCCATGACGGCGGCGAAGCTGTTTGCCGATGAGAAACAGGTCGCACCGCTGCGCATCATCGCGATGCAGTCGGCAAAGGATCTCGGGGATAAAATCAATCACTATCTCACCACGTGGGCAAGAGGCACCGCCGAGGAAGAGAATACCTTCCTGGTGGAAGCGGACTGCCCGCGTTTTTCGTCCGGGGACAGCAAGGGGATGATCCGCTCGTCCATCCGCGGGGACGATCTCTACATTCTGATCGACGTGGGCAACTACAGCTGCCACTACAACTTCTTTGGCTACACCAACCATATGTCGCCGGACGACCACTATCAGGATCTCAAACGGATCATTCAGGCGGCGTCCGGCAAGGCGCACCGCATCAACGTGGTGATGCCGCTGTTATACGGCGGAAGACAGCACCGCCGCAATTACCGCGAATCGCTCGACTGCGCCACCGCGCTGCAGGAGCTCACCGCCATGGGCGTCTCCAACATCGTCACCTTCGACGCCCACGACCCCCGGGTGTGCAACGCGATCCCGCTCGTCGGTTTCGACAATATCATGCCGTATTATCAGGTGCTCAAGCAGCTGTTTCGCTCGGTACCGGATATCCGCCCGGACCGCGATCACCTGATGATCATCTCCCCCGATGAGGGGGCGATCAGCCGCAATATGTACTACGCCTCCGTGATGGGGGTGGACCTCGGGATATTCTACAAAAGGCGGGATTTTTCCACCGTAGTCAACGGGCGCAACCCGATCGTCGCCCACGAATATCTGGGCAAGCCGGTGGCGGGAAAAGATGTGTTCATCGCGGACGACATCATCAGTTCTGGGGAATCGATGCTGGATATCGCCTACGAGCTGAAAAAGCGCCGCGCCGGGCGCATCTTCACCTACGCCACCTATCCTCTCTTCGCCAACGGGCTGGACAGTTTTGACGAAGCGGTGGAAAAAGGGATCGTCAGCGGCGTCTTCGGCACCAACCTCACCTACCGCACCCCTCAGCTGCTCTCCCGCCCCTGGTTTCACGAGGTGGACGTCTCCAAATACATCGCCTATTTCATCGCGGCGCTCAACCGCGATGTCTCGGTCAGCACCATCATCGACCCCCACGCGAAGATCCGGCAGCTGCTCGAGCGCTACCGCACCGAATAGGCCAAAACACAAAATCAACACAAAGGCACCGGTCGCCTCTTTCTTGCGGCCGGTGTTTCCTTAAAGCGGCCATTTTGCCCGCGGTATGACCCGTGAAAGGGGATGAGTGTACGAAAAAAACAGCGCTGTTGGCGCTCTGTCTTGCCCTGTTGCTCGTCGGGTGCTCCGATGCCCCGATCACCCGAAGCGACACCATGCTCGACACAGTGGTGAGCGTCACCCTGTACGACGGCGGAGGGAGTGAACTGCTGGAGCAATGTATGGCGCACATCCGGGAGCGCGAGGCCCTCTGGTCGCGCACGGCACAGGGCAGCGATATTTTCACGCTCAACGCGTCCTCCGGGAAACCGGTCACCTTAAATGCGGATACGGTGAAGCTGCTCGGCGATGCCAAGCGTTTTTGTGAGCTCACCGAGGGTGCCTTCGATGTCACCGTCGGCCCCCTGCGAAACCTCTGGGAGCGGGCGCAGGAAAGCGGCACGGCACCCTCCTCCGAAGAGCTGCAAGGAGCCGCGTCGTTGGTCGGGAGCGACAAGATGCTTTTCGACGGCAACTCGGTGACCCTGAAGGAACCGGGAATGGGAGTGGATCTCGGCGGGATCGCCAAGGGGCAGATCGCGGACGAGCTCGTCTCCCTGTTGCGCGGCGCGGGATGTCAAAGCGCCCTCATCGACCTCGGCGGCAATATCGCGGTGCTGGGGAGCAAGCCGAACGGGGAGGCGTTCTCCGTCGGCATCGCCGACCCGCGAAACCCCGATGAGATCATCGCGACCGTCTCGGCGCGAGACGGCTCAGTGGTGACCTCCGGCTCGTACGAGAGGAGCTACCGCGTGGGCGAACACGTCTACTCGCACATCCTCAACCCGAAAACCGGGGAACCGGTAGAGGGTGATCTGCTCTCGGTCACCATCCTCTCCCCCTCCTCTCTCACCGCCGACGCGCTCTCCACCGCCTGTTTCGTGATGGGCCTCGAGCGTGCGAGAAGTCTCCTCGACACTCTTCCCGATGTGGAGGCGGTATTCGTCACCGGAAAGGGAGAAGTGATCGCCACCGACCCCGAACGATTGATCGACGTCCCCGATTAAAGAAACCCGTCCTCCGGGCATCACACACCCGGCGGGCGGGTCCTGGTTTCTGATAACGCATCGGCGATGGCAGCCGCCTGCACCGCCTCGGCCACATCGTGGGCGCGCACGATTTTCGCGCCGGCGAGCACTGCCGCCGTGTGCAGCGCGACGGTGCCGGCGAGTCTCTTCCCGGGCGGGCAATCCCCCGAAAAGGCCGCGACCACCCTTTTGCGGGAGGCGCCGCACAAAACGGGCACGGGGGGCAAACGGTCGATAAGAAAAGCGAGCTTGGCGATGAGGGTGAGATCGGCGACGCGGGTTTTGCCGAAACCGATGCCGATATCGAGAATCACTCTTTCCCGGGGCAGCCCCGTGCTCTCCGCGCGGGCGAGAGCCTTATCGAAAAACGCGAACGCATCCTCCAGCACAGCGTCTTCCCCGATCTCTCCTCCCGGGTTGCCGGGATAGGTGATCACCATGCCGGTGCCGGTGCTTGCGGCGAGTTCGATCATGCCGCTCGTCAGGCTTCCGGAAACATCGTTGAGAATGTCCGCCCCCATCGCCACCGCTTTTTCGGCAACCTCGGGGGACGTGGTGTCCACCGAAACAGGGAGGGAAATCACCCCCCGCAGCGCACCGAGCACCGGGCGCAAACGCCTCCATTCCTCGTCCGGAGGGACGGCGACCGAGCCGGGGCGGGTGGAACAGCCGCCGATATCCAGAATCCGCGCCCCTTCCCGCTCCATCTGCCGCGCACGGTCAAGGGCGTCGTTCGGGGACAGATACCTCCCGCCGTCGTAAAAGCTGTCCGGTGTCACATTGAGGATCCCCATCACCGCCGCGCGGTTCAGCGAAAGCGCGCCGGTACGGTGGCGAAAAATCACTCGGCGCTCCCCCTTCTTTCGGCGTGCGCCTTGGCGGCGGCGACCAGCCCTGCAAAAAGAGGGTGCGGACGGTTGGGACGGGACTGAAATTCGGGATGGAACTGGCAGGCGACAAACCAGGGATGGTCGGCGAGCTCCACCATCTCCACAATCCTCTTGTCCGGGGAAATACCCACAAGATGCATCCCGTGCTCCTCCATCTGAGTGCGGTAGTCGTTGTTGAACTCGTAGCGGTGGCGGTGACGCTCGTTGATGCGCTCCTCCCCGTAGGCCGCATAGGCGCGGGAACCGGTGTCCAGCACACAGGGGTACTGCCCGAGACGCATGGTTCCTCCGCGCTGCGCCACCTCACGCTGGTCGGGCATCAAATCGATGACCGGATGGGTGGTGGAGGGGCAGATCTCCGAGCTGTGCGCGTCCGCGTACCCCAGCACGTTTCGCGCAAACTCCACCACCGCAATCTGCATCCCAAGGCAGATGCCGAGATATGGCACCTTATTTTCCCTGGCATACCGCGCGGCGGCGATTTTTCCGTCGATACCGCGGCTTCCGAAACCGCCGGGCACCAAAATACCGTCGGCATCTTTCAGCCGCTCGGCGGCATTTTCCCCGGTGATCTGTTCGGAATCCACCCAGTCGATATTCACCTTAACATCGTTCGGAATCCCGCCGTGGCGCAGCGCTTCCGCCACCGAAAGGTAGGCGTCGTGCAGCGCCACATATTTGCCCACCAAAGCGATCGTCACCGAGCCGGAGAGATTTTGCAGGCGGTTGAGCATGGTGATCCACTCGGTGAGATCCGGTTTCGGCACGTCCAGCCCAAGTTCGCGGCAGACAATGCTGCCGAGCCCTTCTTTTTCCAAAGCGACCGGCGCCTCGTAGAGAATCGGCACGTCGCAGTTCTGGATGACGCAATCCGGCTTGACGTTGCAGAAAAGCGCGATCTTGCGCTTGAGATCGTCGGTCAGAGGGTGTTCCGCCCGGGCGACGATAATATCCGGCTGTATGCCCAGGGAGAGCAGTTCCTTCACCGAGTGCTGAGTGGGCTTGGTTTTCATCTCCTGAGAGGCGGCGATGTAGGGGACCAGCGTCACATGCACAAACAGACAGTTCTGCCGCCCGTGGTCCACCGAAAACTGGCGGATGGCCTCCAAAAACGGCAGGCCCTCGATATCCCCCACCGTGCCGCCGATTTCCAAGATATGCACGTCGTATTTGTCGCCGTCCAGCGCGCAGCGGCGTTTGATCTCGTCGGTGATGTGCGGGATAACCTGCACGGTGCCCCCATCGTAATCCCCCTGACGCTCCTTTTGCAGCACGTGCCAGTAGACCTTGCCGGAGGTGATGGAGGAATTTTGGTTGAGGTTGACGTCGATGAACCTCTCGTAATGCCCGAGGTCGAGAACGGACTCCGCCCCGTCGGCGGTCACGAACACCACCCCGAGCTGAAACGGGATCATGGTGCCGTGATCGA
>CAZGXK010000082.1:0-748 GCA_964529775.1 uncultured Eubacteriales bacterium
TGCTACATCGCCCAGAAGCGCAAGATTAGCGTGGGGGCTAAGATGGCAGGGCGCCACGGCAACAAGGGCGTGGTTTCCCGCATTCTCCCGAGCGAGGATATGCCGTTCCTGCCGGACGGCACTCCGCTGGACATCGTGCTGAATCCGCTGGGTGTTCCCTCCCGCATGAACATCGGGCAGGTGCTGGAGGTGCACCTGGGGTACGCGGCGCAGGCGCTGGGGTTCAAGGTGATGACCCCCGTCTTTGACGGCGCGCACGAGCAGGACATTCAGGAACTTTTAGAGCAGGCCGGCAAGAGGCGCGACGGCAAGACCCAGCTGTACGACGGGCGCACCGGCGAGCCGTTCGACAACCTCTCGACTGTGGGCTATATGTATTTCCTCAAGCTGCACCATCTGGTGGACGACAAAATCCACGCCCGTTCCACAGGCCCCTACTCGATGGTCACTCAGCAGCCGCTGGGCGGCAAGGCGCAGTTCGGCGGGCAGCGGTTCGGCGAGATGGAGGTTTGGGCGCTGGAGGCCTACGGCGCGGCGTACACCTTGCAGGAAATCCTCACCGTCAAATCGGACGATATGGTGGGCAGGGTGAAGACGTATGAGTCGATTGTGAAGGGGCAGAACATCCCGCAGTCCGGGGTGCCGGAATCCTTCCGCGTGCTGGTGAAAGAGCTGCAGTCGCTGGGACTGGATGTGCGGGTGCTTGACCGCGATAAGCACGTGATCGACCTGAAACAGAGCTTCGACG
>CAZGXK010000082.1:758-4943 GCA_964529775.1 uncultured Eubacteriales bacterium
AGGGGAGGGGTAAAGAATCATGGAATTCAATGTGTTTGATTCGATTAAAATCGGTCTGGCCTCTCCCGATCAGATTCGAAGCTGGTCGTACGGCGAAGTCAAAAAGCCGGAGACCATCAATTACCGCACGCTGAAGCCGGAGCGGGACGGCCTGTACTGTGAGCGCATTTTCGGCCCCACCAAGGACTGGGAGTGCCACTGCGGCAAATACAAGCGCATCCGCTACAAGGGCAAGATCTGCGAGAGGTGCGGCGTGGAGGTCACACGCGCCAAGGTGCGCCGCGAGCGCATGGGGCATATCGAACTCGCGACGCCGGTCTCGCACATCTGGTATTTCAAGGGCATCCCCTCGCGCATAGGGCTGCTTCTGGATATTTCCCCGCGTCTGCTTGAACAGGTTCTGTATTTCTCCGCGTATATTGTCACCGACCCCGGCGATACACCGCTGGAGAAAAATCAGGTTCTTCAGGAAAAGGATTACCGCGATATGCGGGAAAAATACGAGGACGATTTCGAGGCCGGCATGGGGGCGGAGTATGTCCAGAAACTGCTCGCCGAAATCGATCTCGATGAGCTTTCCGCCCAGCTCAAGGAGGAGCTGGAAGAGGCGTCGGGGCAGAAGCACGCAAAGCTGCTCAAACGGCTGGAGGTGGTGGAGGCGTTCCGCCTCTCCGGAAACCGCCCGGAGTGGATGATTATGAACGTCATCCCCGTCATCCCGCCCGACCTGCGCCCCATGGTGCAGCTGGACGGCGGCCGGTTCGCAACATCCGATTTGAACGACCTTTACCGGCGGGTGATCAACCGCAACAACCGCCTGGCGAAGCTGATGGAACTGGGCGCGCCGGATATTATGGTGCGCAACGAGAAGAGGATGCTGCAGGAGGCGGTGGACGCGCTCATCGACAACGGCAGGCGCGGCCGCCCCGTCACCGGGCCAAACAACCGTCCGCTCAAATCCCTCTCGGATATGCTGAAGGGCAAGCAGGGGCGATTCCGCCAGAATCTGCTCGGCAAACGGGTGGACTATTCCGGCCGTTCGGTGATCGTGGTCGGGCCGGAGCTGAAGATGTACCAGTGCGGTCTGCCCAAGGAGATGGCGCTGGAACTTTTCAAGCCGTTTGTGATGAAGCGTCTGGTGGAGACGGGCGCCGCCGGAAACATCAAATCGGCGCGCAAAATGGTGGACCGGGTTCACCCGGACGTGTGGGACGCGCTGGATATCGTGATCAAGGATCACCCGGTGATGCTCAACCGCGCTCCCACGCTGCACCGTCTCGGAATTCAGGCGTTTGAGCCGGTGCTGGTGGAGGGGCGCGCCATCAAGCTGCACCCGCTGGTGTGCACCGCGTTCAACGCGGATTTTGACGGCGATCAGATGGCGGTTCACGTTCCGCTCTCGGCCGAGGCCCAGGCGGAGGCGCGCTTCCTGATGCTCGCCGCCGGCAATCTGCTCAAACCGTCCGACGGGCAGCCGGTTGCGGTGCCCACGCAGGATATGGTGCTCGGTTCGTATTATCTCACCATCGATAAGCCCGGCGAGCCGGGAGAGGGGAAAATTTTCCGCGACGAGGACGAGGCGATGGTGGCTTACAGTTGCGGAGTCATCGGTCTGCACGCGAGAATCAAGGTGCGCCGCACCGCCGAAATCGACGGGGTGAAGGTCAGCCGTCTGGTGGACACCACCATCGGCAGGGTGATATTTAACCGTCCCATTCCGCAGGACCTCGGTTTTGTGGACCGCGACAATCCGGACAACCGACTGCTCTATGAGGTGGACTTCAAGGTCGGCAAGAAGGAGCTTTCCAAGATCATCGACCGATGCATCAAAACCCACGGCGCGGCATCCACTTCCGAAGTGCTCGACGCCGTGAAGAACCAGGGATACCAGTATTCCACCCGCGGTGCGCTGACCGTCGCGGTGGTGGATGCCGCCATTCCGCCCGAGAAGAAGGAACTTATCGCTCAGGCGGAGGCGCAGGTGGACCAGATTACCGATCTGTACAACCAGGGCCTTGTGAGCGACGACGAGCGCTACCGCATGGTGATCAACACGTGGAACGACACCACCGAAAAGGTGACCGAGGCGCTCAACCGCTATATGGACCCGTTCAACCCCATATTTATGATGTCCGATTCCGGTGCGCGCGGCAGCATTGCCCAGATTCGCCAGCTCGCCGGTATGCGCGGATTGATCGCCAACACCTCCGGGCGCACCATCGAGGTGCCGATTCGTTCCAACTACCGCGAAGGTTTGAATATTCTGGAATATTTCATCGCTTCCCGCGGCGCCCGCAAAGGTTTGGCGGACACCGCGCTGCGCACCGCGGATTCCGGCTACCTGACCCGCCGCCTTGTGGACGTCTCACAGGACGTCATCATCCGCGAGGACGACTGCGGCAGCCGAGAGGGCATTGAAGTCTACGATATCAAAGACGGCAACGCGATGGTTGAGCCGCTGACCGAGCGGCTGGTCGGGCGGTATCTGGCGGAGGATTTCCTCGACCCCCAGACGGGGGAAGTGGTGGTTTCGAGAGAGTGCATGATGACCGACCGGGAGGCGGATCTCCTCGTCAACCGCTACGGGCAGAACCGGGTGGTCATCCGCTCGGTGCTCACCTGCCGGGCGCGCCACGGCGTGTGCGCGCGCTGCTACGGCGCGAACCTCGCCACTATGGAGCCGGTGTCGATCGGCGAGGCGGTGGGCATTATCGCGGCGCAGTCGATCGGCGAGCCGGGAACCCAGCTGACCATGCGCAACTTCCATCTCGGCGGCGTCGCCGGCGGAGAGGATATCACCCAGGGCCTGCCCCGCGTGGAAGAGCTGTTTGAGGGGCGCAAGCCCAAGCATCTCGCGATCATCAGCGAGATCGGCGGGGTCGTGCGCTTCGCGGAAGAGAAGAAAAAGCAGCTTGTGATTGTCACGAACAACACGGACGGCGAGATTGACGAGCGCAGCTATGTCATTCCGTTCGGCGCGCGGCGCTGTGTCGCGGAGGGGCAGACCATTCAAAAGGGGGATCGCATCACCGAGGGCGCCATCAACCCCAACGATATTCTGGCGGTCAGCGGGCCCCTCGCGGTGCAGAATTACCTTATCGAGGAAGTCCAGCGCACCTACCGTATGCAGGCGGTGGACATCAACGACAAGCACGTGGAGGTCATCGTGCGGCAGATGATGCGCAAGGTGCGCATTGAGGACCCGGGCGATACCGGACTGGTGGGCGGCTCGATGGTCGACCGCTCGGATATGGAAGACGCCAACGACAGGGTGCGCGAGCGCATGGCCGGCGGGGAAGACGGCCTCAGGGAGGCGGAATGGTCCCCCGTGCTGCTGGGAATCACCAAGGCGGCGTTGGCGACCGACAGTTTTCTCTCCGCCGCCTCTTTCCAGGAGACCACCCGTGTGCTCACCGATGCCGCGACCAAGGGCAAGGTGGACCCGCTTCTCGGGCTGAAAGAAAATGTCATCATCGGCAAGCTGATCCCCGCCGGAACGGGTATGCAGCAGTACAGAGATATCGAGGTGCTCAACACCCACGCGTCCGACGACACCCCTTATGTGGCGGCGCTGCGCAGTATGCTCGAGGAGGATATGTTCCGTCAGGACGGGTTCGGCGAAACGCAACCGCTGGGGTGAGATGCGGGTTTCCGAAGAGAGACCGCGCCGGTTCCCAGCGGGGATTTTCCCGACAAACGTGAGCGTTCACGGTGAACCGCGCAAAAATTCTTGACAAACCGTAAGAGCGCGTGATATAATTCCTGTTCGGATGTTCCCGCCGGCGGCGGGGAAGGAAGAAGAATTTCATGTTAAGGGAGGTGAAAGAGATTGCCAACTTTTAATCAACTGGTGCGCAAAGGGCGCGAGGAAGTCGGCAGGAAGGCGAAGGCCCCGGCGCTGCTCAGGGGGTGGAACTCCAAGAAGCGCGAGCCGATCGACCAGAATTCCCCGCAAAAGCGCGGCGTGTGCACGGCGGTGAAGACGTCCACCCCGAAAAAGCCGAATTCGGCTTTGCGGAAGGTGGCGCGTGTGCGCCTTTCCAACGGGATCGAGGTGACGTCTTACATCCCAGGCGAAGGACACAACCTGCAGGAGCACAGCGTGGTGCTGATCCGCGGCGGCCGTGTCAAGGATCTGCCCGGTGTGCGTTACCACATCATCCGCGGAACCCTGGATACCCAGGG
>CAZGXK010000083.1:0-4848 GCA_964529775.1 uncultured Eubacteriales bacterium
CATTCCTTTGCGGAGTAGACGAGGCGGGGCGCGGGCCGCTGGCGGGGCCGGTCTGTGCGGCGGCGGTGGTCTTGCCGGGCGGGGTGTCCCTTGAGGGCCTGAACGATTCCAAGCAGCTTTCCGAGAAACAGAGGGATCGGCTTTTCCCCGTCATTTGCAAGACGGCTATCGCCTATCATGTGGCTTTTGCCGATGTGGAAGAGATAGAGCGGCTCAATATTCTTGGCGCCACCATGCTGGCCATGCGGAGGGCGGTGGAAGGGCTTAGCCCGTGTCCGCAACTGATTTTGGTCGACGGCAAACGCCTGCCATCATCAATGCCCGCACCCGCGCGGGAGGTGGTCAGGTCTGAACCGATAACTCAGTCTATCGCCGCCGCCTCGGTACTCGCCAAAGTGAGCCGGGATGCAGTTATGACCGAGCTCGACCGCCTTTACCCGGCATACGGTTTTGCCTCTCACAAAGGGTACGGTACGAGAGCGCACAGGGAAGCCATCCTGCGCTATGGTCCGCTTCCCTGTCACAGGCGGAGTTTTCTGAAAAAGCTGTTTTCAAGCGCGGAGAGGTGACTGCTTTGGCTCAGGTGTCGTCCGGCGCTGCGGGGGAAATCCTAGCGGCGCGGTTCTTGCGCGAAAAGGGATATACCCTTTTGGCGAGCGGATACCGTTCACGCTTCGGGGAGATTGATATCATTGCGAGCGACGGTCCCTATATCGTGTTTGTGGAGGTCAAGACGCGATCTCAGGGGGCGATTTCACTCCCGCGAGAGGCGGTCACGGTCGACAAACAGCGCCGTCTGCTGTCCACCGCCGCCCTGTACCTGAAGTCGTATCCCTGCCGGCTTCAGCCGCGCTTTGACGTGGTTGAAGTGTGGACAGACCCGGTATTTCCTCTCAAAGCGGTGCAGATCGACCATATCGTCAGCGCCTATGAGGCGGGGGATTTGGGGAGGGCTTTCTGACGCAAATTGACAATCGCGGGCGACCGCGGTACAATGAAGATGCCGACGGTAGGAGGAATCGTTATGCAGTATCACAGCACAAGGGATAGCCGGGTCACCGTGACGGCTGCCCGCGCGATCACACAGGGCATCTCTTCGGAAGGCGGATTATTTGTGCCCGAATTTTTCCCCACCCTCTCCCTGGAAGATATTGTTTCTCTCAAGGACAAAAGTTACGCTCAACGCGCACAGGCCGTTCTCTCCCTCTATCTCACCGATTTTTCCTCCGAGGAAATCGAGCGGTGCACGGCGTCCGCTTATACACGGGAGCGGTTTCGCGCCAGCCGTGTCGCTCCTCTTCACCGCCTGGATGCAAGCGCTTTTCTTCTGGAACTGTGGCACGGGCCGACTTGTGCCTTTAAAGATATGGCGCTGCAGATCCTGCCTTTTTTGATGCGGTTCAGCGCTGCCAAAGCGGAGGAAGGCAAAGATATCGTTATTCTGGTCGCCACTTCGGGGGATACCGGCAAAGCGGCGCTTGAAGGCTTTTGCGGCGCCCCGCATACACATATTCTGGTCTTTTACCCGGAGAACGGCGTCAGCCCCATGCAAAAATTGCAGATGATGACTCAGGAAGGGGACAACGTGGGAGTCTGCGCGGTTCGCGGGAATTTCGACGATGCCCAGACCGGTGTCAAGGCGATTTTTATCGATCAGACCGTCAAAGCCAAACTTGCCTCCCACAACATGATTTTCTCGAGTGCCAATTCCATCAACTGGGGGCGTCTTGTTCCGCAGATTGTCTATTATGTCTCGGCGTACTGCGATTTGTTGAACGACGGAGTGATTCAACCGGGGGACGAGATCCACGTAGCGGTGCCGACGGGCAATTTCGGCAATATTCTCGCGGCTTATTATGCGATGCGGATGGGTATTCCGATAAAAAAGCTGATCTGCGCGTCCAATCGCAATCGGGTTCTCACCGATTTTCTGAAGACCGGAACCTACGACCGCAACCGCGATTTTTACACGACTTCCTCGCCCTCTATGGATATTCTTATATCCTCCAATCTGGAACGGCTGCTATATGAGCTTTCCGGAAAAGACGACTGGGAGATTTCCCGCTTGATGACGGAGCTTGAGCGCAACGGAAAGTACACTATTTCCCCCGACGTCAGGGAGGCGATGGACAATCTGTTTGTAGGCGGAAGCTGTGACGACAGGCAGACCATGGCGACCATCCGCCGCACGATGGACGATTTCGGGTATCTATGCGACACCCATACGGCGGTCGCTCTGCACGTTTATCAGGAGTACCGCAGGCGCACGGGTGATCTCACACCCACCGTGATCGCCTCCACCGCCAATCCGTACAAGTTTTCCTCCCATGTCTTGCAGGCGTTGCAGGTCGATACCGACGGCCTTGATGAGTTTGAGAAAGTTGATCGTCTCTATGCCGTCACCGGCATTCCCGTTCCGCCTCCGATTGCTTCCCTGAGGCGCAAGACGCCCCGCTTTACCGAGTGCTGCGATGTCGGTGCCATGCGCGACGCCGTTGCCCGTATGCTGTCTGTCCCGCTTTGATGCCGCTTATGCAAAGGGAGGTTCCCGCATGGCACTGTATGCGATTGCCGATTTGCATCTCTCATTCGGCACCGATAAGCCGATGGATGATTTTTCCGGCTGGGAGGGATATGTTCAAAAAATTCGGGAAAACTGGTGCGCATGTGTACAGGACGACGATACGGTGGCGATTGCGGGAGATATTTCCTGGGGAATGAATCTGGAGCAGGCTCTTCCCGATTTTCTCTTTCTTCACGCTCTGCCCGGCACAAAATTACTGATCAAGGGGAACCACGATTACTGGTGGGAAACCCAAGCCAAAATGGAGAGCTTTTTTGAGAATCACGGTCTTTCTACCCTTTTCCCGGTTCACAATTCCTGCTTTGCCCTTCCGGACGGCCGGGCAGTTTGCGGCACACGGGGATGGCTCAACGACCCGCAGTCCGGAGAAGATCAAAAAATTCTTCTGCGCGAGGTCGGGCGCTTGGAGAGATCGGTCGTCGCTGCGAGAGACGCCGGATGCGAACCGGTGGTTTTTCTTCATTACCCGCCGATTTTTGCCGGGATCGTGTGCCGTGAGATGGTCGATGCTCTGCACCGCTTGAATATATCCCGCTGCTATTACGGCCATATTCACGGCAAGGCCATTGCGCAGTCTTTTAACGGAACCTACGAGGGTATTGAGATGCGCCTGATTTCCGGTGACAGTCTGCGTTTTATCCCTCTTTTGATTCGTTAATGATATCATCGCGCAAAGGGGATCCGGAGGCGATATCGGCATAGCCCATTCCCCTGAGGCTTTGAAAGTCCGATGCGATGGTGCGGTTTGGTCTGTGTCCGTGTGCTTTGCGCTCTGTCACAGCAAAGAAATTGCCCTGATTTTGACGTTTTTTCAAAAAAAGGGTGGAAGTTTTCACCGTGATATGCTAAAATTGTTTATGTAAGGAGCTTTCGAGGAGGAAGAAATATGGGGTTATTATCTGCCGAAAAGAAGGAGCACAGCCGGGTGGAACTGGACATCGAAGTGGACGCCGAGTCCTTTGAACAGGCGGTTGCCGCGGCGTACCGCAAAAAGATCCGCACGATGAATGTGCCGGGTTTTCGCCGCGGGAAAGCGCCGAGACATCTGGTCGAGAAGCTGTACGGAGAGGGTGTCTTCTATGATGAAGCCGTGAATGACGTCTATCCGAAAGCGCTCGACGATGCCATTCGGGAATCCGGCTACACCTATGTGGAAGATAAGATCGATTTAGATGTCCAGTCGGTCGGCAAGGAGGGCCTGCGTTTTACGGCGGTCATCACGGTCCGGCCTGAAGTGACTTTAGGAGAATACAAGGGTCTGAAAGCGCCCAAAAAGGTCAAGCCGGTCACCGATGATGACGTGGCGGAAGAGCTTTCCCGCTTACAGGAGCGCAATTCCCGTATGGTTTCGGTGGATAACCGTTCCTCCCGCAGCGGAGATACCGTGAAACTGGATTTTGAGGGGTTTGTCGACGGCAAACCCTTTGAGGGCGGAAAGGCGGAGAATTATACGCTGCGTCTTGGTTCCGACCAATTTATCCCCGGCTTTGAACAGCAGCTGGAAGGGAGAGAGATCGACAGCGAATTCGAGGTCAACGTCACCTTCCCGGAAGATTATTCGGTTGCAGATCTTGCCGGAAAACCGGCGGTGTTCCGGTGCCGTCTGCACGAAATCAAGGAAAAAGAGCTGCCGGTACTCGATGACGAATTTGCCAAGGATTGCAGCGAGTTCGACACCCTTGAAGAACTCAAGGCGGATATCGCGAAGCATCAGCAGGAGCAAAACGAACAGGAGGCCGAAAACGCCTTTGAGACCGCCCTGATTGACCAGCTCATCGAGGGGATGCAGGCGGATATTCCTGAGGCGATGTTTAAGAATCGTGTGCAGGACCATGTCCGGGATTTCAGCTACCGCCTGCAGTCGCAGGGAATGGATTTGGACACCTATTTGAAGTATGTGGATATGGACCGCGAGGGATTTGAAGAGGGATTCCGCGATCAATCCGAGCGGCAGGTGAAGGCGCGCCTTGCGCTGGAGGCGGTGGCCCAGGCGGAGAACATCACCCCGACCGATGAGGAGATCGACGCGGAATACCAAAAGCTGGCACAACAGTATGACATGGACACCGATAAGGTGAAGGCCATGATTTCCAAGGAGGACCTCTCGCAGGATGTGGCGGTCGAGCAGGCCTTGAAATGTATTAAAGATGCCGCCGAAGTTGAGACAGAATAAACCGGAGCAAGGGAAAGGAAGGATTTTGTGATGAGCAGTCTTGTACCGTACGTGGTGGAGCAGACCAGCAGGGGGGAGCGCAGCTACGATA
>CAZGXK010000084.1:0-1094 GCA_964529775.1 uncultured Eubacteriales bacterium
GTCCGCCACCGTCTGTTTCGGAGGCAAGACCCCGTATGAGACGGGGTATTACGCCCGCTTGGAGGGCGACGCGACGGTGTATATCATCGAGACCGGGGTATCGGAACAGTTTCTCCTCTCAAGCGCACTCTCTCTCATCGGCAAGACGCTCATCGGTCCTCCCTCAGTGGACGCGGACGATAACGAGGGCACGGCGCAGCTTCTGGAGCTGCGCCTGACCGGCACCGACCGAGATCAGCCGGTTGCGATTACGGTGGATACCAACGGGGCTTACGGGGGTCTCACCCGCATCTCCACCTATGTGATGACCACTCCTTATGTGCGGGCGGTGGATGCCGATAAGCTGGCAGAACTCTCACAAGCCATGTGTTCGCTCACGGCGTCGGAGGCTGTGGCGGCGCACCCGGACGATCGGCAGCTTGAGGATTACGGATTGCTGAAGCCCGCTTCTTCCGCTGCGTTTACGCTTTCGGTGGTGAAGGGGGAGGCGTCCGATGACGGGGGGACATCCGTCACCCACTATAACGACCGCGAGCACATGGTACTCCTCGGAAATACGGATGAAGAGGGCAATTATTATGCGCTGGTTGACGGCATCGACGTGGTGTACCGGCTATCCCCCGAGAGTGTGCCGTGGGCCAAGCTGCGGTATATCGACCTGACATCTAAGTTGCTTTTCCTGCGGGACATCACCGATGTCCGGTCGCTGACGGTGAGCGACGGGGGAGTGTCAACCGCCTTCACGCTCACCCATCACCCGGATAAGAGCGATAAGGACGAGCAGATGACCGTCACTTCCGGCGGCAAATCCTATAATACTGCCGAGTTTCGCAAGCTCTATCAGCTGCTCATCGGTATTCACCGCGTGGCGGATGCCGAGCCGGACGCCAAGGCGGACGGCGTTCCGGTGATGAGCCTGAAAGCGGAGTTCACCGACGGCAGCGCGCCCATGACCCTTTCGCTGTACCCGATGACCGCCTCACGCTACCTGTGCGTCACCGACGACGGGGAGCGCACGGCGGTGAGCATCAGCAACACCGACGACTTTTTCCGGCAGTACCGCCGTTATCTGGCTGGGGAGCCGGTGGTGACCC
>CAZGXK010000084.1:1188-4781 GCA_964529775.1 uncultured Eubacteriales bacterium
GACTTTCGGAGCGCACCGAGGCGCTGATCGATCTCTCGGCGCTCACACACAATATCAAGGTGACCCGTCAGCGCCTTTCCCCGGGAGTCAAGCTGATGGCCGTGCTCAAGGGGGACGCCTACGGCCACGGCATCCGCGGGGTGTACCCCACGCTGCACGCCTGCGGCGTGGACGCTTTTGCGGTTGGCACCTGGGAGGAGGGGGCCCTGTTGCGCTCGGCGGGTGCTGCGGAGTCGATCTTGGTTCTCGGCGATACCTGTGACGGACAACTGGAAAATCTCCTCACCTACCGTCTCACTCCGGCGATTTTCTCTCTCGAAACCGCACAAAAGCTGAATCTCCTCGCCTCGTGGCGGGGAGAGAGGGTGCCGGTGCACATCAAACTGGACACCGGGATGAACCGCATCGGTTTTCCGGCGGACGAGAGTTCTCTCGCGCCGATACTCGAGATCGCCCGCCTTCCCTATCTTCATATAGAGGGGATGTTCACCCATTTTGCCCGAGCCGACGAGCCGGGAGAAGAGAGCGTGCGCGAACCCTTGACGCGTTTTTTACACATCACGTCCCTCCTCGAACGAGAGGGGGTGCCCATACCCTGCCGTCACGCCGCCAATTCTCCCGCCGTGCTGCTGCACCCGGAAACCCAGCTCGATATGGTGCGTGTGGGGGACAATCTTTTCGGGCTCTGCTCGGTGGATGAGCGGATTTTTCGCGGGTCCGGCCTGAGACAGGTGCTCAGCTGGGTGACCGTTGTGGCGATGACCAAGTGGGTTCCGTCCGGCACCCCGGTGGGGTACGGCGGAAGTTTTGTCACCGGGCGCGACACCTGTATCGCCACCCTGCCGGTCGGTTTCGCAGACGGGCTGGACCGCCGCCTTTCCAACTGCGGGGCTGTGCGGATTCACGGCCGTCTCGCCCCGATCATCGGGCGGGTGTGCATGAACCAGTGCATGGTCGATGTGACCGATATAGGGGAAGTGCGGCGCGGGGACACGGCGACGCTCCTCGATGCCGATCTCACCGTAGATATGGCGCGGCAGCTGCACACCGTCGCGGACGAGGTGGTTTGCTCCATCTCCTCCCGCGTGCCGCGCCGGTATGTTGGACGGTTTCGACTGTGACGATTTCAAAAGGGAAAAGAGGTTCATCAGGATGACAAAAATTGCCATCATCTCCGGATTTTTGGGTGCCGGCAAGACCACTCTCATCAAAAAACTGATTCGGGAGGCGTATGCCGGAGAGCAACTGGTGCTGATTGAAAACGAATTCGGGGAGATCGCGATCGACGGCGGATTTTTGCAGGATGCGGGAATACGGATCACAGAGATGAATTCCGGTTGTATCTGCTGCAGTTTGGTGGGTGATTTCGCAAAGGCGCTCTCGGAGGTGCTCGATCGTTTTTCTCCGCACCGTATTCTGATCGAACCTTCCGGGGTGGGCAAGCTCAGCGACGTTATTCGCGCCGTACAGGGGCTCCGCCGCGACGATGTGACACTCTCCGCCTTTACCACCGTGGCGGATGCTGGCAAGTGCAGAATGTATCTGAAAAATTTCGGGGAGTTTTACATCGACCAGATCGCCCATGCGGGTTGCATCGTGCTCAGCCGCACCGGTTCTCTTTCGGAAGAGGCGGTGGAGCAGGCGGTCGCACTGCTGCGCGAACATAATAAAACCGCCACCATTATCACCACACCGTGGGATAAGCTCACCGGCGAGCAGATCTCTTTGGCGATGGAGCGCGAGGATACGCTCGCATGCGCTCTCACCGCGCTGCGGGAAGAGGCGCACGGCGACGGCCGTGAACTTCATCACGAACATGAGCACGAACAGGAACACCATCACGATCACGAACAGGAACATCATCACGCGGACGAGGTGTTTTCCAGCTGGGGGATAGAAACGGCGCACCGCTTTTCCCGGGCGGGATTACAAAAGTCGCTCTCCGCTTTGGAAAATTCCGCCCTCTACGGCGAGGTGCTGCGCGCGAAAGGTATTGTGGAGGGGGAAAACGGGGTGTGGCTGCATTTTGACTATGTCCCCGGCGAGCAGGAGATTCGGGAAGGCGTCGCTGCGGTGACGGGGAGGCTGTGTGTCATCGGTTCCCACCTGGCCGAAGATGCGCTGCAGACCCTGTTTGACCGAGAGGGTGACAACCGATGAGCGAGGTGCCTGTTTATTTGTTCACCGGTTTTTTGGAGGCGGGCAAAACCACCTTCATCCGGGATACACTGGCGGACCCGCGCTTCAATCAGGGTGAGCGCATCCTGCTGCTCTGCTGCGAAGAGGGCGAAGTGACATACGACACTCGGGCGGACTATATGAAAAAAGTTGCGGTGGAGGTGATCGGCGATTCGGAGCAGATGAAGAACTCCAGGTTGCGCGCCCTCGAAAAGACCTATCACCCGGAAATGGTGATGGTGGAGTACAACGGAATGTGGACGTTGGACACCTTTTACGGCGCGATGCCCAAGGGATGGGTGATCGCTCAGAATTTCCTCTTCGTCCACGCCCCCACGTTTTTGAGTTACAACGCCAATATGCGTCAGCTGGTTTCGGATAAGGTATTCGGGTGCGAACTGGTGGTGTTTAACCGGTTTACCCCTCAGCTGGACAAGATGGCGTTTCACAAGGTGATTCGCGCCCTCTCGCGCCGCGCCGACATCGCCTACGAATACACGGACGGCCATGTGGAATACGACGACACGGAGGACCCGCTTCCCTTTGATGTGAACGCGCCGGTGGTGGAGGTGGAAGATCGCGATTACGCCCTGTGGTACCGGGATTTATCGGAAGATATGGAGAAATACGACGGCAAGACGGTATCTTTCAAGGCGCAGGCGGCTCGGGACAAGGGCTTCCCGGAGGGATGCTTTGTGCTGGGCAGGCATGTGATGACCTGCTGCGTGCAGGATATTCAGTTTGCGGGTCTCGCGGCGACCTCTCTGAACGGCGCCCTTCCTCAGGCACGGCAATGGCTCAGGGTGAGAGCAAGAATCGCGGTGCGGTATCACAAAATGTACGACCGAAAAGGTCCGGTGCTCACCGTGCTCTCGATGGACGAGGCCCCGCCGCCGGATCCTGTGGTGGCGACCTTCTATTAAAAGCCCTTTAAACAGTCCAGGATGGCGAATCATAGGTGACGGTCTATGGAAAAATTTGGAAAAACTTGGACAAGCGAACAGGCGATGGGTATGGTCTGCGTGATCCGTGAAATTATCGGCGATATCCGATCCGGAATATTTCGATAATACGATGTTTTGCGTACAAAAGACGATATATGTACTCAGTCATCGAACGAACATTATTGGGCCGGCTCTGCTCAGCGGGGCCGGCTTTTTAGTACTCCAAGCGATCAACTCCGGCTTCGCATTATTCTGTGATACCGTGATATATATGGGGAAGATCCGGGAACGGGGTTTCGCGCCGCCATCATCCCGATGAGAGGCCATGCCAAAAGGACAGGACAAAGATAAGCTCGGAGATACAGTCGCCGAAACGACTGATTTGGAAGCCATTATCGCGGCTAAGAGGATCCAGTGTACTCACGAGCTTAGGGATGAGCGATAAGAAAAAGCGGTATGGGACAGAGTATC
>CAZGXK010000085.1:0-4582 GCA_964529775.1 uncultured Eubacteriales bacterium
GTCTTGCGCCGGGGGAAAAAAGATGATATACTGAAGGCAGAAGTTCCCGACACCGGAGAAAGGATGTCTGACCATGCCCATCAAGATCCCCGATCACCTCCCTGCGGCCAAAACTCTGGAGGCGGAAAACATCTTCATTATGACCGAGGATCGCGCGACCCACCAGGACATCCGCCCGCTGCACATGCTCATCCTCAACATCATGCCCACCAAAGAGGCCACCGAGACGCAGCTGCTCCGCCTGCTCGGCAACACACCGCTTCAGATGGAGATCGACCTGTTGCAGGCGGTCACTCACTCCTCCAAAAACACCGCCGCCGAACATCTCGCACAGTTTTATCAAACCTTCGACGACGTGCGCGCACGCTATTCCGACGGGCTGATCGTCACCGGCGCGCCGGTGGAACTGCTGCCTTTCGAGGAAGTGGATTACTGGGGAGAGCTGTGCCGCATCATCGACTGGGCGCAGACCCATGTCTACTCCACCATGTACATCTGCTGGGGCGCTCTGGCGGGGCTCTACCATCTGCACGGCATCCCGAAATACCCCCTCGAGGAAAAGCTCTCGGGTGTCTTCCGCCACCGCCCCCTGTACAGCAACCATCCGCTCACCCGCGGCTTTGACGAGTGCTTTGATATGCCCCACTCCCGCCACACCGAGATCCGGGAGGCGGATATTTTGCGCGATTCCACGCTGCAGATCGTGGTCTCCTCGGCTCAGGCAGGTCCTGCGGTGATCGTCTCCTCCAACGGGCGGGAGGTCTATGTCACCGGGCACTGCGAGTACGACCGGCTCACCCTCGCCTCCGAGTACCGGAGGGATCTCGAGCGCGGCCTGTCCCCCAAACTGCCCCGCCACTATTTTCCCGGAGACGACCCGAATGCTGTTCCGCCCCTCACATGGTGTTCTCACGCGCACCTGCTGTTTTCAAACTGGCTCAACTATTTCGTGTACCAGCAAACCCCCTACGATCTCAATGCGCTGGAGGTTATCCGTCCGTAATCACCGGTCACTCGGGAGGTCGAATCATGCCGCTGTCCGAATGGGAACCCAAAGAAGTGTTCCGCTATTTTCAGGCCATCGCCCGCATCCCGCACGGTTCGGGCAACACCGGGGCGCTCGCCGAGATGTGCCTCGCTTTCGCAAAAGAGCATTCCCTTCGCGCCGCTCAAGACGCCTACGGCAACGTGGTGATCTATCGGGAAGGCACACCCGGTTACCGGGACTGCGAACCCGTCATCTTGCAGGGGCACCTCGACATGGTGTGCGAAAAATGCGAGGACTGCGGGAAAGATATGGCAAGGGAGGGGCTTGATCTCTTTCTCGACGGCCATTTTCTCGGTGCGCGGGGAACAACCCTCGGCGGCGACGACGGGATCGCGGTGGCGTATATTCTGGCGATTCTCGCCGACGATACCATCCCGCACCCTCCGATTGAAGCCCTGCTGACCGCCGATGAAGAGATAGGTCTGTGCGGAGCCGCAGCGCTGGATGCCTCCCTGCTGAACGGCAGACGGTTGATCAATCTCGATTCGGAGGAGGAAGGGGTGTTCACCGTCAGCTGTGCGGGCGCCTCACGGGTAAACGTGACCCTTCCCGTGGACATGGCACCTCCTTCCTCGGGATCGGTCGGGCGCAGAATCGTCATCGACGGTCTGCGAGGCGGTCATTCCGGAATGGACATCGCGAAAAACCGCCCCAACGCCATCAAGGTGCTCGCCGAACTTCTGCGTGACACGGCGGAGAAGACTCCGTTCGGCATCGCTTCCCTGCAGGGCGGCGGACGGCTCAACGCCATCACCCGCACGGTGAGGGCGGAGGTGTGTCTTCCCGCCGAATCGCAGCGGGCGTTTGACCGTTCCGTGACGGCGTTTGCCGATCGTTTTCATCAGGCGAATCCATCGGAGACCGAGGCGGTCATACAATCGCTGCCGACACCGCTCCCGGCGCTGTGTACCGGGGAGCGCGAGACGAAAAAAGTGATTTTCGCGCTGACGCAGTTGCCCTACGGAGTGCGCGCGATGACTACCGACATCCCCGACCAGGTGCGCACCTCCTGCAATCCTGGCGAGGCGGTTCTCGGCGGCCGCGCGTTGAATCTCGGTTTTATGGTGCGCTCCAACGTGCAGGCAGACAGAGACAAAATGGTCGCCGACATCCGCCTTCTCGCGGAGTTTCTCGGAGGCAGAGCGGAATCGGGGGACGACTATCCCGCCTGGGAATACCGCCCCAATTCGCCGCTGAGAGAGATGATGGCGAAAGTATATGAGAAAATGCGGGGAAAACCGCCATGCTTTCGAGCCATCCATGCCGGACTGGAATGCGGCATCCTCGGCGAAAAACTGAAGGGTGCGGATATGATTTCGATCGGGCCGAATATGATGAATGTCCACACACCTTCCGAACGGCTGGATATGCTTTCCGTCGCCCGTGTGTGGGACTTTCTTCTGGAAACGCTGAAAAACCTGACGTCGTAACCCCCGTCGCGTCTGAGACGTATCCTATGGCAAAAGCCATACGCCGGAGAGGAGGTCCTTCCCGTTTGGCGTATGGCTTTTTGTGCGAAATCTTTCTCATCCGATCATGGCGCGGAACTGCTGCTCGTCGATCACCGTCACTCCGAGCGCCCTCGCCTTTTCAAGCTTGGAGCCGGGAGCCTCGCCCGCCAGTACATAAGTGGTCTTGCGGGAGACGGAGGATCCCGTTTTTCCGCCGTAGCGCGCGATCATCGCGCTCGCCTCGGCGCGGCTGAGGGTGGGCAGTGTTCCGGTGAGCACGAAAGTCATCCCTGTGAATCTCCCGTCTCCTCCCGTCTCGGGCTCCCGCATAGTCACCCCGGCATCCGCGAGATTCTGCACCAGACGGCGGGAAGAAGCTCGGGAGAAATAGTCGAGTACACTGCCCGTCATAATCCCGCCAAATCCATCGATGGTGTTGAGCTCTTCCTCGCCGGCATCCATCACCGCCCGCATCGTGCGAAAGCGGACAGCAAGCGCCTCCGCCGCCTTTTCCCCGATATGGGGGATACCGAGAGCAAACAGCAATCGGGAGAGAGGGCGGCTCTTCGACCGCTCGATGGCCCACAGCAGATTGTCCGCCGATTTCTCCCCCATGCGCCCGACGCCGCAGACCTGCTCCCTAGTTAAGGTGTAAAAATCATCCGGACGCGCCACAAGATCCGCCGCCATCAACTGCTCCACCACGGCGGGTCCGAGTCCGTCGATATCCATCGCCTCGCGGGAGGCAAAATGGACCAGATGCCTCGCCCGCTGAGCGGGGCAATCGGGGTTGACGCACCGCACGGCGGCCTCCCCCTCTTCCCGGACAAGAGGATCCCCGCAGGACGGGCACCGCCGCGGAATTTCCACCGGACGCGCACCCTCGGAGTGCGAGATCACCCGCACCACTTCGGGAATGATCTCCCCCGCCTTGCGCAAAGCGACCGTGTCGCCGAGGCACAGCCCTTTCTGCGCGATAAAATCCCCGTTGTGCAGAGTGGCGCGGGAGACACCTGTACCGGAAAGGGTCACCGGATCAAACACCCCGATCGGGGTGAGCACGCCGGTGCGTCCCACCTGAAATTCCACGCTCCTCAAAACCGTTTCTTTCTGCTCCGGAGGATACTTGAACGCCACCGCCCACCTCGGAAACTTGCCGGTGCTGCCGAGCGACTGGCGCAACGCAAAACTCTCCAGTTTGATCACCGCGCCGTCCATATCGTAGGGCAGGCGCGCTTTTTGCTCCCCCAGGCGACGCACCTGTTCCATCGCCGCTTCAATGGAATCGGTCGCCTCTCCTCCCGTGATGACCGGCAGTCCCATCTCGGACAGTCTGGCCAGAGAGAGGGTGTGGCAGGCGATCTCCTCGCCCTCGATCCACTGCAAATTGAAGATGAGCAGACCGAGATGCCGCGCGGCCGTGACAGACGGATCTTTTTGCCGCAGCGAACCCGCCGCGGCGTTTCGCGGATTTTTGAACGGTTTCTCCCCGGCGAGTTCCTGTTCTTGCACGAGAGCGGCAAAGACCTTGCGCGGCATATACACTTCCCCGCGCGCGATCACCCGGTGGGGAGCGCCTTTGAGCTGGGAGGGAAGGCCGTCAATTCGGCGCAAATTCTCGGTGATGTCCTCACCCGTCACCCCGTCTCCTCGCGTGGCGCCGGTCGTGAACACCCCGTCGATATACTCCAGCGAAACCGACAGACCGTCGATTTTCGGCTCCACCACATAGACGGGATGATCGGTAAATTCGCGCACCCGGCGGTCGAAATCGCGGAGCGATTCCTCATCAAACACATCTTGTAGGCTCAAAAGCGGTACCATGTGCCGCACCGGGGAAAAGCGGGAAGAGACGCCCCCGGTGATCCGCTGGGTATAGGAATCCGGCGTGATCAAATCGGGATACTCCCGCTCGATGGCGCGAAGTTCTCTGGTAAGCGCGTCAAATTCATCGTCCTCGATCTCAGGGTCGTCCCGGTTGTAATACCTATCGCTGTGATACGCGATTTGCTCCCGCAATTCGGCCGCGCGTTTTTCGGCATATTCCCGCTCCATACAGCATTCCCCTCTTTTCTCTACCGAA
>CAZGXK010000086.1:0-4454 GCA_964529775.1 uncultured Eubacteriales bacterium
CGGGCCGCCTATTCGAGCGGGAAGCCGGCGCTGGGCGTCGGGGCGGGCAACACCCCCGCCGTCATCGACGAGACGGCGGATATCCGGCTCGCGGTCAACTCGATCATCCACTCCAAGACGTTCGACAACGGCATGATCTGCGCCTCGGAGCAATCGGTCATCGTCCTCTCCCCCATCTACGACGAGGTGAAGGCGGAATTTGCGGCGAGGGGATGCACTTTTCTCAAGCCGGACGAGCTGGACAGAGTGCGTTCCACCATCCTCATCAACGGTGCGCTGAACGCCCGCATCGTCGGTCAGACGGCGAAGACCATCGCGTCGCTCGCCGAAGTGGATGTGCCGGAGAACACCAAGATTTTGATCGGCGAAGTGGAGAGCGTGGATCTGAGCGAGGAATTCGCGCACGAGAAGCTCTCGCCCGTCCTCGCGATGTACCGCGCCGAATCGTTTGAGGACGCGATGGCCAAGGCCGAGCGGCTGATTGCGGACGGCGGATACGGGCACACCTCCTCCCTGTATATCCGCCCCGGCGAGAAAGAGAAGCTCTCGGCGTTTCAGAGCCGAATGAAAACGTGCCGCATTCTGGTGAACACGCCCTCTTCCCAGGGCGGCATCGGGGATTTGTACAATTTCCGCCTCGCCCCCTCGCTCACGCTCGGCTGCGGCTCGTGGGGCGGCAACTCGGTATCGGAAAACGTGGGGGTGCGGCATCTGCTCAACATCAAGACCGTCGCCCAAAGGAGGGAGAATATGCTCTGGTTCCGCGCGCCGCAGAAAATCATGATGAAAAAAGGCTGTCTGCCCTCCGCGCTCGGGGATTTGGCGGGGAAAAAGCGCGCTTTCCTCGTGACCGACGCCTTCCTCTACCGCAACGGGTATCTGGAACCCGTCACCCGCACGCTCGACGAGATGGGAATCGAGCACGCCTGTTTCTTCGACGTGGCGCCCGACCCGACCCTCGCGTGTGCCAAGGAGGGCGCCAAAAGAATGACCTCGTTTGAGCCGGACTGCATCATCGCGGTGGGCGGCGGCTCCGCGATGGACGCGGCGAAAATCATGTGGGTTCTGTACGAGCACCCGGAAGCGGATTTCCACGATATGGCGATGCGCTTCATGGATATCCGCAAGAGGGTGTATACCTTCCCGAAAATGGGAGAAAAAGCGTATTTTGTGGCGGTTCCCACCTCATCCGGCACCGGTTCGGAGGTCACGCCGTTCGCGGTGATCACGGACGAGGCGACAGGGACCAAATATCCCCTGGCGGATTATGAACTGATGCCCAATATGGCGATTGTGGACACCGACCTTGTGATGAACCAGCCCAAGAGCCTGACGGCCGCCTCCGGCATCGACGCGCTCACCCACGCGCTGGAGGCCTACGCCTCGATGATGGCGACCGATTTTACCGACGGTCTGGCGCTGCGGGCCGCCAAGCTGATCTTCACCTATCTGCCCAGAGCGTATGAAAACGGGGCCGACGACGTGACGGCGCGGGAAAAGATGGCGAACGCCTCCACCATGGCGGGCATGGCGTTTGCCAACGCGTTTTTAGGGGTCTGCCACTCGATGGCGCACAAGCTCGGCGCGTTCCATCACCTGCCCCACGGCATCGCGAACGCCCTGATGATCGACGAGGTGCTGCGGTATAACGCCGCGGAGGTGCCGGCGAAAATGGGCACGTTCCCGCAGTACGATCACCCGCACACTCTGGCGCGCTACGCGGAATTTGCGGATGCCCTCGGCCTTGCCGGGGAGACCGACAGCGAAAAGCTTGAATCTCTCATCGCCGCGGTCGACCATCTCAAGGAATGCATCGGCATCAAGCGCACCATCGCCGATTACGGTGTGGACGAAAAAGTCTTTCTGGACACGCTGGACGCGATGACCGAGCAGGCGTTCGACGACCAGTGCACCGGCACGAACCCGCGTTATCCGCTGATGAGCGAGATCCGGCAAATGTACCTGAACGCCTATTACGGCAGGACAGACCGAGTGTGAGGAGGAAAAATCCATGAAACTGGACCAAGTGGTCGCGGTGCGCCCGCAAAAAACGGTGTACCGGGACGGGGATAAAGCCATCAAGGTATTTGACGCATCGTTTTCCAAGGCGGATATCCTCAACGAGGCGCTCAACCTCGAGCGAATCGAGGAGACGGATTTGCCGGTACACCATGAGTGGGAAGTCACCAAAATAGAAGGCAAGTGGGCCATCGTGACCGAATTCATCGAAGGGGTGACCCTGGCCTCCCTGATGAAAGAGCATCCCGAAAAGAAGGACGCATATCTCTCGCGCCTCGTGGATATCCAGCTGGAAATCCACAGCAAGAAAGCGCCGCTCCTCAACAAGCTGACCGACAAGATGCAGCGCAAAATCAGTCAGGCGGATTTGGACGCCACCTGCCGCTACGAACTGCACACCCGCCTGGCGGGAATGCCCAAACACGACAAGGTCTGCCACGGCGATTTCAACCCGAGCAACGTCATCATCACGGCCGAGGACAAGGCGTATATTCTCGACTGGGCGCACGCCACTCAGGGCAACGCCTCCGCCGACGCCGCGCGCACCTATCTGCTGTTCTGGCTCGCAGGGGATCAGGAGAGCGCCAAGAAATATATGCATCTCTTTTGCCAAAAGAGCGATACCGCGATGCAGTATGTCCAGCAATGGCTGCCCATCGTCGCCGCCTCTCAATCGGTCAAGGGCAAGCCGGAAGAGCGCAAACTGCTGCTCAGCTGGGCCAATATCGCGGACTACGAATAGCGCGGCGCAGTCGCGCAAAGCAAATCGGTGCCACCGGGGACAAACGCCCCGCTGGCACCGATTTTTTCGAATAAGCCTGTTCTTCCGGCGGGAACCGCCGGGTGAATGCGACACTACACGGGCGGAAGCGCCTCCACGCACTTCCTGAAATGCTCCCCACGCTCTTCAAAATTACGGTATTTGTCAAAACTTGCGGACGCAGGGGAGAGAAAAACGCAGTCCCCCTCCCCGGCAAGGCGGTTCGCCTCCGAGACGGCCTCTTCCATGGTATTCACCCGCACGATCGGCAAGGTGCTGTAACGGCGTATCGCCCGCTCGATGGCGGAGGCGGTATCCCCCATCAGCACCGCCGCCTTAACCGTTTGTGCCGCCGCGCGGCCAAGAGGATCGTAGGGGATATGTTTATCGTATCCTCCGGCGATGAGGATCACCTTGCGATCAAAAGAGCGCAGCCCCGCGACGGTGCGCGAGGGGGAGGTGCCGATGGAATCGTTGTACCATTTCACCCCGTTTCTCTCCCGCACCAGCTCACAGCGGTGGGGAACACCCGCAAAGGTCCCCGCGTATTCGGCCATGACCGCGGGCTCTACTTCGCCCCAGACAGCGGCGAACGCCGCCAGATAATTTTCCAGATTGTGCTCTCCGGGCAGGCGGATCTCGTTTTTACGGACAATCGGGGTGGTGACGCCGTCCCGCGTCATGCACAGCCACCCGTCATCCCGCAGCCAGGTTCCCGACTGCTCGGCGGCGCGGGAGAAAAAGAGCACGTCCGCCCGGGTAGATTGGGCAAAAGAAGCGGTGATGGGATCGTCGGCATTGAGTACCGCGCGATCCCCCGTCTTCTGATGGGCGACCAGATTGCGCTTGGCCTCGATATACTCGTCCATATCGGTATGCCAATCGAGATGATTGGGTGAGATATTGGTGACCACCGCCACATACGGGCTTTGGTCCATCATGGTCAGCTGAAAACTGGACATTTCCACCACGGTCGCATCGGAGGGAGATATCTTATCGATTTCGGGCATCAGCGGCCTGCCGATATTGCCGCCGAGAAACACGTTCTTTCCCGACGCTTCGAGCAGACCCGCCATGATGGTCGCGGTGGTCGTCTTGCCGTCGGAACCGGTGACCGCGTAAATCGGGCAGGGGCACAGAGCAAAAAAGATCTCCATCTCGGATGTGACGGGTATTCCTTTCTCCCGCGCGCTCATAAACGGGGGAAGATAGGGTTTCATGCCCGGCGTGCGGAGAATCAGGTCCATAGTGTCGAGCGAGGAAAGATAGGATTCTCCAAGCTTCAGCACCGCCCCCGCCCGCTCGAGATCCGCCGCCGTCTCACCGAGATCTTCTCTGGTGCGACGGTCACAGGCGGTCACGACGGCGCCGTGCGAGAGAAACTGCCGGATCACGGGCGTGTTGTTGCGCCCGATGCCGCAGACCGCCACTTTTTTCCCGCGAAGATACTTCCAAAACGCGTTTGCCGATGGCATAGAGCGCTCTCCCCTCCCGTTTGCTTCCTTTAGTATACGCCGTTTCCCCGAAAAAGGCAAATGGCTTTTGGCGGTGGGTATATTTTCTCGAACGCGTTGCCTCGACAGAAGGACTTGAATGTCAGAGCTCTTACTAAATTGGTCGTAGTTCAAAGGCTCCAACTAAACAAGTCTACCTCTTAACGATCATCACTTGAGCT
>CAZGXK010000087.1:0-4444 GCA_964529775.1 uncultured Eubacteriales bacterium
TACCAAACAAGTATTAACAGGATATTAAATTGACGAAATTTTTGCCTTTAGAAAGGAGTTTTTAGAGGTCACCTTAAGAAAAAACGCCCTCAAAAAAACGTCTTGACTTATCCCTGTCGGATGTGATACACTAAAATAAAGTCATTCGAAAGGCTCCGCCCGGCGACCTGAACGGCGACGAAGTCTTCGAGATCACCGATACCCTGACCGTCTATCTCATGGCGAGCGGGGAAATCGCAAACGTTTAGGCCGGCCCCCGATAATCCGGCAGGGCCGCACTCAGCGGAAAGGATGGGATGAACGATGTGGAGAACGGAATACGCCGATCCCGCGAACGGATTTCACGATCCCTCGTCGGTCGGAAGAGCGGAATTTTACCTGAACGGGCGCTCCGTCGAGGATTTCACCCGCGAGGTGGGGCCGCAGGACGACGCCAAAAAGATTTTTTACCATGTGCGCGGGGATTGTGCGCGCGTGGTCAACGTCGCCGACGGATACGCCCTCACCCTGCCGACGGTCGAGTTTACGCCGGATTACCGCCTGAGCGCCCTGCGCTCGCGATACACGGCGCAGTCGTTCGTCGTCACGGTCTCGTACGAGGATAAAAGCCCCTACGGCGACACCGAGCGCGGCTGGCTCACCTACCGCGACGAATGGATCACCCGCTATATCGCAGACGATACCTTTCTCTCCTACAACCGCATCTCCCGCACCCGCCCCGCGCTCGAATCCGATACGCTGCTGCCCGGCTACTCGGTGCTGCGCTACGATACGGTGATCGAGGACGCGGGCGATATCGCGATGCCGTTCAGCCATATCGCGGTCATCCGGCCCGAGAACGAGTATGCCCGCTTTTTCCTGATTGTGATGTCGTCCGAGACCAACGCCGAGAGCACGATGGACGCGATGGTGCGCTCGTTCCGGGAAATCCCGAGAGAGGGGACGGCGAAAAACCGGGAGGCGGTGTTTCCCTGCGAGGTGCCGGAGTACTGGAACGCGGAGACGAAGGCGTATTATCAAAAACTGAGAGAGCAGAAGACGGTCGACTGGGGCTTTTTCTCCGCGAGCATGGTCGACGAGGAAGACCCGGAGGAGTACGAGCGGCAGGCCGGCCGCATCGAGCGGGAATACGCCCGCCTCACCGCGGCCGTCGGCGCGCCCTACGGCGTGATGCCCACCTACACCCACATCGCCTGGGGCGACCGGATCAACCACTTCCCCTCGAAGATGGCCGCGCTGTACGCCGGGGGCAACGGCTTTAACGGCAAACCGGTTCTCCAGTTCACCTATCAGTTCACCACCCATAACAACACCGAGCTCAACCGCTACACCCCGATGTTCGATATCCTGCGCGGCAGGTTCGACGAGACGTTCCGCGCCCTGGCGCGGGAGATCCGGGCCTACGGAAAGCCGGTGCTCTTCCGCCTCAACAACGAGATGAACTCCGACTGGACAAGCTACTGCGGTCTGGTGACCCTCCTCGACCCGAGCCTCTTTGTGCAGAGCTGGGAGCGGCTTTACCGCCTCTTCCGCGAAGAGGGCGTCGATAACACCATCTGGATTTTCAACCCCGTCGCCAAGTCCACCCCCTATTCCCGCTGGGGAGAGGATCTCTGCTACCTGCCGGATCTCGGCACGGTTCAGCTTCTGGGGCTTACGGCCTACGAGCCGGGCAACGGCATCAGTCTCCGCCCGTTTGAGGAGATCTACCGCGAACTGAGCGAAAAAAATTCCCCCTATTTTGATCTCTACCCCGCCATCATCTCCGAATTCGGTGCGGGAGCCGGAGGGGAACAGATGTTCGATACCGACACCAAAACCACACGGCCCACCCGTCTCGGCCGCAACGCCGGGCGGCAGGCGAAGTGGATTGAGGAAATGTTCCGCTGCCTCGCCCGCGCCGACACGCCTCAGTGCGCCTTTTGCCGGCAAATCAAGGCGGCGGTGTGGTTCAACTGCAACGATTACACCGTGGTCGACGGTAAGCCCGCCGTCACCAACTATTATGACATGGACGAGGGCACGCCGGATTCTCTCGGGGCGTTTCGCCGGGGTCTCGACCTCACCAGGGGGTAGGAGGTGCGCCGCATGGCGGTCTTTCAGAGCGCGGATATCCTCCTCCCTCAGGGCGTCCCGTGGGAGACATGGGCGGTCGTCGCCTGCGACCAGTTCACCTCCCAGCCCGAGTACTGGGAGGCGGCGGACGCCGTGGTGGGGAGCGCCCCTTCCGCGCTGCGCCTGATTCTGCCCGAGGTTTATCTGTCCCGCGCGCCCGAGCGCATTCCCCTCATCCACAAGGCCATGCGCGCCTATCGCGAGGGCGGCCTCTTCGCCGAATTTCCGCGCTCGTTCGTCCTCGTGGAGCGCACGCTGAAAAACGGGAGCCGTCGTCTGGGCGTGGTGGGCGCCGTCGATTTAGAGGCCTACGATGCCGGCGCGGGCTCCCGCTCGCCCGTGCGCGCCTCCGAACAGACGGTGCCCGAGCGCGTCCCGCCCCGCATGAGGGTACGGCAAAACGCGCCGCTCGAGCTCACCCATGTGCTGCTCCTCGCCGACGACGCCGAAGAACCTCTCATCCCGCCGCTGGCAGCGGCCGCCCCCGCCCTGCCGCTTCTCTACGATTTCGAGCTGATGCTGGGCGGCGGCCATGTCCGCGGCCGCCTCATCACGGGGGAGCCCGCGCGGGATTTTCAGGCGCGGCTCAACCGCTACGCAGAAAGAAAGGCATCCTCGGGCGGCCCAGACCCCCTGCTGTTCGCGGTCGGCGACGGCAATCACTCGCTCGCCGCCGCCAAGGTGTGCTACGAGGAGCAAAAGCGCTCCGAGGCGAGCTCCCCCGCGCGGTATGCGCTGGTCGAGCTCGAATCGCTGCACGACCCGTCGCTGGTTTTCGCGCCGATTCACCGCCTCGTCACCGGAGTGCGCCCCAAAGAGCTGCTCGCCCGCCTGCGCGAAGCGGCGGTGGCGGAGGGCGGCCTCCCGCTGCGCTGGGTGAGCGGGGCTGAAGAGGGGGAGATCCGCTTGAGCCCCGCCCTGCACCCGCTCTGCGCCGGGGCGCTTCAGGCCTTCCTCGGGCGGGAGACGGCGCGCCACGGCGGCAGGGTGGATTATATCCACGGCGAGGGCGCGCTGCGCTCTCTGGCGGCCAAAGAGGGCGCCGTCGGCTTCCTCCTCCCCGCCCCCGCGAAAGAGAACCTCTTCGCCGAAATCGCCGCGCACGGCCCCCTCCCGCGAAAAACCTTCTCGATGGGCGAGGCCGAGGAGAAACGGTACTATATCGAGGCCCGCGCTCTGTGAGCGGACCGCGCAAAGCCCCCGCCGGGGCGAACCCGGCGGGGGCTTTTTGTTCGGTGTTCTCTCACGCGGCACCGCTCGCGATGAGGTAGACGGTCAGGACATCTTCGATATCCACCTTGCCGTCCCCGCTCACATCGGCACCGGCGGGCGGGTCGCCGCTTGCGAGCGCGTCATAAAAGCCGGTATAAAAGGCTTGCGCCTCCGCCGTGCTGACCTCACCGTCGCCGTCGGTATCCACATCGGCGAGGGCGTGGTTCTCCTCCCCGATCGTCGCGAAGGCGAACCCGTTCGCCTTCGCGTACCGCTCCGCCACGCTGCCGGGCACCCCGTAAATCGTTAAATTTGCTAAATTATTAAAAGCATTCGGCGCGATGCGCGTCACGCTCTCCGGGATGGTCACCGAGGCGAGGTTATTACAATAGGCAAAGGCATTTTCTTCAATGGTCGTCACCCCGTCCTGGAGCACCACCGTGGTGAGATTGTCACAAGAATCAAAAGCACCTTGTGCAATGGTCGTCACCCCGCCAGGGATGATCACCGAGGGAAGGCTGTCGCAATCATAAAAAGCGTATACACCTATGGTAGTCACCCCGTCCGGAATGGCGATCGAGGTGAGGCTGGAACAACCCCTAAAAGCATTGCTTCCAATGTTCGTCAAACTCTCCGGCAGGCGTATGCCGGGCAAGGCGCTGCACCCGGAAAAAGCAAAATTCCCGATGGAGGTCAACCCCTCCGCCAGCGTCACCTCGGTGAGCGCGGTGCAGCCGGAAAAGGCATAACGTAGAATATCCGTCACACTGCCCGGTACGCTCACTGTGGTGAGCGCGGTGCACCCCTCAAAGGCGTTAGTGCCTATCCACGCCACGCCCTCCGGGATGGTCACCGAGCGCAGCGTATAGCACCACTGAAAAGCATAATCCCCGATGGCGCTCACTGTTTTGCCCTCAATACTCTCCGGAATCGCCAGCTCCTCGGCGCTCCCCGTGTACCCGGTGATGCCCACGGTGCCGTCATTAAATGTTCCGTACCGAAAATCGCCGAAAACATAGTTTCCGTCGGGTGCGGCCCCGGGGTAGGAATCGGGGAAAGCGCCGCCGCTGCTGCCGTCCACAAAGCCGCCCAGCGAGAGATTCTTGAAGGTCACGGA
>CAZGXK010000088.1:0-4317 GCA_964529775.1 uncultured Eubacteriales bacterium
TGTTGCCGTGGCGCCCGGCCATCTTATCCCCCACGCTGATCTTGCGCTTCTGGGCGATGTAGCAGCGCACCACCATGTTGACCCCGGGGCTCAGCTCCTCGCAGTTCTCGCGGGTGAATACTCACATCGACCACAATGCCGTACTCCCCGTGCGGCACTTTCAAGGAGGTGTCGCGCACCTCGCGCGCCTTTTCCCCGAAGATGGCGCGCAGCAGCCGCTCTTCCGCGGTCAGCTCGGTCTCCCCTTTGGGGGTGACCTTGCCCACCAAAATGTCGCCGCTCCTCACCTCGGCGCCCACGCGTACGATGCCGCGCTCGTCGAGGTCTTTCAGGGCGTCCTCGCCGACGTTCGGAATATCGCGGGTGATCTCCTCCGGCCCCAGCTTAGTGTCGCGGGACTCGATCTCATACTCCTCGATGTGGATGGAGGTGAAGGTGTCGTCGCGCACCAGGCGCTCGTTGATGAGCACGGCGTCCTCGTAGTTGTACCCTTCCCACGTCATAAACCCGACGAGCACGTTTTTGCCCAGTGCGATCTCGCCGTTGCAGGTGGCGGGGCCGTCCGCCACGACGTCGCCCTTCTCCAGATGCATTCCGATTTCCACCACGGGCCGCTGGTTGACACAGGTGCCTTGGTTGGAACGGGCAAACTTCAGAATCGAGTAGGTGTCCTGCCCTCCGTCCGCGTCGCGGCGAACCACCACGCGGTCGGCGGAAACCTTCTCCACGGTGCCCGCGGCCTTCGCCAGCACGCACACGCCGGAATCCACCCCTGCCTTATATTCCATGCCGGTGCCCACAATCGGGGATTCGGTCGTGAGCAACGGAACCGCCTGCTTCTGCATATTGGAGCCCATCAGGGCGCGGTTGGCGTCGTCGTTTTCGAGAAACGGGATCATAGCGGTGGCCACCGAAACCACCATTTTCGGGGAGACGTCCATAAAATCGACTTTCTCCCTCTCGATTTCCAGAAAATCGCTGCGGTAGCGCGCGTTGACCCTGCTGCGCATAAAATGCCCCTGCTCGTCCAGCGGCTCGTTCGCCTGGGCGACGATGTAATCGTCCTCCACGTCGGCGGACATATACACCACTTCGTCGGTGACGATGCCGGTGTTCTTGTCCACCCGGCGGTACGGCGCCTCGATAAAGCCATACTGGTTGATACGGGCAAAGGTGGCGAGGTAAGAAATCAGGCCGATGTTCGGTCCCTCCGGCGTCTCGATGGGGCACATACGGCCGTAGTGGCTGTAGTGCACATCGCGCACCTCAAAACCCGCGCGGTCCCGCGACAGACCGCCCGGGCCAAGGGCCGAGAGGCGGCGCTTGTGAGTCAGCTCGCCCAGAGGGTTATTCTGGTCCATAAACTGAGAGAGCGGGGACGAGCCGAAGAATTCCTTGATCGCGGCCACCACCGGGCGGATATTGATGAGCGCCATCGGGGTGATCTCGTCCATATCCTGCGCCTGAAGCGTCATGCGCTCGCGAATCACCCGCTCCATGCGCGAAAAGCCGATGCGGAACTGGTTTTGCAGCAGTTCTCCCACCGAGCGGATGCGGCGGTTGCCTAAATGGTCGATGTCGTCGACGTTGCCCACCCCGTGCGCCAGGCAGTTGAGGTAATTGACCGAGGCGAAGATATCGTCCACAGTGATGTACGGGGGGATGAGATCCAGCAGGCGGGCGGAAATCGCCTTGCGGATCTCCTCTTCGCCCTCGTTTTCCGTCAGAATCTCTTTGAGCACCGTATATTTGACTCTCTCGTTCACCCCGAGATCCGAGACGTCAAAACCGATGTATTTGGCGATATCCACCGTGCCGTTGGAGATGATCTTGACTTCCTTTTCCTCGCCGTGCTCCTCCACGGTGACATACGCCGTGGTGACACCGAGATCTTCCAGTTCCTGGGCGCGGGCGCGGCTGATGACCTCGCCCGGTTCCGCCAGCACCTCCCCCGTCTCGGGGGCGACGACCGGGCGGCTCAGCCGGTGCCCCTGCAGACGGTTGGGCAGCCCCAGCTTTTTGTTGAATTTATACCGGCCCACGCGGGAAAGATCGTACCGTCTTGGGTCGAAAAACAGGTTGTTCAGATGCTCCTGCGAATTTTCCACGGTGAGCGGCTCGCCGGGGCGCAACTTACGGTACACCTCCAGCAATGCCTCTTCGGTGTTTTTGGTGGTGTCTTTCTCGATGGTCGAGAGAATCCTCTCGTCCTCGCCAAAGAAATCGATCAGCTCGGCGTCGGTTCCCAGCCCAAGCGCGCGCAGGAAAACCGTCACCGGCAGCTTGCGGTTCTTGTCGATGCGCACAAAAAAAGTATCGGACGAGTCGGTCTCGTACTCCAGCCAGGCGCCGCGATTCGGAATGACGGTGGTGGTGAACAGCTGCTTGCCCGTGGCATCGTAGTTCATGCCGTAGTACACGCCGGGGGAGCGCACCAGCTGAGACACGATCACCCGTTCCGCGCCGTTGATCACAAAAGTGCCGCTGTCGGTCATCAGCGGGAAATCCCCCATATAGACCTCCGACTCCTTGATCTCCCCCGTCGCCTTGTTGAACAGCCGCACACGCACACGAAGCGGGGCGGCATAGGTCACGTCCCGTTCCTTGCACTCCTCCACCGAAGATGTGGGATTCTCGTCCAGCCGGTAGTCGATGAACTCCAGCACGAGATTTCCCGTGTAATCGACGATGGATGCCATGTCGCGAAAGACTTCGTGCAGTCCCTCATCCAAAAACCACCGGTACGAGTTTTTCTGAATTTCAACGAGATCCGGCATCTCAAGCACCTCGTTGATCTTCGCAAAGTTCATCCTGGTGGTCCTGCCGAGCTGTTTGGGCTGAATGTTGACCATAAGTGCGCCTCTCTCTCCCGTCAACCTTGTGTCTGCCTTTCGGGGGTTTTTCCAAAAAACACTTGATTTATGTGTCAGGATATGTTATACTAAATGAAGTAACATAGGAATACTCCCCCATTTTTGCAACTTAGTATTATACACCAAACGCGCCCGAAAGTCAAGGGCTTTTTTAAATTTCGTCCATTTTTTTCGCGATTTTTTCGCGGACGCGGGCAAATGGGCGCTTTTTGTGAGCGCGCGGAGAAATTCGCCGGATTTCCAGGGAAAGGGCGAAAATTTTTTTCGGCGTAAGAAACACACGGACGGGTTGTTTCAATCCGCCATCGGCGACCGACAGGAGGGCGTACGGTGTGGCAAGGCAAAAGCTCTACGGCAACCGGAAACAGACGGGCTGTGAGGTGTGCGAATTCGGCAAACTGACGGCGGACGGCGAGGCGGTGCTGTGCGCCGCTCACGGCGTGGTGCCGCCCTACCATCATTGCCGGCGATTTCGCTACGACCCGCTCAAGCGCATCCCGCAGCGCACAAACCCGCTGCCCGCTTTCTCTCAGGAGGATTTCGCGTTGGAGGAACCGGTACCCGGCGGCGTCCCCGAAGAGGAAACGACATCTCCCGACGAGTCTCTTCCGCCTGCCTCCCCTCCCGCGCAGGGCGCTTCGGAGGAGATCCTCTCCCCCGATACGGCGCGGCGGGCGGCGGACTATCTTAGCGGTGAATCTCCCACCCTTTCGGGGCTGCTCGGTATCGTCTGCCCGGGCGCAGCCGGCGCGGGAGAGACGATCACGGCCGACGACACGGACGATATCCTCGGCGACCTCGAGCGCCTGTTTCCCGATGAGGCCGTGACCGGCGAACCCGATCCCCCGGAGGATGAATCCGCGCCAGACACCGCTCCTCCGGAAGACGCCTCCCCCCGGCAAGATGCCGGGGCCGCGAAAGCTCCCGACCCCGCGGGCGAACCCCCGCAAGGCGGCACAGAGGAGGAACCGCCACAGTCCCCGCCGCCGGAACCCTCTTAAAAATACACCCGCCTGCCCGAAGTCCGGGCAGGCGGGTTTTACTTGTTCCCGAAGCACACGTTATTCGTCGCTGAGCTCCAAATCCCGCTCGTCGATCTTCTTCATCTCCCTGCGGTGGAACAAATCGTACATCACCGGCACCACATACAGCGTCATCAGCGTGGCGTACAGCAACCCGCCGATACAGACGATCGCCACAGGCTGCATCAGCTCGCTGCCGGTTCCGCTCCCCAGCGACGTGATCAGCAGCCCCAACACGGTGGTGATGGAGGTCATCAGGATGGGGCGCATACGGGTAGCGCCCGCCTCGGCCAGCGCCTCCCGTTTCTCCATGCCGTCCAGTCGCAGCTGGATGACGTAATCCACCAGCACAATGCCGATGTTGACCACGATCCCGCAAAGCATCACAAACACGATGAGTGAGATGAAGCTCACGTCCTGTC
>CAZGXK010000089.1:0-4291 GCA_964529775.1 uncultured Eubacteriales bacterium
CCCGTTAGAAACGTGCGCCGCCGGGCGCACTATAAAGGACCCCGGAAAACTCCGGGGTCCTTTGGCGTAAAACCGCCTTATTTGAGCTCGACTTTCGCGCCGACTTCCTCCAGTTTGGCCTTGAGGGCCTCGGCGTCGTCTTTGGAAGCAGCTTCCTTGACCGTCTTGGGGGCGTTGTCCACCAGTTCCTTGGCTTCCTTCAGCCCCAAACCGGTGATCTCCTTGACCACCTTGATGACCTGCACTTTGTTGGCGCCTATCTCGGAGAGCACCACATCAAACTCGGTCTTCTCCTCCACTGCGGGAGCATCGCTCGCGGCGGGAGCCGCCGCCACCGCAACGGGGGCCGCGGCGGATACGCCGAACTCTTCCTCAAGCGCCTTGACGAGCTCGGAGAGCTCCAGCACCGTCAGAGCCTTGACGTCTTCGATCAGCTTGGTTACCTTTTCAGACATGATTGTTTCCTCCATTTTCATTGAGATTTTTGAATGAACTGTTGCCGGAAAACGAACCTACGCACTCTGTTTCTCGGCGATGGCGTTGAGCGCGCACACCAGACCGCGCAGATTGGCGTTCAGCACACCGACAAAGCCGGTGATCGGGGCGTTGAAGCCGCTGAGCGCCTGCGCCAGAAGCACCTCCTTGGGCGGCATCTTGGAGAGCTCCGCAATCTGCGCGGTATCCACCACTTTGCCCTCGATAAAACCGCCCTTGACGGAAAAGCTGTTCGATTTGTCCGCGTACTTGCACAGCACCTTTGCGGCAACCACATGGTCGCTCTGGCTCACCGCCAACGCGGTAGACCCCTTGAGGATGCCGTCCAGCTCGGACAAATCCGCCTTATCCGCCGCCCGGCGAAGCATGGTGTTCTTCACCACCATGTACTCGACCCCCGCCTCGCGCAGCTCTTTGCGCAGCTTGGTGTCGTCCGCCACGGTGATGCCCTTATAGTCCACCACCACGCCGGCTATGGCGTTCTTCAGCTTTTCGGATAATGCGTCCACGTATTCCTGCTTTTGCCGAATGGCCTGTTCACTTGCCAAATTTGTTCACCTCCCGTTGTGCCTTTAGGCAACGCCGCATAGCACCGCCCTGGGCAGATCTCGGTTTTGCACCGTATTCTTCCCGAAATCCGCTTTCGGCGACCGAAACGGAGCCGCCTGAATATCAATGAAACCCCCTCTCCGTTCTCACAGAGAGGGGATCGCGGCAGAGTTCGCAGGTGTGCCAATCGAGCACACCGTTTTCTCACAAACGCCGTTCCTCGGCAGGCAGACCCTCTCGGGCCGTTTACGCGGGAAAACCCGCACCTGCTGTCTGTGGAACCGTAAATTCTGTTTTCAAGGGCATCGCACCCACGGACTCTCGGCAGTATCGCCGGGTATGGCGCCAAATTCCGCCTTCAGACTGCTCAAAAGCCGCCGATTCGCGCGACGGAATTTTGCAAACCTGCCTGCCCGACGGTAGCTCGGATGCTTATCCGGTAATTTTGGCGGGATTGATTTTAACGCCGGGCCCCATGGTGGAGGACACCACACAGGAACGGATGTACTGCCCCTTGGAGGCGGCGGGCTTAGCCCGCACGACAGCCCCGAGCAGGGCCTCAAAATTTTCCTGCAATTTCTGCGTCCCGAAAGAAACCTTGCCGATCGGGCAGTGGATGATGTTGGTCTTGTCCAGACGGTATTCAATCTTACCGGCTTTCGCGTCGGTGACCGCCTTGGCGACGTCCGGGGTGACCGTGCCCGCCTTCGGATTCGGCATGAGACCGCGCGGACCCAGAATTTTACCGAGGCGCCCCACCATACCCATCATATCGGGGCTTGCAATCACCACGTCGAAATCCATCCACCCGCCGTTGATCTTGGCGATCAGATCATCGTCTCCGACGTATTCCGCCCCGGCCTCCTGCGCGGCGGCGGCTTTGTCTCCCTTGGCGAAAACCAGCACCCGCACCTGCTTGCCGGTGCCGTGCGGCAGCACAATGGCTCCGCGCACCTGCTGGTCAGCATGACGGCTGTCCACGCCCAGACGGACATGCACCTCCACGGTCTCGTCGAATTTGGCTCTCCCCGTCTTGACCGCCAAATCCAGCGCGTCGGGGATATCATACAACATACTCCTGTCGACGAGCTTGGCGCTGTCGGCATATTTTTTACCGTGTTTCATACCATCGGTTCCTCCCTGCTTGGATAGTCCGCTCAATGCCTATGCGGCAAAGGCGGTTGAGTGGTCAATCGGAATGCGAAGGGTTTCCTCCCACCCGAAAATCAGTCGACAACGTCAATGCCCATGCTGCGCGCCGTACCGGCGATCATACTCATCGCGCCATCGATATTCGCCGCATTGAGATCGGGCATTTTGGTCTCGGCGATCTTCCTTATCTGCTCTTTGGTGATTTTCGCGACCTTATCCCTATTGGGCACGCCGGACGCCTTGTCGATACCGCAGGCCTTCTTGATGAGCACGGCGGCGGGCGGCGTCTTGGTGATAAACGTGAACGAGCGGTCCGCATATACCGTGATGACAACGGGAATCACAAGCCCCACATCGTTTTTGGTACGCTCATTAAATTCCTTGGTAAAGGCCATGATGTTGACACCGTGCTGCCCCAAAGCGGGGCCCACAGGGGGCGCCGGCGTCGCCTTTCCGGCGGGAATTTGCAGTTTGATGTACCCGGTAATTTTTTGAGCCATTTTCACTTGCACCTCCAAAATTCGTGGTGAACGGCGGAGCCGCGCCAAAATCTGCGCCACTCCTCCCACAAGCCGGAACAGGTGTCCGGCACACCCAAAAACACTCGCCGCTTCAAATTCTCCCGCGGCGCACTCCTCTTCCCCTCAAAACCGCTCAATCGTCCAGCAGTTCCGCCTCATCCGGCCGAAGTTCCACCGGCGTATCGCGCCCGAACATGGACGTCGTCACCTTGATGCTGTTTTTCTCAAGATCAATCTCGTCCACACGGCCGGTGAAATTTTCAAGCGGCCCGTCGATGATGCGAACCATATCCCCCACTTTGTAGCGGATCTCCACCTCGCGCTTATCCACTCCGAGGGATGCGACCTCTTCCTCGGTGAGGGGAACCGGCTTCCCGTTTGGGCCGACAAATCCCGTACAGCCGCGGATGTTGCGCACGACATACCAGGAATCGTCGTTCATCACCATCTTCACCAGCACATAACCGGGGAAGATTTTGCGCTCCACCTCGCGCTTTTTACTGTCTTTCATCTCCACCACCGTCTCGGTGGGGACGCTCACATCGCGAATCCAATCCTGAAGCCCCCGATTTTCGACAATCGTCTTCAGGTTGGCGGCGACCATGCTCTCATAGCCGGAGTAGGTATGGATGACATACCACTTTGCATCGTCCACTTCGCAACCTCCTCGCGCCATCCTGCTCCCGCGGGTTTACGCGGCGGGCACGGCAAGACCGATCAGCGCGGAAAGTCCCGCGTCAACCAGAGAAATCAAAAGCCCCAGCACAAGGCAAACCGCTAAAGTGACCAGGGTGTTGCGCACGACAGACGGCAAAGTAGGCCATACGATCTTCTTAAATTCGCCCTTGGTATCGCGCATATACTTGATGAAGCGTTTCCAAAGGCTGGGTTTTTTTGCCTTGGCAGGCTTCTCGCTTTTCGAAGACAATTTCCCGCCGGCCTTTTCTGCCGGCTTCTCGGCGGCTTTCTCCGCCTTAACGGTCTTTTCGTCAGCCATTCTCAGCCCTTCCTTTCTCTATCCTATCGCATAGGGCTTCACTTTGTCTCTCTGTGAAGCGTGTGCTTGCGGCAGAACCGGCAGTACTTGTTCATCTCCAGCCGGTCCGGGTCGTTTTTCTTGTTCTTCATCGTGTTGTAGTTGCGCTGCTTGCACTCGGTACAGGCCAGGGTGACTTTCACTCTCATCACGGCACCTCCCATAATGTGGTCATCATAACCTCCCTCAAAAGCGGATCTCTCCGCTAAAAGGGGCGCAAAAAATAAGCCCCTACTGAGGTAGTTTTATCATACCACACTCTCTTCGCGCCGTCAACCCCTTTTTATCAAATTTTCGGTTTCAAGCCAAAGCATCGGGAAATGCCTCCCAAGGTGACAATGTCACAATCAAAAAGAATAAGGGCCCTCAAGCCCATCTCGGCCTGAGAACCCTTATTCCGTTTTCGGCATCCGCCTTAATGCAGAGGCTTAGCCGTGACGTCCCCGTCTTTGAGAGTTAGCACTATATTTGTTTAAGAGTTCTCCCTTGTATTATAGAGTAGTAGTTTTTAGTGACCCTCTCCAAGGTCATGTGCTAC
>CAZGXK010000090.1:0-224 GCA_964529775.1 uncultured Eubacteriales bacterium
CGGGCCCTGCCTGCCGTTATACATCCCGATGGGGATGAGCGCGAGTACGGCGAAAAGCTGCAGGGGAAAGTCGAAGGAGAGGCCGAACAGACGGACGGGAAGGTTCCACCCTCCGAGCATCACGCCGTGAACCAGCGTCAAGCCGGCGAGCTCGCCGATGCTGCCGTGGCGCACCCCGCGGAACAGATAGAAAATCAGCACTGTCCAGATGCCGCCGCCCGCGA
>CAZGXK010000090.1:275-4289 GCA_964529775.1 uncultured Eubacteriales bacterium
TAGTCCGCGCGGGTGAGCTCGCCCACGGCGAGCGAGAGCATCAGCGTGAGAAACAGTGCGGCCCCGAACAGCAGCCTCCCTCTTTTCTTCGCGCTCTCCAAAAACATCATGGCGCACAGCGCGAAAAACAGAGTGAGCATCACGTTCTGATGATCCGGGTAAAAAAGGGAACCGCCCGCCATGAGGTTAAAGGGAATCTCGGAGAGGAGCGCAAAGAGGAACATCCGAAGGAGGTAGCGCCGCCGGCTGCGGGTGAGGAAGAATCCTTCCGCGAGCTGAAAAGCGAAAATCGGAAACGCAAGCCTCCCGATAACCCTCAGCCAAATCGCACCCGGCGCGAGGGTGAGACCGATATGGTCGCAGAGCATACAAAGCATCGCGATGCCTTTCAGCTGCACGGCGTTCAGGCACCGGCATTTTTCACGAACTTCTCCGAACGTCATCTCAAAACCCCCTTTTCCCCGCCGCGCTCTTTTCCCCGCCTCACACGCGGACCGCGCCGCGCGGGGAAGGCGCGCAGAGGTAATGCGGCACATCGGAGAGACTCTCGTAACAGGGCATTGCGGCGGCCTCGTCCGCAAACAGCGCGAATACCGCGGATCCGCTGCCGCTCATGCCGCACCCCAGAGGGAAAAACGCCGACATTCTCCGCTTCAGCTCGCCGATCGGCGGGAGATCCAGCGCCCGTTCAAACGCGTTGAACAGCCGCTCTCCCACCCCTCTGAGATCCCCTTCGGCCAGCGCCCCGCACATTCCCTCCTGAGAGAGAGGGACCGGGCGCGCCCTGTCCACCGCGTAATACGGCTCCTTGGTGGATACGCCGTACCGCGGCGTGGCGATGACGATCGCGCACCGCGGCAGCGGGGGCAGAGGGGTGATCCTCTCACCGATGCCGCGCACCAGCGCGGTACCCCCCGTCAGACAAAACGGCACATCCGCCCCCACCTGCAGACCCATCTCCCGCAGCCGCTCAGGGGAATACCGCGTCCCGTACAGGGCGTTGAGCCCGACAAGCACCGCCGCCGCGTCCGCCGAACCGCCTCCGAGTCCCGCCCGCTGCGGGATACGCTTTTCCACGCGAATACTCGCGCCGCCCCGCCGCCCCAGGCTCCGCAAAAAGACCTCCGCCGCGCGGTATGCGGTGTTGCGCCCGTCGGACGGCAGGGAGGGGTCGGAGAGGGAGAGCGAGAGAGACGGCGCCTCCCGCAGAGTCACCGTGTCGCAGAGGGTCACACTTTGAAAGACGGACGAGAGCAGGTGATAGCCGTCCTCCCTCACCCCCTCGACCGAGAGGGTGAGGTTGATCTTGGCGGGCGCAGCGACGGTGATCATACGGCGCCCTCCGTCGGCTGCGGAAGGCTCCGCAAGAAGGTGCGCAGCCGCCTCATCGCCTCCACGATGTGCTCGATGGAGTAGCAGTAGGAGATGCGCACAAATCCCTCTCCGCACTCGCCGAACGCGGTGCCCGGCACCACAGCGACCCGCTGCTCGCGCAGCAGCCGCACGCAGAACTCCTCCGAGGAGAGGCCGGTGCGCGCGATGGAGGGGAAGACATAAAACGCCCCTTCCGGGTTGAAGCAGGGGAGGCCCATGGCGTTGAGCTCGCTCACGATCAGGCGCCGGCGCTGGTTGTAATCCTCCCGCATCGCCGCCACATCCCCGTCCCCGTGGTCCAGCGCCTCGATGGCGGCGTACTGCGCCGTGGTGGGCGCGCACATGACGGCGAACTGGTGCAGCTTGATCAGCTGCTCCATCACCGGGGTCGGCCCGCAGACAAATCCGAGGCGCCACCCCGTCATGGCGTACGCCTTGGAGAAACCGCTGACCAGCATGGTGCGCTCCTTCATCCCCTCGATCTGCGCCAACCCTGTGTGGCCCTCGTCCCCGTAGGTCAGCTCGCCGTAGATCTCGTCCGAGAGAACCATGATGTCGGTGCCGCGAAGCACCTCCGCGACCGCCTCCAGGTGTTCGCGGCGCATCACGGCGCCGGTGGGGTTGTTCGGAAAGGGGAGAACCAGCATCTTGGTTTTGGGGGTAATGGCGGCGGCCAGCGCGTCCGGCATCAGACGAAAGGCGTCTTTCGCCTCGGTTTTGATCATCACCGGCACCCCGCCCGCCATCGCGCAGAGCGGCTCGTAGCAGACAAAACTCGGGGAGGGGATGAGCACCTCGTCCCCCGGGTTGATGAGCGCCCGCATACACAGGTCAATTGCCTCGCTCCCGCCCACCGTCATCAGAATGTCGGTCTGCGGGTCATATGTGAGCGAGAACCGGCGGGAGAGGTACCGCGCGGTGGCACGGCGCAGCTCCGGCAGACCCGCGTTCGGGGAATACCACGTCTTGCCGCGCTCCAGCGTCTGAATGCCTTTTTCGCGGATGTGCCAGGGGGTGGAGAAATCCGGCTCCCCGATCGAGAGGGTGATGACGTCGTTCATCTCGTGCGCGATATCGAAAAAGCGGCGGATGCCGGACGGCTTGGTTTCACGCAGAGTGCGGGAGAGCAGAAGGTCATACCGCATGATTCACAGGGCTCCTCTCTCGTCCTCGGTATCGCCCAGAAAGACGATATTGCGCTCCTTGTACCGGCGCAAAACAAAGTGGGTCGCCGTGGAGACCACCGATTCCAGCGGCGAGAGACGGGTGGCCACGAAGATGGCCACGTCCCGGAAAGTGCGGGCGTTGACCGTGATAGAGAGGTCGTACCCGCCGGACATCAGAGAGACGCTCTCCACCTCGTCAAAGCGCGCGATCGTCTGCGCAATTCCCTCAAAGCCGAGGTCCGGCTTGGGGGTGACGTGCAGCTCGATGATGGCGGTGACGTATTCCCTCTCGGTTTTGTCCCAGTCGATGACCGCCGTGTAGCCCCGGATCACCCCGGCCTTCTCCAGCGTGTCGACGCGCTGCCTGACCTCATCCTCCGAGATCCCCAGCATCGCGGAGAGCTGGGCGTCGGTCAGCCGCGCGTTGCGGTCGAGCAGCTTCAGCAGTTTTTCCATATGTCTCTGTCCTCCTTTGCGATTTCCCCGTCGTCGAGTGAAAATCTCACCGGCCGCCGCCCCACATAGGCGACAGCCCAGCGAAACCCGATATCCCGCGCGAGGTCGGCGGCGTCCCGCAAGTTCGCCCCCACCTCGTTCGGGCGGTGGGCATCCGATCCCAGGGTGACATACCTCCCGCCCAACCGGTAAAAGCGCTCGATCAGCGGCCGGTCGGGGGAAGTCATCCCGATCCCCTTGCGCAGCCCAGAGGTGTTGATCTCCAGCGCCTTGCCGTTTTGAGCGAGTCGCCCGAGAAGCTCGTCCAGCACCCCCTGCCAGCGGCGATAGTCGCCGTTCCTCCATTTCTCCGGCATATAGCGAAACGGATAGGTCAGGTGCGCGAGGCTGTCGAACCCGTCCCAGCGCACCACCTCGAGCACCGCCTCGAAATATCTCTCCATCTCCCTCTCCAGAGCCGCGTCGGAGCGGTGGGCGTAGTCGAGCAGATAATAGTCGGTGTCCTCCAGAGAATGCTGAGAGGCGAGCACCATGTCGTAGGGGTGGGCGGCGAGCAGGCGCGCGGCGAGCGGGAGATCCGCCGTCGGCTCCCCGATCTCGATGCCCCTGAGCAGCCGCAGCCCTTCAGGGATTCGTGCGCTCTCCATCATCTCCCACGAGAGAACGTTCGAGCGGTCGTACCCCTCCGCCTCAAATCCCACCAGTTCCACATGGTCGGTCACCGCTATGCCCGCAAGCCCTCGCTTTTCCGCCGCGAGCAGCATGGAGGCGAGCGGCGCCTCGCTGTCCACCGACGCCGCGCAGTGGGTGTGGCTGTCCACAAACGGCATTCTCCGTCCCCCCCCCCTCTTCTCTATCATACCACACTTGTCAAAAAATTTCCCGCTTTTTCTCTCCGAAAGGCGAAAAGACGAAATCTCATGAGCATTAAGGCAACGCCGCACAAAGACCGGCTGCCGCGCAACGCCTGCCCGTCTGCGGGTGTTTTTTTTTTTTTTTTTTTAATCCTCGTGAATAC
>CAZGXK010000091.1:0-4166 GCA_964529775.1 uncultured Eubacteriales bacterium
GGACTAATCGACTCCGAGGCATTGCTCGACGGTATCAAGGAACGTCACATCGGTGCCGCCTGTCTGGATGTCTATGAAGAAGAATCCGATCTCTTTTTTGAGGATTTTTCCGGGCATATTATCGGGGACGACACGCTGGCGCGGCTGATTACCATGCCGAATGTGATTGTCACTTCGCATCAGGCGTTTTTGACCGATGAAGCGCTTGCCGGCATCGCGCACACAACGGTTGAGAATATTCTTGGGTTTTTTAAAGATCGTGCCCTGTCAAACGAGGTCTGTTACCATTGCGGCCGGGAACAGAACTGTCCGAAGCGGCTCGTCTCCGAGGGACCTAGTCCCGACTGGCGGGAAATATAAGAGGATGACGGAGAATTCGACGGATAGTACGCACAACGTGTCGCATCTGCATTTTGATGTCGAGTTACGTGAGGAGCAGGGTTATCAGCGGGATGGTGACGACGCTCAGCAACGTGCCGAGCAGCACGGCGCCCGCCGCGGTCTGCTGTCCTTCTCCGAGCATTTCCGAGAAATTGAGTACCACACTCGCAACGGGGCAGCAGGCGATAATCGCAAGAGAATTTTCCATCACCGGGTCGAGAGGCAGGATGCGCAGCACACCCAAGAGAAGAAGCGGAACCAGAATCTGTTTGATGCCCACCGTGAGATACAGCCCTACTCTGCCGAACACTTCCTTGGCGGGGCAGACCGCGAGACGCATACCCATAATCAGCATACACAGCGGGGTGGACATACGTCCCAGCATGGTGATCGTATCCGTTAGCAGGGCGGGCAGGTGTATCTGACAGACAAACAGCGGAATCGCCGCCGCTACCGCGAGAATCGCTGGATTGGCCAGCAGCTTGACCGCGCGAATATGCCGCTTGTCCCTTGTGAGAATAAAGGAGCCCGCCGTCCATCCGAGCAGGTTGAGCGCCACAGATGCCGTCACCGAAAAAGCGAGCGCCTGAGGATAATCCGGGAGTAGCGCCTGTAACAGCGGAACGCCCATAAAACCGCAGTTGCCAAGTGCGCAGGCGAGTGCGTACACACGAAACCGTACTTCCCGGCGCTTACGAAAGCACAGCGCCACAACCCCCATGATGCCGCCTTGCAGCACCAAGAGGATCAGCAGGGCGAGCAGCATTTGCAAAAGAAGATCGGCGGAGAAAGCCAGATTCAGGAAAGAATAAATCATCAGTGCCGGCTGGCAGACGTACATCAGCAGTTTTGCAAAAGAGGGGATTGCCTCCTGTCCGACCAGACGGGATTTTATCAAAAAAAATCCGGGCAGAGCATAGAGCAGCATACTCAGCACGGTGGGGAGGGCGGCGGTCATCTGCATAGAGCTTCACCCTTCACATCATCTACCGCTGTGACTCTCAATTGCCCACGGGACACACGAAAATGTATGTTTTGCCCGGCAAATATCATGGCATAATTCCTGGAGGCATCGTGCTGGTAGGCGGGGCGCGGGTCTTCGGCGAGGCACCCGATCAGAGCCTCGCGTTTGTCGGGAGGAATGCGGGCAAGCAAATCATCGGGGAATACAACCGAAAGCCGTTGTTCCGTGTGCTTAGAAGCAAAACCGGAGGTCGCCTCCGGCACACAGTCGGCGTAGGGGAGATAAGGTTTGATATCCAAAATCGGAGTACCGCTCACCAGATCGGCCCCTCCAATCAGCAGCACCGCCCCCTCTTGGTGCTCTTCAATTCCGAGCAGTCGGACGCAGGAGATCCCGATGGGGTTCGGTCGATAGGGAGAACGGGTGGCAAATACACCCATGCGGGTATTTCCTCCGAGACGCGGCGGCCGCACGGCAGGGGACCATTCGCCTTGACGGACGAGCGAAAATTCAAAAATCAGCCACAGATGGGAAAAGGTTTCTATTCCCCGCAGCGCGGTGCGGTCGCGGAAAGGCGGCTCGAATATCAGTTTTCCCCGCAGTTGTGGCACTCTTCCGCTTTGCCGCGGGATGCCGAATTTTTCCGTAAAGTCGGTTTCAATATGGGCAATAGGTGTCATAAGTATCGGCATAAACCGGCCTCCTTTTTTGCTGAGGCGCGGGTAAAATTTTCCGGCCAATCCGTGGCAAGCACGGTGAAAACCGCCGGAAACCCATTTATACTCTACCACAATCCGTCAGACATCGCAAGTAAGAAACGTAAATCAAAAGTGAGAAAAGTGCGTAAAAATGAGAAAATGAGAGAGAAAACATGAGAATAACGGCTATAATTTAAAAAAACAGAGATTTTTCACTTGACAGCGTGTGAGGGCTGTGATATGATAAACGGCGTTGAACAAGAGATAAAGGAGGAAAAACGGATGTCTACCTATATGGAAAAGCCGGCTCAGGTTGAGCGCAAATGGTATGTCATCGACGCCGCCGATAAGCCTCTCGGTCGGGTGGCGGCCCAAGCTGCCGTGCTGCTGCGCGGCAAACAGAAGCCGACTTTTACCCCGCATGTGGATTGCGGGGATCATGTCATCATCATCAACTGCGGCAAGGCGTTGCTCACCGGCAACAAGCTGCAAAAAAAAATGTGGATTCGCCATACGGGGTATATCGGAGGCTTAAAAGAAACCAAATACGATACCCTCATGGCACAGCGCCCCGAAAAGGCGATGGAGCTCGCCGTCAAGGGCATGGTGCCGGATACCACTATCGGGCGTCAGGCGCTCACCAGGCTGCGCGTGTATAAAGATTCCAATCACCCGCACGCCGCTCAGAAACCGGAAGCATTCTCATTTTAAGAAAGGGGCCGCATGAGACATGGATTATAATAGCAGGCCGTATTTTTACGGAACAGGCAGAAGAAAGAAATCCGTCGCGCGCGTACGTCTGTACGCAGGAAGCGGCAATGTGACCATCAACGGTCGCGATATCGACGATTATTTCGGCCTTGAGACGCTTAAGCTGATCGTGCGCCAGCCCCTCGAACTCACCGGCACGGCGGAAAAATTCGATATCGAATGTCGCGTGGGCGGCGGCGGAGTAACGGGCCAGGCGGGCGCCATCCGTCACGGTATTTCCCGTGCTCTGCTTCAGTATAATACCGAAGAACTTCGCCCGGTGCTGAAAAAAGCCGGGTTCCTCACCCGCGATCCCCGCATGAAAGAGAGAAAGAAGTACGGTCTCAAAGCCGCGCGCAAGGCGCCGCAGGTCAGCAAGCGCTGATGATTTTGACTTGGGCCGCTGGTTCACTCAAGGCGGCGAAAGTGACGCATTACGATATTGCGGACTATATGGTTTCCCCCCGGAATCTGATGCTTTCCGGGGGATTTCCATGTCCGCAACTCTTTGCGGTGTCTGCTCAATGGCATTGACCCTTGGTATTTTTTCATGTTTAATTATGTCCGAGGGCGGCCGAGCGAGGGAAAGCTGGTCTTTTCGCTGCTCCGGTAAAAAGAGCGAACGGTTCTTGCATTGAAGCGAAAGATGTGGTATCATAGAGAAAAGAAAGGGGTGTTTGCTATGTTAGACAGCAAAATTGCGGCGATGCTGAACGACCAGGTCAACAAAGAGCTCTTTTCCGCCTATTTGTATCTGGATTTCGCCAACTACTATGCCGACGAGGGTCTGGACGGTTTCGCCCACTGGTATGAGGTTCAGGCGCAGGAAGAGCGGGATCACGCGTTCATGATCCGCAGATACCTGCTCAACAACGGGGAGAAAGTGGTGTTTCAGGCGGTGGATAAGCCCGATAAGGTGTTCACCAATCATCTTGCTCCTCTGGAGGCGGGGTATGCTCACGAGCAGTACGTCACTTCGCTGATCACGGAGATCTATCACGAGGCCGCCGGACAGAAAGATTACAAGACCATGCAATTCCTCGATTGGTTCATCAAGGAACAGGGCGAAGAGGAGACCAACGCGGACGATATGGTTAAGAAGATGAAGCTGTTCGGGACCGACGTCAAGGGGCTCTATGCCCTGAATCAGGAACTGGCGGGAAGGGCGTACGCGCCCTCCGCCACAGGTCCCGCGATGTAACCTCCGTTTCCGGCGAAACATTGCGGTTTTGCGAAAGGATAGGGGAGAGCTCCTTTTCCCGTAACGTTATGTCCTGTATTTCAAACCGGCTTTCGGCGATGCCGAAAGCCGGTTTTTATAGTGCGCCCGGCGGCGCACGTTTCTAACGGGTGAAAGTCCCAAATCCGCCCGG
>CAZGXK010000092.1:0-4112 GCA_964529775.1 uncultured Eubacteriales bacterium
ATTATCATCATGCAGCGTTTGGACGAAGATGACCTTTGCGGATATTTGCAACGGGCTTGCGCCGGGGGTTCGAGCTTCTTTTACGCGGTGTGCGCCTTATGTGCCGCTGACCACCTGATAGACGATGTAGACATCCATGAGGTTGAAGCGGTTGTCGCCGTTGATATCCAGCTTGTCGAGGTGCCCTTCCGGCACGGCCATGGAGCCGTTCGCGTAAATAAACATATCCAATGCATCGTGGATATCCAGGTCCCCGTTTCCGTTGAGGTCGCCGGGGATGTGCTGTGCCGTATCTTCCAGTTGCGGCAGGACGGTATCCTGAAGCTGAATTTCCTCTTTCCCCTCGGCATCCTTGAAGAGCTTGCCGCAGCTCTCGCACTTATAGTATTCGATGTTGCCGTCGTCCAGCACGGTGGGCTCTCTGGCCTCCACCTTGGTGAGGGTGTGGCCCGTCGCCGGGATTTTCACTTCCTTCGTGTCTGTGAAAGTCTTCCCGTCAAAGCTCGCGGTGGCGGTGTAGGTGGCGAGGCCCGTCTCGGTGCAGGTGGCGTCTTTCACCTCGCTCGTGACCGACGCTTTCTCGGTATGCGGATGGCCCTCCGGATCGTTCTTGCAGGTGATCGTCACTTGCGCCGTGACCTCGCAGTCCGTGGACCAGGTCCACGCCGGATTCTCCACATCCCAGTTGTGCCCGAACGCCGGAATCTCCTGAGAGACTTCCTCGTGGCAGACGCTGCACAGGCCGACCGCGATGCCCGTCTCGGTGCAGGTGGCGGGAGTGGATTTTTCGAGATCGGGTGAGACGATTTCGTGCGGGAGCAGATCGTCTTCGAGAACCTCGGTGTAGGTGAGATGACACACCGAGCATTCATAGGTGTTCTCCGTGTGATGAGAACAGGTGGCGGGCTTGCTCTCTTTCAGCGACCACTGGTGATTGTTTTCGGTGCCCGGTTTGATATCCGGCTTGGTCTCATCGCACCACTTGCACTGGTAAACGGTGATCTCCTCGCCGGTGCAGGGGTTCTTGGTGGTCTCTTTCACATGGTCAAACACATGGTCCACCGCGCCGTCCGGGTCGATCTGGGTCTCGGTGACTTCGCCGCAGCGGTCGCAGGTAGCTGTCTTCAGCTGACCCTCGCAAGTCGGGTCGCCCTGGTTATCGTACTTCGTGAAGGTGTGCCCGCTGGCCGGCACGGTCTCGCCCGCCGCAAGCGTGGCGCCGCAGGTGGCGCACGTCGCTTTTTCACGGTGGCCTTCTTCGGTGCAGGTGGGATTCTTCGCCGCCTCGTAAGAGGTCTCGTCCACGGTGTGCCCCGTCGCGGGGATCACCTGGCCGGCGGTGAGGGTCTGGCCGCAGTCTTGGCACTTGGTGCCGGCCTTGTAGCCGTCTTCGGTGCAGGTGGGCTCCTTTTCGGGATGCGCGGGATCCTCCACCTTAACCACATTCGTGTGGGTGCAGACTTTGGCGACCACAGGCTCGCCGTAGCTCGACGTCGTCTCGGTCTTGACCGTCTCGGGGACATAGGTGACGCTCAGCACGGCCCCGCTGTTCTCGGGCGCATCAACCGTGAAAGTGCCGTCCTCTTCGACCGTGATCTCCTCGCCGTCGAGCGATACGGTGTTCACCGTGTACCCCTCTTCGGGGGCGAGGGTGAAGGTCTTCTGCTCGCCGTCGGCAAAATGGACGTTGCCGTCCGCGCCGACCGCTTCTTTTTCCACTCCGTTATCCGTGTAGGTGACTTTGCCGTTGCCGTCCGAGACGACGATCAGCGTCTTCTCGCCGGTGGCCGCGGGAGCGGTGCCGCTGCCCTCCACGGCGACGATCTCAAACGGGGAGAACGCGCTGCACATGATGATCATGCCGTAGGGGGTGGGGATAATCTCAATCTCCTCCACGCTGATGATGTGCGAGCCCCATTTGTGGGCGAGTTTCTCGGAGGGGGATTCGTTCTCGTACTCCTCGCAGGGCTTGTTCTCGGAGCAGCGGGTGAAATGGTAGGCCTTCAGCTCGATTTGGCCGCTGCCCAGCGACTCATAGGTGACGCCGGCGGGGTAGCCGACCTGCACCCGAATGGACTGGCCCTGGTTGGGCTCGAGCTTGACGGCGGGGCAGATGCGGTTGAAGTTGATCTCGAAGACGGAGGAGGAGACGACCTCTCCCTCCACGTCGCCGTTTTCTTCGAGGTATCCGTCGATCTTCCCGTATTCATCGCGGTTGCCGACGCCCTTGCTCTTGTCCTCGACCACCAGCATCAGCCGGCCGTCGATGTCGGAGACGTGCATCTCCTCCTGCAGCGCGTCGAGCGTCTCCTGGTCGGTTCCGCCGGATTGCGCCATGCCGTACAGGTCGAGATTTTCGGGGGCGTCCAGCAGAGTGGGCTGGCCCCACACGTTCCAGTCGATGCCCTGGCCTCTCAGGCAGGTGGGGCACATTCCGTCGACCGCGGAGATGACGGTGAACTTGTTGGCGTATTTGCTGGAGCGGGAACCTACAAGGCCTTCAATCGAGAAGGTGTACTCGGTGATGTCGTCAATCCATTGGTCGGAGGCGCGGAAATTGAATTCCACCCCGACGACCGGGCAGCCGTCTTCCACCGAGCATGGCTTATCTCCATCCGCATGATAGGCGCTGTTGGGGCACGCGACGCCCTGACCGCCCTGCTCCTCGGGATCGGACTTGTAAATCCAGCGAAAATCGGTAACATCGCCTTCCATATCGACCACGCCGTCGCGGTTCGCGTCAAACGGCAATTCGCCGACGACCACCGTGTTCATCTCCCCGCCGGTGTGCAAATCCTGCTGGCGGGTGCCGTAACGGACCTGCACCGTCTGGTTCTTCGCGGTCTCGTAATCGTTCACGAAATGCACATCGGCGACGGTCGCGATGCCGTTCTCCCCCTCGGCATACCTCGGCAGGATGTGGTAAAGATCGTCGTCGTACAAAACCTGGAAGCGATATGTGACCCCCGCAGTGCAGTTGCCGGTGGGAGGCGGGTTCTGTTTCACCACATAGGGAGGCGCTTCATAGGAAGAATTGAGGTTGTAGAGCATACCGGAGCTCGCCACAATCTCGTCGTCGGTGCCGTGGAAGAACCCGGCCTCGTAGTTCTGGGAGAGATAGCTGGTCTCGGGATTGGTGCTCCACTCCTCGATATGGTCCGGCGCGCGGGTGGTGACGGCAATTTCGATGTACTCGCAACTGGGACTGGAGAAGCGCAGACCGTCGGGGTAATCGCCGAAATACGGGTTGCCGCCCGCAACCAGCAGCGTGGCCGCCGCGTAGTACCAGTCGTCCATGACATCGGCGGTGCCGTCGGGATGGTAATCGTAGAGCTTGGTCATGAAATAGAAGCCTTTTTCTTGGGCCTGCTCGGCGTTCATCCCGTTGAAGGTAGCGGTGTACACACCGGCGGGCACGCCGTCTTCCTGAGAGCCGCCGGCGGAATACTTCACCTTCAGCCCGTTGGCGTCGTCCACCACGGTGGCGCCGGCATAGGCGTTGATCTCGATGGTGGGATAGGTGAATTCAAAGTTGCCGGTGGAGACAAACCCGGACGGACGCCAGTATTCGCCCACCAGCGACTGGCCGACCATCAGATAGGTGTTGGTCTCTTTCTCATCGAGGCCGTCCTTAAAGGTGAGATCGCGGGTGCCGTCCCAGTTGGCGGTGAGCGGATCGTCGAATGTGGCGTCCACCACATACCAGTGATCCTCATCGCCTTCGGGGATGTTCACGGCGTTCCACATATGGTCTTCCGGCGTCCCCTTAGTCTGGACGCCGTGGACCAGAACGCTCTCCACCCCGAGCTTGGTCAGGCAGACCTGCAGGGTGCGGGCATACGCCTCACAGACCCCCTCGTGGGTGACAATGCCGTACAGTGTGCGGATGTATTTGGCGTTGGCGTGGTCCACGCCGTCTACCGTGCGGCACTCGGTCTCGTAGCGGTAGTGAATCTTTTTGGTCACCTGATCGTGCACCGAGGTGACGAGAGCGGCGATGCGGTCCTGTTCGGAATATTCCGCGCCCGCCTGCTGCTCCGCCTGTTTCAGGGTGCGCAGCGCTTCTTTAGTGATCTCCTCGACCGCCTTATCGGTCGCGTCGATCTTGGTTT
>CAZGXK010000093.1:0-651 GCA_964529775.1 uncultured Eubacteriales bacterium
TCGCCGACGCCCTCGGCTATGAGGTCACCGTCGTCGCGGGCAGGTGCGCCGCCATCGGGGGCGGTACCACTCCGCACGGATGGGTGGAAATCACCATGGGCGGCACTCTGTACGTCTTTGACACGGAATGTGAATACAAAGAGCATGTCGATTGCTACCGGTTTACCTACGGCAGCGGGCGCGGCTGGACGCCGTATGTGATCGGGCAGCGCGTGGCTTATTAGGGCGGCGCCGCGCCATCCGGCGAGAACAGATAAAGCCGCCGACGACGACAGTGTCGTAACGCGGCAAATTTCCGGTGAAAGGAACGCTGCCCCGTGGTATTCAGCTCGGTTGAATTTTTATTCGCGTTTTTTCCGGTGACGCTGATCGTGTATTATCTCCTGCCCGGGATGACCGCCAAAAATATCTGGCTGCTTATCGCGAGCCTCTTCTTCTACGCTTACGGGGAGCCGGTTTATGTCTTTCTGCTGATGGCAAGTTGCCTTGCAAACTATCTTTTCGGTCGGCTGGTGGCGCGGCAAGGGAGGGGTCGAAAAGCGTTTCTCGCCTTGGCGGTGGCGGTGAACATCGGCGTGATGGCGGTGTTCAAATACAGCGCGTTCGCGGTGAAGACTCTCAACGCCGCCTTCTCCCTTTCACTGCCGGTAC
>CAZGXK010000093.1:661-4059 GCA_964529775.1 uncultured Eubacteriales bacterium
TACCGGACAGTCCTTTCCCGATAGGTATTTCGTTTTACACGTTTCAGGCGCTGTCGTATGTGATCGACGTCTACCGCGACCCGCAAACGGTGCAGAAAAACCCCTTTAAGATCTCGCTGTATATCCTTCTTTTTCCGCAGCTGATCGCGGGTCCGATTGTGAAATACCACGATATCGCGGATCAGATTGACCGGCGCACCTGCTCTCTCGCGGACTGCGCCGGAGGACTGCGGCGTTTTATGGTTGGTCTGGCCAAGAAGGTGCTGATCGCCAACACACTGGCGCTGACGGTGGACGCCGTCTACGGCTTCGAGAATGCCCGGGTGAGCGCACCCGCCGCGTGGCTCGCCGCCATCTGCTACGCGCTGCAGATTTACTACGATTTCAGCGGGTACAGCGATATGGCGATCGGCATCGGCAGGGCGACCGGTTTTACCTTTAAGGAAAATTTTCGGTACCCGTATTACGCGGACAGCATACGGCATTTCTGGCGTCGGTGGCACATCTCCCTGTCTACTTGGTTCAAAGAATATCTCTATATCCCCTTGGGCGGCAACCGCAAGGGAAAGGCGCGCACCATCCTGAACAAGTGTATCGTCTTCTTCTGCACCGGGCTGTGGCACGGCGCAAACTGGACGTTTGTGGTGTGGGGGCTGTTCCACGGTCTGTTCTCGCTGCTCGAACAATCGGGTATTTTGCCCGTTGAGAAGGTGAAATGGCGCCCGCTGCGTCAGGCGTACACCTGTCTTGTCGCGGTGTGCGGTTTTGTGATTTTCCGTGCGGACAGCCTTTCCCAGGCGGGGCATATGCTGCTCTCGATGTTCACCGGGTTCAGTTTCGACACCGCGCAGAAGGCGGCTCTTCTGCCGCTGCTCACCGGGCCGCTTTTCGCGGCGCTCATCGCGGGCCTTGTGGGTTCGATGCCGCTGCTGCCCAAGGTGCGCGCGCTCTGCGGCGGGAGACAGGCGGTGAACGCGGCGGGTTATATCGCGGCGTTTCTGCTCATGCTGCTGTGTATGCTGCGCCTCTCCACCGGAACCTACAATCCGTTTATTTATTTCAGCTTTTAAAGGGGGCGTCGTTTTTGTGAAGCACGGCAAAACTTTCGGACGCCTCCTGTTTATCGCGACGTTCCTGCTTTGTTCTCTGGCACCTCTCGTGTGCATGGGGATCGATAAGCCGGTGGAGGGCCTTGAGAACCGCATCCCTGCCCCGCGTCCGCAACTGTGGACTTCTGAGGGCATCGGGCAGCCGAAAACCCTCAACGTCCATTTTCTCCAAGAGCTCGGCGCGTATTTTACCGACCGTTTTGCTTTTCGTCAGCAGATGGTGACGCTGGACGCCGAGATCAGCGCCGGCATTTTTCACGAATCCTCCGATGAATCGGTGATTCTGGGGGAGGACGGGTGGCTGTATTTCAGCGATACGCTGGAGGACTACATGGGGGAGAATACCCTCTCTCCCCGGCAAATCCACAATATTGTGACCAATCTCTCTCTGATGCGGGAATACGCCGAGAGCCGGGGCGCGCGCTTTGTGTTCACCGTGGCGCCCAACAAAAACGAGCTCTACCCCGAGCATATGCCGAAAAGATATGTGAAGGTGAGCGAACAGAACAATCTCTCCCTGCTCACGGCCGTGCTCACCGATGTGCCCTATGTCGATCTCAGATCGGCGCTTGCGGCGCGGAACGAGACGCTCTACCACGCCACCGATTCCCACTGGAACAACCGGGGCGCGTGCATCGCGTACAACACGCTGCTCGATGCCGTACAGCGCCCTCACGAGACCTACGATTCCACCTCCACTCATGTGGAGGCGGTGTTCCGGGGAGATCTGGAAACAATGTTGTTCCCCCGCGCCGTGAAAAACCGGGACGATGTGGTGTATGAGACCGCGTTCACCTATACGATGACCTCCGGCAAGGACGTGGAGAGTATCCGCGTGACGACCGAAACCCCCGCGCAGAGCGGATCACTCGTGATGTACCGTGATTCTTTCGGAAACGCCCTGCTGCCCTTTATGGCGCAGAGCTTCGGCAAAGCGCTTTTTAGCAAGGCGGTGCCGTATCGTATGAGCCTGATCGATGCCGCGCAGGCGGACACGGTGATCGTGGAAATCGCCCAGAGGAATATTCCACAGCTTCAGCGGCAGACTCCGTCTCTCCCGGCGCCCCGGCGGGAACTTCCCTCCGACATTCCGTTGCGGGAGAATGCGGGGGTGAGCGTACGGATATCCGCCGATGCGGACGGCTACACCCGCTTTTCCGGCAGCGTTCCCGAGGGGATTCTCGATACCGATTCCTCCGTGATGCTCCGCCTGGAGACGGCGGGCGGGCGCACCGAGTATGAGGCTTCGCTGTGCAGTGCGGAGGATACCGCGTACGGTTTTGAGGCGCTGCTGCCCGCGGACAGTACGACCGCCGGGCAGACGTTCTCGCTCTCCGTTATCGGGAAAAGCGCGGGACAGTGGATTTGCGTCGCCACGCTGGACGACGTATTCTAATCTAAGGTGATGCCGCGGTTTTCTGTGGACTGATTACCGGCATATTTTGCCGTTATAGGATTTCCCAATGATTTTCACGAAAAGACGTTTTGTCGTTTCCGATAAGGAGGTTCCTTCAGATGAAAGACACAAGAGGGCAGGGCCCGTCGAAAATTCAACTTTTCTGCCAAAAGGTGAAAGAGCTTTATCAAAAGCCCTCGGCGTGGGTGGTCACCTGCCTGATCGCGGCACTGATTCTCGCCGTTGTGCTCGTCGCCGTGCTGCTCCCGCACGGGGGAGGAGATACCGGGGCCGGGGAGACCACCACCTCTCTCTCCACCACATCTTCCTCCATCACCACGACGAGGCCCGCTCCGATCCCGCAGGGTGAGCCCACGGCGGCTCCTACCGAGCCACCGACCGAACCGACGACCGAGACGACGACGGCATCTCCCACAACGACCGCTGCGCCGACGGAGGCTCCCACCCAGCCGCCCACGGCGGCTCCTACCGAGCCACCGACCCAGCCGCCCACCTCTCCGAGCCGAAACGCCGCAGATATCGCGGAGAGCATGATCGGGCGTCCGATCGACGAACTCATCGCCGTCATCGGGCAGCCAAGTCTGGTGGAGCACGAAAACAGCTGCGATGTGCCGGGCGAGCAGGACGGATATTATTATTTCACCGGATTCACGGTGGTGACTCTCTCCGAAAACGGGGTCGATAAGATTGTGGAGATCGCGGAATCATAGGGCTTTTCGCGGTGATCGCACGGGAGAAACGGGGAATGCGGGATGATCAAGAAACTGGTTGCCCTATTAGCCGCGATGGCGGTGGCGACGGGGGCGGTGCCGGCGGTGGCAGCGGAGGCTTCTTCGGTGGCGTCGCGGGCGACGACCGCTTCTTCGGCGGAG
>CAZGXK010000094.1:0-3995 GCA_964529775.1 uncultured Eubacteriales bacterium
TGACGCTGGAATGCATTGTGGAGCAGATGGAGGACGAGCCATACGGTCTGCGGGTGCTCGGAAAGATTGTCAATGTGCTGGCGGATGAGCGGGTACTGGACGGCACGGGAAAAATCGATGCCGCCAAACTGCACACTTTCCTCTTTGACCAGATGCGAAACGGCTATTACGCGGTGGGGGAGAAAATCGGTCAGGCGTGGCACAGCGGCGCCGGGCTGATGAAATCATAAAGCCAAACCGTGCCGCTTCCGGCCCGCTGTTCACCGCCTTTGATGCCGCTCAAGGGCGGTGAACGCGTTTTTTGGGGACATGCGCCAAAAGCGCCGCCTTTTCACCGCGATTCGAGGCAAACCGCCAAAGAATTTACAAATCGTTTATATTCTGCGCAGACGGATAAGGTAAAATAAAGACTGCCGCCATTGGATTTTTTGAAAAAAAGCTCGACAAGGGAACCTGAATTTTGTATAATAAAAGAATGGTTGCGGTGTGACGGGAAGGGGCTTTGCGGGAACCGCGCGCCGCGGGAGAGAGATATGTTCGGTTATCTGAGAGTGGACAAGGACGATCTCAAAGTGAGGGAGTTTGATCAGTACCAGGGTGTGTACTGCACGCTGTGCCGCACGCTGGGCAAACGCTACGGGCTGCTTTCCCGCCTTGCTCTGAGTTACGATCTCACTTTTATGGCGATTTATGCCATGTCGCTCTCCCCCGAGTGTCCCGGTTTCACCCAAGGGCGCTGCTCCTTTCGCCCGTGGAAAAAATGCGCCCGCTGCGGCGGAAAAGAAGGAACCCCTGCTATCGAGAGGGCGGCGGACGTCTCGGTGATCCTGATGTATTACAAACTGGAAGACGCGATGGCGGACGAGAGAGGATTCAGGCGGGTCGCGGCGCGCGTGGCGCGGTTCCTGTTTCGCAGGGCTTTCCAAAAGGCGTGCGCCCTGCGCCCGGACGCGGCGAGGGCGGCGGCGGAATACATGGGCTCTCAGCGGGCGACGGAAGCCGCGCGCACTCCTGTGATGGACCGGGCGGCGGAACCCACCGCCCGCATGATCGCGTTTCTCGCGAGCGAGCAGCTTCCGCGGGAGATCATGCCGCTCGCCGAGAGATTCGGATACTGTCTCGGGCGCTTTATCTATCTGTCGGACGCCGCGGACGACCTCGCGGACGACGCGGTGCGCGAGCGATACAATCCGTATCTTCTGCAAGGGGAGGAAACCCTTCGCGCGGTAAACGCCAAAACCCTCTCCGAATACGCGGCTCAGTCGTTGTACGCCTGCCGCGCGGTGTGCGTGGAATGTTTCCGGCAGCTGCCCGTGCGGTATTTTCAGGGCATATTGCAAAACGCCCTGGTTCGCGGAATGGCTATGGTCATCCGGCAGGTCACCCAAAAAGAGGCCGGCAAAGAAAGGAAGATTCGATGAAAGATCCGTATGAGGTGCTGGGGGTTTCCCCAAACGCCACCGACGAAGAGGTCAAGACGGCGTACCGGAACCTTGCCCGCAAATATCATCCGGATAATTACTCAGACAATCCGCTCTCCGATTTGGCTCAGGATAAGATGCAGGAGATCAACGAGGCGTACGACGCCATTGTGCGTCAGCGCCAGGGCCAGGGGGGCGCCGGGGCGTCTCAGTACGCGGACATCCGCGCGATGCTACAGTCGAGGCGATATGCCCAGGCGGAGGAGTTGCTCGACGGTATACCGGAGGCCTCACGCGGGGCCGAGTGGTATTATCTGAAGGGGCAGGTGCTCTATCAGAAGGGCTGGCTGGAAGAGGCGGACCGCTATCTCTACCGTGCGGCACAGATGGACCCGCAAAATTCCGAATATCGCATGGCGGCGGACAACGCCTCCCGCCGCCGGGCGCCCGCCGACAGCGGTCAGCGGGCGATGGGGTGCAGCGTCTGCGATATGTGTACCGGTATGCTGTGCGCCGATACATGTTGTGAATGCATGGGCGGAGATTTCATCCGCTGCTGTTAGGAGCCTGGTGGCATGAAAAAAACTCAGCAGGTGGCGTTCGCGGGGGTACTGTGCGCCCTCGCCACGGTGTGTATGCTCTTAACCGCCCTGCCCACCGCCACGTTTGCCCTGGCGGCTCTGGCGGGCATTGTGCTGATGCCCGCGTCGATTGAACTCGGCACTAAAGGCGGGGTCGCCTGCTATGCCGTGACGGCGGTGCTCTCCCTGATTCTTGTGACGGATTTGGAGGCCAAGCTGCTGTTCATCACATTCTTTGGCTATTACCCGATCCTCCAGCTTCGTCTGGTGCTCTGGCGCAGACGCGTCGCCGCCTGGGTGGTGAGATTTGCGATATTCAATGTCTCGATGGTGGCAAGCACTCTCCTCCTCGGAGCAGCCATCGGTTTTGAGGCGTTGTTCGAGGGAATTTGGTGGCTCCCGGCGGTGCTTCTGGTGCTCGGAAATGTGGTGCTGGTGGTGTTCGATATCGCACTGACGCGGCTTGCGGCCCTGTATCGGGTTCGTTTGCACCCCCACCTGAAGAAACTGTTCCGCTAAAAGTCCACATTCCGTTTCGGCACATGCCGCTGATGTCTGCCGAAGCGGAGATGACGCGGTATGGACAGACATTCATCGGAAAGAGGAACGTAGATATGGCGACAAAAAAATGCCCCTCCTGCGGAAAGAAGATCGTAGCCGGGGCTTCTTTTTGCATTTACTGCAACTATCGCTTCCCCTCCGCCGACCCTAAGGCGGAACCAAGAGATATCCGTGAAGAGGCCATCCCCGTGCGGAAGGCATCTCTTTCCGATGATGCGCCGGTTTCCGAACCCGAGCGGGAACCGGACGATGACGAATCCGCCCGTTTCGTCCGGGGGCAGACCCGTTCCTCTTCCGCGCCGCCGGACGCTCCCCGAAAACGCAGGAGAATAATCATCGCCGTGGCGCTGGGCATATCGTGCGCGGCGCTTTTGACGGCGGTTGTGTGCGCGGCCTTCCGGCGCGATACCCCACAGCCACCTGTCGAGAGCACATCCACGACGGCTTCAACAGGCCATCCTACCGAGGACCCGGACTATGTGAGCTGGCTACAGGGCTTTTTGGGGGAATGGGTCGATGAGCAAAGTGTCGGCAAGGGCAATATTCCCGAACAGGGCGGCGGTGTTTTGATGGTGCATTCGATCCAAGGGGACCTCATGCGCTTTGACCTCATCTCCTACAGCGGCGGCGATGCCGGCCTGACCGCGTCGCTGATCGGGGCGGAGGGAACGGTTCACGGGGAGACGGTGAAGTTCTCTTTCACCGATGACGGTCTGGGCAACGCGGGCAACGGGAATATCCTGCTTTCCGACAGCGGCATCGATATGGAGATCGCGATCACTTCCGACCCCTCTCGAGACGACGCGTCGCCCCATTCGCTCGCGATGAACGTCCGTTTTCGCAGATCGGAAATTCCTTCTTCCTCGGGAGTGGATCTCAGGGGCCTGATCACTCTCGACGCGGTGCGCGCGGTCGCCGGGGAGGAGACGGAGGATCCGATGGACCAGGCGGACGGCACCGTCACGCACACCTTCGGCCCGCTCCGAGCGACGGTGGACGCACAGGGCGCGGTGCAATCCCTGCGGGTGAACTATGTCGAAGGGGATGTGCGCGGCAAATACCGCTTTGACCGTGTGGACGGCACCATGACGTATCAGGTGATTAAAACCTATTTCGGCGAGGCGGAACACGATTACACCGAGCAGCCCACCAATATCCGGGTGCTCCATTACGCGCTGCAGGGCGGCGAAGGGGTCACTTTTACCTTTGACGTCACGACAAATTCCCTCATCGATCTGGAGTGGACCGTGGGTACCGCGTGAGCCACTATGTCAAAAAGTACGGCGGCACGGCGCGATTCTGGCATCACAACCTCCGTAGGCATCAAAAAAGAGAAAGAGAAAAAACACTCGCCAAAAAATTGCGGCCTCCTGAAGAAATCGGGTAGGAGGCTGGCCATTAGTTGGCCAGCCGACCTCCCACAGAACCGTGC
>CAZGXK010000095.1:0-3907 GCA_964529775.1 uncultured Eubacteriales bacterium
GTCGACCTCTAGCGTGACAGGCTAGCGTTCTAACCAGCTGAACTACCGGGCCATCGTGATGCGGTTGCCCTTGCCGGGCAACACGGTTCATTATACCCGGTCGGCGAGGCTTTGTCAAGAGAATTTCCCGAAAAATTCCGTCACTTCGGGCGGCGGCCGTTTTTGCCGGGGTTTACCCTGCTTTATCTCCGGCACGGCCGCTTGGCGGCGCCGCTTTTGGAGAGTCTTTTCCGTTTGGGAGAGGGAGTACCGTCTTATCCCTCTTTTTCTCGTGTCGTGTCGATCGTGCCCCCGCCCACTACGGTGTCTCCGTCATAGAACACGATGGCCTGCCCCGGGGTCAGTGCCCTTTGCGGCTCTCGAAAAACGACGGTGACCGAGCCGTCATCGTTCGGCGAGACATCGCATGGTGCCTCGCACTGGGTATAACGCGCCTTGGCCGAGAGATGCAGGGTGCCTGTGATACGCTCCATGGCTATCCAGTTGCAGTCTTTCGCCCGGGTGGTGCGGGAATACAGATCCTCCCTCTCTCCGAGCAGAATCCGATTGTGCGCCACGTCTTTTCCCGTCACATACAGCGGGTGTGGGGCGGAGATGCCCAGCCCTTTCCGCTGCCCGACCGTATATCGGTGAATACCCCGGTGGGTTCCCAAATACTGCCCTTGGGCGTCCACAAATTCTCCCGGAGGGCAGTGAACTCCCATCTCGGATTCCAAAAACGCCGCGTAATCGCCGTCTTTCACAAAACAGATGTCCTGGCTGTCCGGTTTGCCCGCGTTCGGAAATCCGTTTTCCTCCGCCATCTCGCGTATTTCCCCCTTGCGGAAGTCACCCAGTGGCAGCAGCAGAGAGGACAGTTCGTCCTGTGTGAGCGCATAGAGAACGTAGGTTTGGTCCTTAGCCGTGTCCGCGGCTTTCTTGAGAAGCCAGCGGCCGCTGCCGGCGTCCTTTTCCACCCTCGCGTAATGCCCGGTGGCGATGCCGTCGTAGTCCAGCAAACGCGCCCGCTCCAAAAGGCGGCGGATCTTCACATAGCGGTTGCAGTCGATACACGGATTGGGGGTCTCGCCCCGCAGATAACCGTTGGCGAAGCGCCGGATCACCGTGTCGCGGAACGCCTCGCAAAACCGAAACACACGGTGGGGAATGCCTAGGCGGTCGCAGACCTCTCTCGCGTCCAGCACATCTTCCAGAGAGCAGCAGGCGCGGCTCTGCTCGCCGATGTCCTCATTCTCGAACATCCGCATCGTGACGCCGCACACGGAATATCCACTGTTTTTCAGCAGGAGCGCGCACACCGAGCTGTCCACTCCGCCGCTCATGGCGACCATAATCTTCTGTGGCACAGCCATCCCTCCCCATCGCCTTTGCCGATGTTTCACCCTGCTATCTTACACTGACCTTTTGCCTTTGTCAAATCGTGTTTTGTCATGATCTCGAGGTATGAGTCCTGGTACACGAAAATTTAAAAGAAAATCAAAATTATACTTGATTTCGGAAAAGAAAGTGTCTATAATAGGGATAGGAGTAAACGGTTTCAACTTAGTGAAAGGGAGGATGTATACTATGAAAAAGGCAAGAGCGATCATTTCCGTGCTTCTGTCGGCAATGATGATTGTTTCGGTCTTGTCGGTAGGCAACCTGCCTGTTTTGGCACAGGTGGGGGGGGGTACTTCCGGTAATAATTTAAGCCCCGCCGAATCGGTTAAGGCTAATGTCGAGAAAGAGAAATTTACCCATCAGGAATGGATGGGAGTTCCCTATACCGACGTCGATCAGAATGAGGTGCAGGGCGAACAAGTATTCGGAATTAACAGGGAAGAGGCGTCTGTACCCAGAATTCCTTATCAGGATTCGGAAACGGCAAGCAGCGCGGTGTGGGATTATAACTCCCGCGAGAATTCCAATTACTTTCAACTTCTCACAGGTGAGAAGGAAGAATGGGATCTGACCGTCGTTCAAAATCACCAGCAGGCGCAAAAGTTTATGGGGGCGGACGGATTTATCAATCCCGCTTACCAGACGCAGGAGGAAGATGGCTGGAAGACCGTCACCCTGCCCAAGAGCTGGACAAGACTGGGCTTTGATTTTTCCATTTATACCAACGTGCAAATGCCGTGGCAGTCGAAGTATGATCCTTATGTGGCTGCTCCCGCCGCCCCGACGAATTATAATCCGGTAGGACTGTACAGAAAGTTCTTTACTCTGGACGAGGGAATGTTCGCTCCGGACAGACGGGTATATATCAGCTTTCAGGGCGTTGAGTCCGCGTATTATGTCTATATCAACGGCAAAGAGGTCGGTTATAGCGAAGATTCTTACAGTCCGCATCGTTTCGATATCACCGATTATCTTCAGGAAGGCGAGAACTTCCTGGCTGTGGAAGTGCATAAGTTCTGTGATGGCACGTGGTTTGAAGATCAGGATATGATTTACGACGGCGGTATTTTCCGCGATGTCTATCTCACAAGCGAACCACTCGTCAAGATTGAGGATTATTCCGTTGTCACCGATTTGGACGGCAGTTATGAAAACGCGACGTTGAATCTTTCCGTTGACGTGAGAAACCTGTCCGATAAAGATCACAGCGGTTGGAGCATCGACGTGCAGGCACTCGACGAGACGGGCAACAATATTCTCGGCGACGCACAAATTCGTTCTATTAACATCGGATCGGCCGATACCCAGACGGTAACTCTGAAAAGACTGGTCGAGAAACCGAAACTCTGGTCGGCGGAGCATCCGAATCTGTACGCTCTTGTCCTGACACTGAAAGACGGCAAGGGCAAGGTGATAGAGACGCTTTCCTCGCAGCTTGGTTTCCGCGAGATCGGATTCACCCGCACCGAGGTTGATGAAAATTATGCGGTCACAACCAAAGTATGGGAACCGATAACGATTAACGGGCAGAGGCTCCTCCTCAAGGGCGCGGACAGACATGACACCGATCCGTTTTACGGCAAGACGATTCCTCAGGCGACAATCGAGGAAGATATCAGGCTGATGAAGACGCACAACCTGAACGCCATCCGCACTTCCCATTATAGCAACGATGAATATCTGTACTGGCTCTCCAATAGATGGGGAATCTATCTGATGGCGGAGACGAACCTTGAAAATCATGGCTCCAACGAAGATGAACACGTCCATACCATCTTTACGGATCTGGCGCTTGACCGCACCGAGACCACGTTTAAGAGGCTGAGAAACAATCCTTCGATCGTTGCGTGGTCCATCGGCAACGAGATGGGTTATCATTCGGAAAAAGACTATGCGGGCGGTTTTTTCAGAAAACTCATCTGGTATTTTAAGGATAACGATTTCACCCGTCCCGTGCACAGCGAGGGCAATGACGGCAATCTCGGAACGGATATGCGCAGTAATATGTATCCAGGTGTCGGTACGCTCTATGACAGAGCGGGCACTGGCAAGATGCCTTATGTGATGTGCGAATACTCTCACGCGTTGGGCAATTCCGTGGGGAATCTTAAGGAGTACTGGGATGCCATTCGCAGCGCGGATAATATGCTTGGCGGATTTATCTGGGACTGGGTGGACCAGTCGAGAGCGGTGCCTCTTTCCTCTCTGGGCAGCAATTATACCGTCACCGATAAAAAGGGCGCGACGGGAACCACCACGGCCAAGGAAGAAGACTGGAAATCGGATCCTTCTCAGACGGGGGCTTTGAACGGAGGTTCTTACTACGGCGGTCATGTGATCATGGACGGCTCCAATAACGAGGCCTACAACAATGTCATGTCCGGCACCGGTAAGAGCTTCACGTTTGAGGTCGTGGTAAGGCCCGCGTCCGATTCCGATAACAGTGTCTTTCTTTCCAAGGGCGATAATCAGGTTGCTCTTAAGACAAAGAGCAGCGGCGGCCATGGAATTGAGTTCTTTGTACACT
>CAZGXK010000096.1:0-687 GCA_964529775.1 uncultured Eubacteriales bacterium
CAATCTCGCTTCTATGGGTATCTACGTTAACAACTGGAAGAAACTCCGCCATTACCTCGAAGAGGACGAAAAAGACAGCACGTCCGACAACGATTTCGGCAAAAATGTGCTCCCTGCCATGCTCGACGCGGGTGAGAGGATGTTCGCTTACCGCTTTGAGGGGTATTGGAAGGACGTCGGCACCATCGACAGCCTTTGGGAAGCCAATATGGACCTTTTGAATCCCAAAGTACCGCTGGATTTGAGCGATTCGGAATGGCGCATTTATTCCCGCAACGCCGGTCTGCCACCCCATTACATCGCGGATACCGCGAAAGTGCAGAACAGCATGATCTCCGAGGGCGGTAAAATCTACGGCTCGGTGGAATTTTCGGTGCTGTTCCCGGGTGTCACGGTGGACGAGGGTGCGGTGGTTTGCGATTCCATTCTGATGCCGGGCACCCATGTGCACAAAAATGCCAGAGTACAGTATGCCATTGTGGCAGAAAAAGCTGATATCGGTGCGGGCGCGGTGGTCGGCGAGCGCCCGGAGGAAATGGAAAATCTCGGCGACTGGGGAGTCGCCGTGGTGGCACAGGATGTCACGATCGGGGAGAACGCGGTGATCCGGGCAAAAGCCATGGTCGAGTCGGATGTGAAAGGGGGCGGCGCGGATGCGTAAGATGAATGTGATGGGTCTCATTTTCC
>CAZGXK010000096.1:697-3823 GCA_964529775.1 uncultured Eubacteriales bacterium
AATATGCACGATGAAGCCCTGCGCGACATCACCGGTGTGCGCGCTCTCGGCTCCGCCCCGTTTGGCGGGCGGTACCGTCTGATCGATTTTACCCTCTCCAATATGGTCAATGCGGGCGTTTCCAAGGTGGGGGTCATCACCACCACCAACTACCAGTCGCTGATGGATCATCTGGGTTCCGGTAAATCGTGGGATCTTTCCCGCAAAAATGAGGGGCTTTATATCCTTCCTCTCTTCGGCATCACGGAAGAGAGCTATTCCGGAAGAGTGGCGTGCCTTGCCACCCTCGATGCATTTTTCAGCAACTCCAAAGAGGATTATGTGATCCTCTCCGACTGCCATGTGGTGGGCAACATCGATTACGCGCGTCTCATCGACGCCCATCTCGAATCGGGGGCCGATATCACGGTTGCCTCCAAACACGGCGGTATTCCCTCGTTATCCAATACGGTAGTGCTCACCTGCGAGGGAAACGGGCGCATTTCGGATATCGCGATCACCAGCAGCGAGAGTGGGGAGGGGGAGTACGGCATCGGGCTGTATGTGGTGGCCAAGGAACTTCTCCAGCGTCTTGTCCGCACGGCGGTTTCCCACAACATGATGCATTTTGAGAGGGATATTCTTCAACGGTATGTGCGGGATATGCGCATATTCCGCTATGAGGTGCCGGAGACCACCCTGATGATTTCTTCGCTGGCGGGGTATTATGCCGCCAATATGGCGCTGCTCGACGGCAACATCCGCGACAAACTGTTCCTCAATTCCCGCCGGATCTATACAAAAATCCGCGACTGCAGCCCCGCGATCTACGGTCTGCAATCCTCCGTCTCGAATTCCATGGTCGCGGACGGCGCGGTGATCGAGGGAACGGTCAAAAATTCGGTGATTTTCCGGGACGTCAAGGTGGGAACCGGCGTCACGCTGGAAAACTGTATTGTCATGCAGGGCACCACCATTATGGAGGGTTCCGCCTTAGACAGTGTGATCATCGATAAAAATGTGCTCATCAAAGAGCACCGTGCGCTGCGGGGATTTGCGAGCTATCCGGTGTATATCGGAAAGGGCGCCGTTTTGTAGGCACCCGGTCAGCCGGTGGAGACGGCGGTCGCACCATGGTGCGGCGCTGCCTGAAGATTCTCATATAAAGGAGCGGATAGTCCATGAAGGTTTTGTATGCTGCCAGCGAGGCGTTGCCTTTTGCCGCATCCGGCGGGCTCGCAGATGTGGCGGGGTCGCTGCCCAAGGCCATGCGTGCGCGGCTTATCGGCTGCCGCGTGGTCATACCGTTATATGATTGCGTGCCGCAGCATCTTCGGGATTCCATGACCTTTCTCACCAGCCTGTCGGTCCCCGTCGCCTGGCGGCGGCAGTACTGCGGAATTTTTGAGGCCAAGTGCGACGGTGTGATCTATTATTTGCTGGATAATCAGTACTATTTTAAGAGGGAGGGACTGTACGGGCACTACGACGACGCCGAACGGTTTGCGTTTTTCTCGCGCGCGGTATTGGAGATCCTCAAATACATCGATTTCAAACCGGATATCATCCATGCGAACGACTGGCAGACGGCGCTGGTCCCCATTTATTACAACCTGTTTTACGCCAATCAGCCCGGGTACGAGAACATCAAGACAGTGTTCACCATCCACAATATCCAGTATCAGGGCAAGTACGGCATGGAGATTTTGGAGGATGTTTTCGGTCTGCCGAAGTGGGCGTCGTCCATTGTGGAGCAGGACGGCTGCCTGAACCTGATGAAAGGGGCGATCGAATCCGCTCACAGGGTCAACACGGTCAGCCCCACATATGCCCAGGAAATACTGGACCCGTGGTATTCTCACGGACTCGATACCATCTTGCGCGCCAGACAGTGGAAACTCTCCGGTATCCTCAACGGCATCGACACGGTCTCTTACGACCCCGCCACGGATCCGGACATCTACAGCCATTACAGTGCGGACGATATGGCGGGCAAGGCGGAGAACAAGCGCGCCCTGCAGGAGCGCCTGTTCCTGCCTCAGGAAGCGGATGTTCCGATGATAGCCATGGTTACGCGGCTGGTGGCGCACAAGGGTCTCGATCTGGTGCAGTATGTGCTCAACCGCCTGCTCCAAGAGCGGGTGCAGATGGTGGTGCTGGGCTCCGGCGATTGGGTGTACGAGAACTTTTTCCGCGATATGCAGAGCCGCTATCCGGATAAATTCTGCTACTGTATCGGGTTTGTGCCGGAGCTTGCGCGCAAGATTTACGCGGGAGCGGATATTTTCCTCATGCCCTCCAAGAGCGAGCCGTGCGGCTTATCCCAGATGGTGGCCTGCCGTTACGGCACGCTTCCTGTGGTGCGCCAGACCGGCGGTCTGAAAGACAGCATCCGCGATTGTGGGGATGCAGATGGGTTTGGTTTTACTTTCCAGACATATAATGCGGACGATATGTACGCCGCGATCGCCCGGGCTCTGGGCGCCTACACCAACGCAACCGACTGGCCGCACCTCATCCGACTGGCCATGGAGACCGATTTCAGCTGGGGGCGCTCCGCCAACGAATATATCCGCCTGTACCGCACTCTGCTCAAGGGCAACGGTTGAGATGGCACCGCAAAAGGGAGGCGACACGGTGCGGTGTCCCCTTTACGGAACAGGGGATGAATTGGGGGAGTGCGTTTTAGAGAATGTGCTCCCTTATTCTTGTCCGCGAGGAGGATGACAGATATGAGCATCACAGATGCCGCCAAAGCGTACCACGAGAGGATGTTTCCCGGATATTCATCGGATTTTCTGCGCACCGACCCGGAGTTCATCGAGCGGTTTGACAATTTCGCTTTCGACGAGGTGGTGAACCACGATGATCTGGACGGCAAAACCCGTTTTATGGCGATTCTTGCTGCGCTGCTGGGATGTCAGGGTATCGACGAGTTCCGCGCCATGCTTCCCGCTGCGCTAAACTTCGGCGTGACACCGGTGGAGGTCAAAGAGATCGTCTATCAGGCGGTAGCTTATCTCGGCATCGGGCGGGTTTTCCCGTTTCTGAAAGCGACAAACGAGGTTCTGGAAGCGAGGGGTGTAACGCTCCCTCTGCCGGATCAGGCGACCACAACCACACAAAACCGCCGGGAAGCGGGAACGC
>CAZGXK010000097.1:0-3491 GCA_964529775.1 uncultured Eubacteriales bacterium
GCCCGAGGGCAGACGCCTTGAGTGTTTCATCGTGCTACGACTTTTTATCCGGCGAGAACGATTGAACAAATGCACAATAACACAGAATACTGCATATGAGAGACGTTCTGTGTTATCCGGCGAATTTGATGGGGTGCCGATATTATGTATCAAGTTCTTTACCGCAAATGGCGCCCGCGCACCTTTTCGGATGTGTGCGGACAGCCGCATATCACGAAGGCGCTTCAAAACGAGGTGCGCTCCGGCCAACTTGCCCACGCCTATCTGTTTGTCGGCTCCCGCGGAACAGGCAAGACGTCCTGTGCCAAAATTCTCGCCAAAGCGGTCAATTGTCTGAACACAAAGGACGGCGATCCTTGCAATACGTGTGATGTCTGCCGCGGTATCGACGACGGGTCCGTTTTGGATGTGATGGAAATCGATGCCGCTTCCAATAACGGAGTGGACAGTATACGGGATTTGCGGGAAGCGGTCCACTTTACCCCCGCCGTCGCCGCCTACCGTGTCTATATCATCGATGAAGTGCATATGTTATCTGCGGGAGCATTCAACGCCTTGCTCAAAACACTGGAAGAACCGCCTTCTCATGTGATTTTCATTCTCGCCACCACGGAAGTCCACAAGCTTCCGGCCACGATTCTCTCACGCTGTCAGCGCTTTGATTTTGCGCGTATCTCACCCGAAGACATAGCCTCCCGCCTGCATACGGTCGCCGCGGGAGAAGATTTTACACTGACCGATGACGCGGCAATTCTCATCGCGCGCCTTTCCGACGGAGCGATGCGCGACGCGCTTTCCCTGACCGATCAATGCCTCTCACGCTCAAGAGAAATTACCGTACAGGTGGTGTCCGATGCGGCGGGACTGGCCGGAAGAGAACACTTGTACACATTGAGCGCGGCAGTGCGACGGGCGGACAGCGCCGCATTGCTCACCGAAATCGACCGTCTGTACAGGACATCACAGGATATGGGACGGTTGTGCGGAGAATGGCTGGAGTTTTATCGGGAATTGATGCTGTGCAAGAGTGTTTCTCATCCGGAAAAAATGATTGCCGCCACCGACGAAGAGATCGCCCGCCTCCAGGAAGAGGCGTCTCACTATCCACTGTCGTCCGTTCTTCATGCCATGGAAACGCTGCAGGAAGCATCGGCCAAACTTGCTCTCGGTGGGGATAAACGTCTGCAAACCGAACTCGCCGGTCTTCGTCTGTGTGCGCCGGAGCTCGATACTTCCCAGGAAGCGCTGCTGCGAAGGATGGATGCGCTGGAACGCGCGGTACGCCTTCTTCAGTCGGAAACGGCACATGATGATGCTGAAACTGTACCTTTGCCTTTGGAATCTAACCAGGAAGAGCCGAACCGGTCCGACGTTCCGCCTGCTCCGCCAAACGTGCCCTCCGCTTCCTCCCCGCTGGGCGATGAAGAAAAACCGTTTACTCAGTGGAAAGACGTACTCGCTCTTCTGCAGAAAACCGCTCCCCCGCTTCATGCGGTGCTCGTTCACTCCTCCGCCACTGTCACCGATACCCATGTCATCATCGACACCGACCATCCGCTCTTCCGCTCTCTGGCGGAAAGCGAGGTCAACCGAAATGCGCTGACCACCGCCATCGCGGAAATTACCGGCAAGCGCTACCGCATCGGTGTACGAAACGCTCCCATTCAAAAGGAGAGCGGCGAAAAACCCGCCCATGCGCTTTCCTCCCTGTTGCAAAAAGCGAGAGAAAACGGTGTTCCGGTCAGCGAAGAATAATTCGGAAGGAGAAGCCCAATGAAAGCGTATATTCCAAAGGGCAATGCTGCCCCGGGCAATATGCAGAATCTTTTGCGCCAGGCACAGAAGATGCAGGAAGATGTCGCCGTCAAGCAGGAGGAGCTCGCCTCTCGCGAATACTCCGCCACCTCCGGCGGCGGTATGGTGAGCGCCGTAGTCGACGGAAAACATTTGATCACATCGCTGCAAATCGATCCCGAGGCCGTCGATCCGGAGGATACCGAGATGCTCTGCGATTTGATCACCGCCGCCGTCAACGAGGCCATTCGCAGCGCCGTCGCCGATGCCGACAGGGAGATGCAACAGGTGACGGGCGGTATGACGATGCCCGGGGTGCTCTGAGGGAGGAGGCGATTTTCGCCATGGCCTATCACATCGCTTTGCTGGACAACTTAATCGAACAACTAGAAAAGCTCCCCTCTATCGGACGCAAATCCGCTCAGCGTCTGGCTTTTTATCTGCTGCGGGCCCCAAAAGCGGAGGCGAATGCCTTAGTCGATGCGATTGTGCGCGCGAGAGAGGGCATTCACGAGTGCCGCGTCTGCTGTAATCTCGCCCAAGACGAACTTTGCCCGGTGTGCGCCGCCGACAAACGGGATCGGCGCACCATCTGTGTGGTGGAACAGCCGCAGGACGTGGCGGCATTCGAGCGCACCAATGAATACCGGGGTCTGTATCACGTCCTTCACGGGGTGATCTCGCCTATGGCGGGGATCGGGCCGGACGCTTTGCGTATCCGGGAGCTGCTTGCCAGAGTGAGCGCCGGGGAAATCGACGAGGTGATCATGGCCACCAACCCCACGGTGGAAGGTGAAGCGACCGCCATGTACATCGCCCGTCTGCTGAATCCCTATTCGGTCAAAGTCACCCGTCTCGCCTACGGCATTCCCGTGGGAGGAGATTTGGAATACGCCGACGAGATCACCCTGCGCCACTCGCTGGAGGGTCGAAGCGCATTGGAATAAAAGGGGAGATGCCCCGTGCCGACAAAAAAAGCCGCGCAGACCATCGCGCAAAACAAACAAGCCTATCACGATTATTTTGTGGAAGAGACCATGGAAGCCGGCATTGAATTGGTCGGTACCGAGGTCAAATCTCTGCGCAAAGGAGCCGTCAACCTCAAAGACGCGTGGTGCTCGATCGAACACGGCGAGCTTTTCGTGAACGGACTGCATATCAGTCCCTATGAACAAGGCAATCTCTTCAACCGCGATCCGATGAGAGCAAGAAGGTTGCTGATGCACAAACGGGAAATTCACCGCCTGTACGGTCTGCTCAAGCAGAGGGGATATACGCTCATACCCCTCTCGCTCTATTTTAAAGGATCCCGCATCAAGGTTTTGGTCGGTCTGTGCCGAGGCAAAAAAATTTATGATAAGCGGGAAGATGCCGCAAGGCGAGATATGAGGCGCGAGGCTGAGCGCGCCTTAAAAGAGCAGTCCGCGTGATCTTGTTTGTCACGGTTCCCAAAACCAAGAAGAACTTTCGAACACGGTGCCGACGCGCACCGTGTTTTCATATTTTGACCTATACCTCAATTTCGGGATGGCAATCACCCAATAACGCCATCTAAAAACTTCATCAATTTCCTGCCATATTGCCGCTTTGAGACTTTTTTTCTTTAAACGGGTAAAATTTATCCTCAAAAAAGTCTTGACAAACGGTCTTTCTTCGTGGTAGAATGAAAAAGCAAGCCGTTTTCACAGATTGCAGAA
>CAZGXK010000097.1:3501-3774 GCA_964529775.1 uncultured Eubacteriales bacterium
GTGGTCATGTGCCTGTCTCTTGCCGCCTGCGGCGGCTCCAATGGGCCCGGAGACGAGACAACACCCACAACACAACCGACAGAGCCAACCGGCGCAACCCCGGAGAACCGCGTCATTCTCGGCAACATCACCGAACTTTCCGGAGATTTCCGCTATCCCGGCTGGGGCGCAAGTAGCGCGGGAGCTTCCGACCAGGAAGTGAACCGACTGACCGCCGGATACAGCACACAGGAGACCGACCGTGCCGGCGATTACGTCTGGAACAACACCGTG
>CAZGXK010000098.1:0-3772 GCA_964529775.1 uncultured Eubacteriales bacterium
CAGCCCCATCACCGAGACGTCCTGTCCCAGATGATAGGTGTCGCTCAGCTCGTCAAACGCCTTCAGGTAGGCTGTGGCCAGATTATGGTTGACCGACACATGGCATCCCGGGGCGTTCGTCATGTCCACCGTAACGGTGATGTCGATTTTTCCGCGCGACACCGCGCCGGCAATCATTTTGCGCAGCGGTTCATCCAAAAATCCGTATCCGCGCGGGAGATGGGAGGCGAGCTCAAAATACCGGTGATTCACCGATTTCAGTTCGACGGAAACGATCATTCCTTCCACGGTCTGCTGCGCCCGGCCGAATCCGGTCATGCTGCTTATCACCGCTTTGTCCCCCTCCTTCTTCAGGCCGCACCGCAAAAACTTTTTCGGATCTCGCCGCTTTAGACCGGGTGAACCTTATTCTCCGCGTTGTAGTGGTCGCCGTCCACACCGTATTTGCGATTGCGGCGCTTTTCAAAGAACTTGAGTGCCACTTGCCCGAATTGGGCATAGGTGAGCACATCTTCCTCCTGCTCGTACCACTCGGAGATCTCCGAGCGCATTTTTTCCAATTCCGGCTGCAGCAAATCCGCCGGACGGCAGGTGATCGGCTGCTCGTCCCCCAGTATCTTTTGGGCAAAATCTGGGTCGATGGGTACCGGAGTGCGCCCGTACTCGCCTTTGATCAGTCCGCGGAATTCTTTGGTCACCATCTTGTAGCGCTCACCGTTGATCACGTTAAAAACCGCCTGAGTTCCCACAATCTGAGATGAAGGGGTGACGAGCGGGGGATACCCCGCGTCTTTGCGCACTCTCGGGACCTCCTGAAGCACGGCGTCCAGCTGATCCTCCTTGCCCGCCTGTTTGAGTTGGCTGACCAAATTGGAGAGCATACCCCCGGGAACCTGGTAGATCAGGGCATTGGCGTCCACTTCCAGCATTTTCGGGTTGAGCAATCCGTTTTCCATGTATTTGTGGCGCAGAGTCTGGAAATATTTGGCGATTTCGGTGAGCTTGACAAGATCCAGACCGGTATCGTACTCGGTTCCCTGAAGCGCCGCGACCATGGATTCAGTGGCGGGGTGAGAGGTCCCCAGAGCTAGAGGAGACAGTGCGGTGTCCACCGCATCCGCCCCCGCCTCGATGGCCTTCATCAGCACCATATCGGCGATACCCGCCGTAAAATGCGAGTGTACCTGCACCGGCAGCTTGACCGTTTCCTTGATGGCTTTGACCAGTTCGTATGTCTTATACGGCACCAGCAGCCCGGCCATATCCTTGATGCAGATAGAATCCGCTCCTGCCTCCTCGAGGCGGCGGCAATACTCCACAAAGTATTCGGTGGTGTGCACGGGACTGGTGGTGTAGGAGACGGCAACTTGGACATGGGCGCCTTTCTCTTTTTTGGCGGCGTTGATGGAAGTCTGCAGATTGCGCAGATCGTTCAGCGCATCGAATATGCGAATCACGTTGATGCCGTTTGCGACCGATTTCTGCACGAAATACTCCACCACATCGTCCGCATAGTGGCGGTATCCCAGCATATTCTGTCCGCGAAACAGCATCTGGAGCGGTGTATGGGGCATATGTTTTTTGAGGATACGCAGACGCTCCCACGGGTCCTCGTCCAAAAAGCGCAGACAGGCGTCAAAGGTGGCGCCGCCCCAGCATTCCAGGGAATGAAAACCGATCTGATCGAGCATTTCCAAGGCGGGAATCATTTCCTCGGTTGTCATGCGGGTCGCGATCAAAGATTGGTGCGCGTCGCGTAAAACGGTTTCGGTAATCCCAATTTTAGGCACGGTTCATCATCCTTTCATGGTCGCACCTCTCGTTCAAATATATTACTGGATGGACACCAGGGGTGCGCCGGATTCCACGCTGTCCCCTTTGCGGACATGAACCGCCGTCACCTTACCGTCATTCGGTGCCTTGATCTCGTTTTCCATCTTCATCGCTTCCAGAACCACCAGCACATCGCCGGCTTTTACGCTGTCCCCGGCGTTGACCGTCACGCTGAGGATGGTGCCGGGCATCGGGCATTCAATCGCGGTGCCTGCGGCGGCCTGCGCGGGGATCGGGGCGGGCGCGGAGGGCACAGCCGGAATGGTCGAGATGGCAGGGGCGGGGGAGGCGGAAGCGGAATCCGCCTCTTCCACCTGAACATCGTACGCGTTGCCGTTTACCGTAATCGTGTACCGTTTCATGATTGATTCTTTCCTCCTTGCTCAGATAGGACAAAGTTTACAGCTGAATATTCGTGTGTTTTTTCGGCAATTTGGTCACGCGCTTGCCCGAGAGCATATCCAAAAGGGAAATCAGTTTTTCCCTGGTTTTGGCGGGCGGAAGGACATCGCTCACGAAGCCGGACGCTGCGGCGGCGGCGGCGTGATAGTGCGTCTCGGCATATTCCTCAATCAGCTTCGGGCGCTCCGCTTTCGGGTCTGTCATGGCGCTCAGGCGATCTGCCCATTCGATACACACTGCCGTCTGAGGGGGAAGTGCGCCGATAAGGGCGTTTGTCCATGCGAGCACCGCATCCGCTCCGGCGCGCTTTCCCGCCACCGCAATATACACAGGGCCGTAGCACCGCCCGCAGATCACCGTAATCTTCGCGGATGTCGCCTCGGTATAACTCTGTGAGATTTTGGAGGCGCCCGTTAAGCAGGCAAAGCCCTCCGCATCGACAAAAGTGACGATCGGCAGCGAAAAAGCGTCGCACAGGCGGACAAACCGGGCCGCTTTGGCACAGGCGCAACCGGGCAGTTTCTCTCCCTGAAGCGTCACCAGCCCGCAGGAAATGCCGCCAATTCTCGCCAGTGCCGTGTGAACGCCGCCAGCATTCCAGAGCGAGACGGCGCTCTCCGGATCGGCAAAGGTGTCGATGGCCTCGGTCACATCCGCGCATTCTCCCTCGATAGTCTCCGATTCGTAAACGGGCGGAGCGCAGAGGTTGTTGGCGGGAAGTAATCCGAGCAGCGAGCGCACCGCTTTCAGCGCCTCTCCGGTTGTTGGCACCGTCATATCCGCTTGGGCCTGATCATCCCCCACGTTGAGGCGATAATCACATCCGTCTACTGCGATGACCACATCGGCCGCCTGCGCCATCAGCGCGGCGGAACCCACGCACCCCCTGGTAACCACCGCGATCTGAGGCACCACGCCGGAGAGCTCATTGGCGGCCTGAAGAATATCCGAGACCGCGTCCATCGCATCGATACCCTCGCCGAGTTTGGCACCGTCGCTGTCGTATACGGCGACAATCGGAGCGCCGTTTTGCGCCGCGAGTTCATACACCTTTTTGATTTTGGCGGCCTGTACCTTGCCGACGGCGCCGCAGCACACCGCATGGTCCTGGGCATAGGCGAATACCGCTTCGCCGTCTACCGTGCCATAGCCTGCCACGGCCTCGGCGGGTTTTTCCCCGTCCGCCATCAGGCGGTCCACTTCGATAAAACTCCCAGAGTCGAAAAATCCGGCGAGCATCGCGCGGGCCGCGGATTGTTCCACTGCCGCCTCGATATTTTGCAGCGCCTGTACAGGAGTGAGCCTATCCATCATGTTAACCTCCAAGCCGAAAAACTGCGTCATCCGCACCATGAACTCACAAATATTATATCAAAAAGCGCTCCGTTTGACAAGTTTTTTCTTGATGTTTTCAGGTTCAGGCTCATGCATTTCCGTCCTAACGCGCAGTACTTTCTGTCGGTCAGAGCTTTGCCTGCGGTAAGGTTTTGCCGCGCTGCCGCTGCGGGGCGGCGAAAGGCAAGGTCAGCGTGGCCTA
>CAZGXK010000099.1:0-3716 GCA_964529775.1 uncultured Eubacteriales bacterium
GCACACTGAGTCCGACAAGCGAGATGTCGGGGTTCAGCACATCGAAAGCACCGAGCAAATTGCCGCTTCTCTGAAGGCGGGGGAGATCTTTTTGTGATGAAGTGGCATACAACTTTCGCAGGATAGGCCGGCAGGGTAAGGACAGCTTTTCCGCAACCGACCCGGCCAAAAGCTCCCCTTGGTTATACTCGCGGCGGCGCTGACTTTCCCCGTCCATCGGCACGAAAGTCACCACATCCACCGGCAAAGCGCCCGCTCGCTCGCGAAAACTTTGCGCCATTTCCTCAGCCATCGCATCCACGATATCTGTCTCGCGGTGTTCCTTCAGGCGCAAAATCGCTCTTCGCGCGCCGCTTTCGTAACGCATGGCGGAAATACACCCGTCAAAAGCACGGCGATGCCCACGGCAGGTGCAAAGCGACCGGGTCACCCCGCAAAAGGGGCAGTAAGGAGGCTGCATCACAGGAAGCACAGGCAGACATTCTCGGCACGCGCGGTCGTTTTTGCCGATCACCTTGCCGCAATAGGCACATCGGCGGGGAAAGAACGCGCGTAACAGGCTCTCTTTCCACTCGCCGCGTGTCATGGCTTTTCCCCGCAAAGCATGATTTTCAGACCGGTATAGCGCAGCGTTTTGCGATAATTATCCACCATACGGTGCAGCACATCAGTGCGGCCCACAAGTATCAGCAGTTTGCGCGCCCGGGTTACCGCGGTATACAAAAGCTGCCGATAGCAAAGCAGCGGTGGGACCGCGCACAGAGGGAGCACAACAGCGTCGAATTCGCTGCCCTGACTTTTGTGAACTGTCACCGCGTAGGCGAGTTCGAGATCGGACGCATCCTCCCGGTCGTAAAAGGCGACCCGATCGTCGTAGCGCACTCTCAGAGTTCCTTCTCTGGAATCCACCTCTTCCAGCCGTCCGATGTCCCCGTTGAACACTCCGTTTCCCATCTCCCCGTCGTCTTTTGTCCATGTGATTTCATAATTGTTACGGGTATGCATCACCTTGTCCCCGGTACGCAAAACCACACCGTTTACCGTCAGTTCCGCCTTCTTCTGCTTCGAGGGATTGACAAGGGACTGCAATCTTGCGTTGAGCGATGCCGTCCCGAGTTCTCCTTTGCGTGACGGACAGAGAATCTGAATTCCCTCGTGCAATGTGTATCCGTACCGTTCCGGCAAGCGGCGCACACACAAATCTTCCACTGTATTGGCGACCGAGGGAATATCGTCCCGCCTCAGGAAGAAAAAATCCCCGTCTTGGTAGGCAAGCGAAGGATATTTTCCCGCGACGATGAGGTGCGCGCTCGCCACAATATGGCTTTCCAGCGCCTGACGGAACACACGGGTCAGCTGTACCGTGGGAATTTTTCCGCTCTCCAACAGATCACCGAGCACCCTTCCGGCGCCGACCGCCGGCAGCTGATCGGCATCTCCCACTAAAATCAGACGGCACTTGGCGGGCAGAGCGTCGAGAAGGCTCTGAAACAGCAAAACATCCACCATGGAGAGTTCATCGACCACCACGGCGTCCGCCTCAAGAGGATTGTGCGCATGGCGGGCAAAGACCAGATCTTCCTCTTCTCCCCATTGCACTTCCAAAAGGCGATGAATGGTTTTTGCCTCGGTTCCCGTCAGCTCCGAAATACGCTTGGCAGCCCGCCCTGTGGGGGCGCAGAGCAGTACCCGTTCTCCGTAACTCTCCAGCAGAGCGAGAATGCCCTTGAGAGTGGTGGTTTTACCGGTGCCCGGCCCGCCCGTGAGAATGAGCACTCCGCCACGCACTGCCCGCAAAATAGCCTCCCTCTGCGCTTGCTCATACACAATGCCGCTTTGCTTTTCCAGTTCCTTCAGCCGCTCTTCAACGCCTTCCCTCGGAGTAGGTTCTCGTTCGGCAAGAGCGGACAGGCAACGTGCAATCGTCTTCTCCGCACGGTAATAAGGCGGTAAAGACCAGTAAATCTCCTCCGGCGAGGAGAGACGGCGTATGTCCAGACGAAGTTCAAGCGCCGTCAGTTGAGATGCCACCGTCTGTTCGTCCACCCGCAGCATCTCCGCCGCCGTTGGAATCAGCTTATGTTGCGGCAAACAGGTGTGTCCGTTTGCCGTGTTATGCCGAAGGACATAGAGGATCCCCGCCGCCACCCGGCGCGGGTCGTCGGACGCACAGTGCAATTCCTGCGCCATGGCGTCCGCACGCTCAAATGAGATGCGCATCCCGCCGCTACAGAGAAGATAGGGGTTTTGGCGGATGGTCTCCACCGCCCGCGCCCCCCATTTTCGGTAGCACCGAACCGCTTCCGACGGGGTCAGTCCGTAGCCGGCGAAGGCGAGCATAATTTCCCGAAGCTCAAAATGAGAGGCAAAAGCCTCACCGATATCTTGAGCTTTCTGCGGAGAAATCCCCTTTACGTCGGAAAGACGCTGCGGTTCTTTTTCCATAATCTGAAACGTTTGCTCACCGAATTTCTCCACAATGCGAAGCGCGGTGGAAGGTCCGACCCCCTTAACGGCTCCGGAAGCGAGATAGCGAACCATGGCAGAGGTATCGGTGGGGAGATGTCGTTCGCAGGTCTCGGCGCGAAACTGCCTGCCGAAAGACGGGTGTTCCACAAATCTCCCCCGCAGCGCAACCGTCTCCCCCGCGGCGACGGACGGAAGCTCCCCCACAACCTTTTGCGGGCCGTCTTCTGTATCCACTTCCATCACCGTCCAGCCGGTATCCTCGTTCCGAAAGACGATATGGTCGACACTGCCGTGCATTTCTTCCAAATTTTTGCCCGACCGTTCCTCCATTAGGAGTGCCCCCTTCAATCCGGTATTTCGAGTGCGAGCCTTACCATATCTGAAAAACCGGTTTGCCGTTCCTGCGGAGAGAGCGCCTCGCCGGTGTACAAGTGGTCGGAGACTGTGAGAAGCGAGAGTGCCTTTTTGCCGGCCGCCGCTGCTTCCATATACAATGCCGCCGTCTCCATCTCCACCGCGAGCACCCCCACCGCTTTCCAGCGGTCGTTCGCCGTTTCGTCCGCCTGATAAAATACATCGGTACTCAGAATGTTTCCCACTTTTACCTTCTGACCGCGGTCGAGCGCGATGGCCACCGCTCTTTGAAGCAGTCCGAAATCTGCGATCGGGGCAAATGACCCCGGCAGGCCAAACTGCCGCGCGTAGGCGGAATCGGTGCAGGCTCCCATGGCGAGCACGATATCGTGTACGCGGATATCGTCCGCTATGCCCCCGGCAGATCCCACCCGTAGAATCGTCTCGACTCCATACTCGTGATACAGCTCATGCACATAGATGCCCACAGACGGCATTCCCATACCGTGCCCCATCACCGTCATCCGGCGGTTGCCATAAGTTCCAGTATAGGCGAGCATCCCGCGCACTGTGTTGACGCACTCGCTCCCGGATAAAAATTCCCGGGCAATCCACTTTGCACGCAGCGGATCTCCCGGCATCACGACCGTCTTTGCAATCTGCCCTAGTTTTGCCTCGTTATGCGGTGTCCCCATGCCATACTCTCTCCTTCATCCGCATTGATAAATAAAGTATAACATAATTTTACCCCGGCTTCAATCCAAAGATTTCATCTCTTTGCCGAAAACCTCTTGTCAAGCGAATGAAAATCGTGTATAATACCTGACTTTCAGAGATAAAATCGGGTAGGAGGCTGGCCATTAGTTGGCCAGCCGACCTCCCACAGAACCGTG
>CAZGXK010000100.1:0-3408 GCA_964529775.1 uncultured Eubacteriales bacterium
TCACGCAAAAAAACATATAATACATTGGGAAGATTTTGAGAGCCAAATGTATTAAAGGAGTGAAAAAAATTGGGACTGACCCTTGCGCAAAAATGCATACAAGAGCATCTGGTCAGCGGCGACATGACGGTCGGCAGCGAAATCGGCCTGAGAATCGACCAGACCCTCACTCAGGATGCCACCGGTACCATGGCGTATCTTGAATTTGAGGCCATCGGAGTGCCCAGAGTCAAAACCGAACTTTCCGTCGCGTATATTGACCATAATACCCTGCAAACCGGGTTTGAAAACGCGGACGACCATCGCTTTATTCAAACCGTCTGCCGAAAGCACGGCATCTATTTTTCACGGCCCGGCAACGGTATTTGTCACCAGGTTCATTTAGAGCGTTTTGGAATTCCCGGGAAAACCCTGATCGGATCGGACAGCCATACTCCAACCGGCGGCGGAATTGGAATGCTGGCTTTCGGCGCGGGAGGGTTGGACGTGGCGGTCGCCATGGGCGGCGGTCCGTATTACATTACCATGCCCAAAATGGTGCGCATCAATCTGCATGGTAAGCTCTCCGCCTGGGTAGCCGCTAAAGACGTGATTCTGGAGGTGTTGCGCCTCTTATCGGTCAAGGGCGGAGTTGGCAAAATTATAGAGTATGGAGGAGACGGTGTGAAGACACTCAGCGTCCCAGAACGTGCCACAATCACCAATATGGGAGCCGAACTCGGCGCATCGACGTCCCTATTCCCCTCGGACGAGATCACCCGTGAGTTTATGCGCGCGCAGGGCCGGGAGAGGGACTGGAGTCCCCTTCAGCCGGACGATGACGCTCGCTACGACGAGGTGCTCGACATCGATTTGTCATCGCTGGTTCCTCTGGCGGCCTGTCCCCATTCTCCCGACGCCGTGAAAACCGTGGAAGAACTTGGCCCGATGAAAATCGACCAGTGCTGCATCGGTTCTTGCACCAACAGTTCACTGGCGGATATGATGAAGGTCGCCGCCATGCTCAAAGGAAAAACGGTACATCCGAATGTGAGCCTAGCCATTGCCCCGGGTTCCAAGCAGGTGTATACCATGTTGGCGGATAGCGGCGCGTTAGCCGATTTGATCGGAGCCGGAGCGCGGATACTGGAATGCGCCTGCGGCCCGTGTATCGGCATGGGGCAATCCCCCAACAGCGCGGGCGTCTCTTTGCGCACATTTAACCGAAACTTTGAGGGCAGATCCGGCACAGCGGACGGACGGGTTTATCTCGTCAGCCCGGAAGTTGCGACCGCATCCGCTCTCGCCGGTGTGCTGACCGACCCGAGGTCGCTCGGCGAAGAGCCCTATGTTGCACTGCCCGACTGCTTTTTGATCAACGACAATATGATCGTGCCTCCCGTCCGACAAGAGGACATGGACAGCGTTCAGGTGGTTCGCGGCCCGAATATTCGACCCTTCCCCAAGATCGCTCCTCTGGAAGAGTCTGTGGAAGCGGCGGTGCTGCTGAAAGTAGGAGACAATATCACAACCGACCACATCATGCCCGCAGGATCGAAGATTTTGCCGCTCAGGTCCAATATCCCCGCCATTTCGGAGCACTGCTTTACCCGTTGCGACCCGGACTTCCCCGCCAGATGCCACAAAGCGGGAAAGGGCATCATTATCGGCGGCGTCAACTACGGACAGGGCAGCTCCCGCGAACACGCGGCGCTCGCCCCCATGTACCTGGGCATCAAAGCGGTTATTGTACAGTCGTTTGCGCGTATACATGTGGCCAATCTCATTAACGCCGGGATTTTGCCTCTGACTTTTGAACGCGCAGAGGATTACAATTTGGTGTCTTTGGGCGACAATTTGTGCTTGCCGGATATCAGAAAACGGCTGCAATATCGCGAACCAATTGTGCTTCACAATCTCACCACCGGCAAGAAGATTTTCCTGCACGGTGGTTTCTCCGAGCGACAAACGGCCATATTGCTTGCAGGCGGATTGCTCGAATACACGCGCGAAAAAGAGGGGGAAGGAATAAGTAGCAGCCATTCTTAGAAAAATAAAGCCATACCGCACCCATCGTCAAGGGCAGATTTCAGCAGGACCTGCCGAAGACATAGGGTGCGGTATAGTCTTTTGCGACGGATTATTCTAAAAGCGCACGGATTCGCTTAACCGCCTCGACGGTACGCGCATGATCTCCAAAAGCGGTGAGTCGGAAGAACCCCTCTCCGTTACGGCCAAATCCCTCCCCCGGAGTGCCGACGACGTTGGCTTTTTCGAGCAAAACATCAAAGAAATCCCACGACGTCATATGGTCGGGGCATTTCATCCAGATGTAGGGGGAATTAGAGCCTCCGGTATACCCAATGCCAAGCTCCCGCAAAGCCGACGCAATCACCCAGGCATTTTCGCGATAATATGCGATGTTTTCGCGAATCTGCTTTTGTCCATCCCGGCTGAACACGGCCTCGGCACCGCGCTGAACGATATAGGCCACTCCGTTGAATTTTGTGGTTTGCCGACGCAGCCACATGTGATTGAGATTCATGTCGTCGCGGATGAGAGATTTGGGAACAACGGTATACCCGCAGCGGGTACCGGTAAAGCCGGCTGTCTTAGACAAAGAGCAAAACTCCACCGCGCACTTCCGAGCCCCCTCTATCTCAAAAATACTGCGCGGCAAATCTTCCGAAACAAACGATTCGTAGGCAGCGTCGAAGAGAATCACGGCGTTCGTAGCGTTTGCGTAATCTACCCACGCCTGAAGCTGCCTTGCGTTGTAAACCGCACCGGTAGGATTATTGGGAGAACACAGATAGATAATATCCGCCCTAACGCGGTCGTCCGGCATCGGGAGAAACCCGTTCTGCTCATTCGCGTCCATATACCGAATGTCATGACCTGCCATCACATTGGTATCTACATACGCCGGATAAACAGGGTCGGGAATGAAAACGGTATTAGAGGCGTCAAAAAGATCCAAAATATTGCCGAGATCGCTTTTGGCGCCGTCGCTGACAAAAATCTCGTCATATTCCACCGGTAAACCGCGGTCTGTATAATAGCGCCAAATCGCCGTTCTCAGGAAATCGTACCCCTGTTCGGGAGCATAGCCGCGAAAGGTTTCCTTTCGGCTCATGTCATCCACCGCGGTATGCATGGCCTTAATCACGGCATCACACAGAGGCAAGGTGACATCGCCGATACCCAGTTTAATGATATCCGCCTCGGGGTGAGCTTTTTCATAATCCGCCACTTTCCGGGAAATACGGGAAAACAAATAGCTGTCTTGGACATCGCGGTAATGGATATTGATGGCCATATTGCGTAACCTCCTTCAGTCGAGCGGCATAAGACAGTGAGAACCGACATGGACCGCCTCAAATCTCGACTTCTCCCTCGAAAACGACCTCGGCATTTCCCGTCATCAGC
>CAZGXK010000101.1:0-3366 GCA_964529775.1 uncultured Eubacteriales bacterium
AGGTCCCGACACCGGATGTGTGGATATTACCAAGTATTTGAACACATCTAACGGTGCAGCTTCTATTACTAAAGAAATGATTAAAGCCGTAACGGTATATTCTAACGGTGCAGGCCCTGTACTGAATTACCTCTTCCTCGGCTCCGCGCCGGTAGGCTATGTCGAACCCGAGCCGGAACCGGAACCCGAACCCGACACCGCTTTGATGCCCGAGACGAAAGAGGGCTGGATTGTCCGCAATGGGACGGGTACCGTTGACGACAACGCCGACGGCGGCTATGTCTTCTCGAACTCGGAGGACGATTACCACTTCTTCGACCACAAGATCGACATGACCATCCCCGTGGAAGGCAAATCGCTGAAATACGATATGACGGTTGAGGGCACCACCGATGTGGTCTTCTACCTCGACGATTCCCACTACGGTTATCTCGGCGATATGCTGGGAGATTTGAAGAACAAAATCACCGGCGTCGTTTCCGGCACGATTCCGATGAGCGATGTGCTGGCGGGCTTCCTCAAGAGGCAGACCAATATCGATGACGGAGTAGTGAGCGAGGGCAGCACCGAGATTAAGCTCAACCAAGTTTCGGTCTATCCGGCGGCGGGTGCCAAAGTGACGCTGCGCGCACTGGAAATTGTGGACACCACGCCCGTAGAGCCGGAACCGGAGCCCGACACCGAGTTCCTGCCGACCGACCCCGAGAAATTTGTGGTGAGGGAAGGCGAAGCGACCGTCACTAAAGAGGGCGAAGGCATCAAAGTGACCGCCGGCACCAACGAAGGCGGATGGGTCTTTGCGGACCACGCGATGAACAAAACCTCGGATATCGCGGGCAACTCGCTCTATTACGACCTCTCGGAGGTTGGAGTGGCGGATATCGTCTTCTATTTCGACGTAAACCACGGCACTCTCTCCGAACTCGATCCGAAGTATTCTAGCGGTGTATATGTCTATCTCTCGGATCTTATCGAAGCTGTTCCCGCGACCATCGCCCATAATGATCTGACGGGAACCACCAAGGGTTCCGTGCCGCTCTCCGCCGTGCTCACGCAGCTGATGGGCCGCGACAGCACACACTATCTCGCGAACGATACGCAGCTCACCTTCAAGCAGGTTTCGCTGTATGTCTCGAACAACAACTCCATCACCGTCAACGATCTGCACGTTGCCGCCTCTCCCGAGGAGCCCGGACCCGGGCCGGAGCCGGAGGTGACGCCGGATGTGCAGAAGGCGCTGGACGCGTACCTCGTGGCCGCGGGCCTCTCTGAGCTCAAACCGGAAATCAGGGAAGAACTCGGACTGGATGAGACAGCCACCGAGCAAGACGTGACCATGGATTTGGCGTACGGCCTGTATCTGAAAGTCGCCGGAGAAGTGCCGGACGGCTTGTACCCGAACGGCTCCACACAGCCGGAAGTGCCTCCTACTGAACCGTAATGGAGTTCACGCGCTTCACTGCCGCCGCGTAAGAGCCGACACGAAGATTGCGACAACTTTAACCTTTGCCCCGGCAGGGAAACCCGCCGGGGCAACCTCTTTTTTTTTGAGAAATGGGAATTGATTTTCAGGCGCGCGCATGGTACAATAAAAAAGGGAGAGTGGGCGACCGTTCCCCCGCCGTGCCGCCGGAAGGCGCTCCGCCCCGGGCGGCGCAGAACTTTGAAACGGAGGGAAACATTGTGGAGAAATTTTTCAAGATCCGCGAGAGGGGTTCCACCGTCCGAACGGAGGTCTTCGCCGGTGTCACCACGTTCATGGCGATGGCGTACATTCTGATGGTCAACCCGGGAATGTTCCAGGATCTCGGGGTGAGCTACGGCGCCATCTACATCGCCACGGCGCTCTCGGCGGTCATCGGCACGGTGCTCATCGGGCTGCTCGCCAATCTGCCGCTGGCGCAGGCCTCCGGCATGGGGCTGAACGCCTTCTTTGTGTACACCGTGTGCATGGGGATGGGCTTCAGCTACGCCAACGCGCTGGTGTTCGTGCTGGTGGACGGGCTGCTGTTCATCCTGCTCACCGTCACGGGGCTGCGCAAGCTGATTTTCGACGCCATCCCCGCCGCCGTCAAGGCGGCCATACCCGCCGGCATCGGGCTGTTCATCGCCTTTGTGGGGCTGCAAAACGTCTCGCTCGTGGTGAACGACGATTCCACGCTCGTGAATCTGCACTCCTTCAACGTGCTCTCCGAAAACTTCGAATGGGGCGCCGTGATGCCGATTGTCGTCACGTTTATCACGCTGATCGCCGCCACCGTGCTCTCGCACAAGAAGGTGAAGGGCGCCATCCTCTACAGCATCATCGGCGGCGCGGTGCTCTACTATCTGCTGGGCTTCACTGTGGCCGGATTCAACCCGGGGATCACCTTCTCGAACCCGCTGGAGGCGTTCGCCGAGTTCGGCCGGGAATCGGTGTTTAAGGTGTTCACCGAGGGATTCGATTTCTCGGGCTACCTCGCCAATCACTCGACGGCCAACCTTGTGCTGGCGTTCGCCACCACGGCGCTCGCGTTCTGCATGGTGGATATGTTCGACACCATGGGCACCCTCTACGGCGCCTGCGCCAGAGGCAATATGCTGGATAAAGACGGCAATGTGCCGAATATGAACCGCGCCATGCTGGCAGACGCCATCGCCACCACTACCGGCGCCATCTGCGGCACCTCCACCGTGACCACCTATGTGGAATCCTCCGCCGGCGTCGCCGAGGGCGGCAGAACGGGCCTCTCCTCGCTGGTGACGGCGGGGCTGTTCCTCGTGGCGATGTTCCTGAGCCCCGTGGCGCAGCTGATTCCCTCCTGCGCCACCGCCGCCGCGCTGATTTATGTGGGCGTACTGATGATCGGCAGCCTGAAGAATGTGGACTGGAACGATCCCTCGGCCGCCGTGCCCGCGTTCCTGACCACGGCGATGATGCCGTTCACCTACAACATCAGCTACGGCATAGGGCTGGGGCTTATCTCGTACCTGCTCATCAAGCTCTGCTCGGGCAAGATCAAGGATGTGAAGCCCGGCACCTATGTGATTTGCGCGCTGTTCCTCGCGATGTTTATCCTCACGCACTGAGGCGGGCGCTCACGCATTTGCCACAGACCACAACAATCTTTGCGCAAAACGGGTTCCGTTTTCCGAAAGCGGCCCGTTTTGCGCTTGTTTTGCCGCCTTTCGCCGGCGGCGGGAAAATCATCCGCGACGACCCGAACGCACGGGGCATCGTGCGCCTCGGGCGCTGAGGGCAGACAAAACCGCGGCGGGCCGCCTGACGACCCGCCGCGGTGTGGTCCGAGTGACTGGTCTCGAACCAGCGGCCTCGTGGTCCCAAACCACGCGCTCTACCGACTGAGCTACACCCGGAAACCGGCG
>CAZGXK010000102.1:0-3240 GCA_964529775.1 uncultured Eubacteriales bacterium
CCGGTTTTTTTAGTCCCACCTCCGCCCGGAATGCGGCGGGGCATATTGCTGCACGGGAGTTGTGACGATGAATTTGTTTGACGAGTTACAGGCGCGCGGTCTGATCGCGCAGGTGACCGATGAAGAGGAAATCCGCGAAAAAATCGATCACGGCGGCGCAACCTTTTACATCGGCTTTGACCCGACGGCGGACAGTCTGCATGTGGGGCATTTCATGGCGATGGGCCTGATGAAGCGCCTGCAAATGGCGGGGAACCGCCCCATCGCGCTCATCGGCGGAGGAACGGCCATGGTCGGGGATCCTTCCGGGCGCACGGATATGCGGCGGATGATGACGCCGGAAACCATAGCCCGCAACGCCGAATGCTTCCAAAAGCAGATGAGCCGCTTCATCGATTTTTCCGGCGGCAAGGCGCTGATGGTCAACAATGCCGAATGGCTCTGCCGGCTCAATTATATCGAACTGCTCAGGGACGTGGGTCCCCAGTTCAGCGTCAACCGTATGCTCGCCGCGGAGTGTTACAAGCAGCGCCTGGAGCGCGGGCTCAGTTTTCTGGAATTCAACTACATGATCATGCAGAGCTACGATTTCTACGAGCTGTACCGAAAATACGGGTGCCGGATGCAGTTCGGCGGAGACGATCAATGGAGCAATATGCTCTTCGGCACCGAACTCATCCGCCGCAAGCTCGGGGAAAACGCTTTCGCGATGACCTTCCCGCTTCTGCTCAACTCCGAGGGAAAAAAGATGGGCAAAACCCAGTCCGGCGCCGTCTGGCTGGATCCAAACAAAACTTCGCCTTTCGATTTTTACCAGTACTGGCGCAACGTGGCCGACGAGGACGTGCTCAAATGCCTGAAAATGCTCACTTTTCTCCCGCTCGAACAGATCGACGAGATGTCGGGCTGGGAGGGGAACCGGCTGAACGCCGCCAAGGAGATTCTCGCCTATGAGCTGACCGAACTGGTGCACGGCGAGGAAGAGGCAAAGAAGGCGCAGGCCGGGGCGCGCGCGCTGTTCGGCAAGGGAAACGCCGAACATATGCCAAGCATAACGCTCACGGACGCCGATTTCACCGACGACGCAATCGATATTCTCTCTCTGCTGGTGCGGACACGTCTGGTGACCTCCAAGTCGGAGGCGCGCAGAGCGGTGGAGCAGGGCGGGGTCGCCTGCGGCAGCGAAAAAGTAAGCGATATCCGTTTTTGCCTGAGCAAATCCGACTTGGCCGAAGACGGCGTGGTCATCCGGCGCGGGAAAAAGAATTTTTGCAAAGTCCTCCTGACAAAATAAAAATAGGTTCTTAGCCCGCAAGCCCGGAGGGAAAAATGCTTTCCCTCCGGGCTTGCGCTGCACGGCGGCACGGCCATGCCGTATTTCCTCTGCTTCTCTGTGCCAAAAGCCCGAAGCGCGTGCGCGCCCGGGCTTTTTCTGGTGCGGGAGATGGGACTTGAACCCACACTCTGTGGAGAACCGGCTCCTAAGACCGGCGCGTCTGCCATTCCGCCACTCCCGCCTTTTTCCCGCGGAGACTAAGGGACAACGCCCCCCGAATTTTTAGGGCCTTGCCCGCAAAAAATCGTCCATCGTCTGTACCAGCCTGCCGTCCGCGATCAGCTTTCCCTCCCGCGCTTTCAGGGCGAGAACCAGCTGCCCGTTGGTGCGCAGACGGTGCGGAAAAGCCATTCCCGCGCGCCCGACATTCACGGCGGCATGATGGGAATCGGAGCCGGAAATCATCCCGAGGTCGTGCGCGACGGCGAGCAGCATCGCCTTGGCGTTTTCGCAGGGGCCGTTGGCGGCATTGTACACTTCCACCCCGTCCAGCAGTTCCGGCTGGGGCGGCGCCTCGTCCTCGATATACTCCCGGCTGCGGTAGGGATGGGCCTGCGCCGCATAGCCGCCCGCCTCGTGCACGAGCCGCACATACTGTGCGAGGCTCAGTTCGGGGATCTCCGGGTGATTCAGCAGAAAATCGGGTTCAATGCCGTAGGTGAGCACTTCCTTGCCGCCGCCGTAACTGTGCTCCCAGCCGAACAGCACGTCAAAATCCAGCTTTTCGCCCTCGCGCCTCGCCTTTTGGTACACCTCGTCGTACCGCCTGATTCTCCGTTCCCACGGCCAGCGGCGCGGAATCGCGCTGTTCCCGGTGCAGGAGTGATCGGTCATCACCATGCCGGCATATCCCGCCTTGGCGAAGGCACGCACCATCTCCAGGGCGCCGCTTTGCGCGCACGCGCTGCACTCGGAGCAGTGCACGTGCATCTCGTAGGCGTATAATTTTCCGCCCTCCATCAGCCGAGCGCCTCCATACTGTGGCGCAGCATCTGAAGTTTCTCGGACAACCTGGCCTCCTGCTCCCTCGCGGTGGCGACCACGTCGGCGGGCGCCTTTTCGGTGAAAGAGGGATTCGCCAGCCGAGTTCTCACGCCGTCGAGTTGCTTTTGCACCGTCTGCGCCTCTTTTTCCAGGCGGGCCGTCTCCTCCGCCTTGTCCACCAGCTCGTCGAGCGGAATGCGGACGGTGGCGTCGGGGGTGACAATGCTCACCGCGCCCTTGGCGGGAAGGCTCTCCCCCACGTGCACTTCCGAGGCGGACGCGAGGCGCGTCATAAACGGAACGCCCTCGCGGAAAGTCTCCTCAAACGGGGTCTCGATGAAGACCTCCGCCTTTTTGGACGGCGGGACGTGCATCTCCGCGCGGCGGTTGCGAATGGCGCGAATTGCCTCCATGATGCGCTCCATCTCGCGCTCCTCGTCGGCAAAGCAGAGAGAGTCGGTGTATTCCGGCCACGGGGAAATCGTCAGCGCCTCCCCCTCGTGCGGAAGTTTTTGCCAGATCTCCTCGGTGATGAACGGCATAAACGGGTGGAGCAGCGCGAGCATCCCCCGCATCACATAGCAGAGCACCCGTCTCGCGTCGCCGGCGCCCTCGCCCTGCAGGCGCGATTTGCACAGCTCAATATACCAGTCGCAGTAGCTGTCCCAGATAAAATCATACAGCTTGCCCACGGCGATGCCGAGCTCGAATTTTTCCAGATTATCGGTCACCGCGCGCACCAGCGCGTTGTACTTGGAGAGAATCCAGCGGTCCTCCAGACGCAGATCAGCCGGCAGCGTGAGCGGGACCTCATCCTCCCCCAGATTCATCAGCACAAAGCGGGAGGCGTTCCACAGCTTGTTCGCGAAATTGCGCGATGCCTCCACCTTTTCGGGCATGAAGCGCATATCGTTGCCGGG
>CAZGXK010000103.1:0-2300 GCA_964529775.1 uncultured Eubacteriales bacterium
TCTCCTCCTTTGTCAACCCCCTCCTCTCCCTTTTTTTCCACTTTTTCGGGAGTTTGGGAGATTGCCACAACAGACCGATAAACATAGGAGAGTTTTTGTTTAATATTCCCATCACTCACCCAAAATCAGCTCGTCAAACTCTCTTGAAATCCCTCCCGCATGGCACTATGCCGGGTACGCGAAGAGCGCGGCGCACAAAAAAGCGCCGCTTATGACCTCGCGGCGCCTTCTGTATGCTGCTCCCTGTTCCGTCCTGTATCTTCCTACTCTATCCCGTTTTCCTTCGCAAATTTGGCGTATTCCTCATCGATGTAGTTCTCCAGTTCCTGCAAAGCTTCAAGAATATCGTTCGCCGCCAAATCCGCCGCCGTCAGCAATCCGTGAATGCGGGCGGCACCGGACACCAGTCCCGTTTCGACCGAACGCCCGAATACCGAATTCACCGGCATATCGTCGCCGTCGTGATAATAGGAAATCTCATCGGGAATGCCGTTGCCGTCGTGGTCCACCAAATAAAAATTGAATTCCCCGTTGCCCGTGAGATCCACGGCGATGGCGTTGATATCGCCGCTGCCCTCGGTATCGAGCAGTGCGATGTCCGGTGCCTTATCGCCATCCAGATCCAGCAAAATTTCATGCCGATTGGAGCGCACCAGAAATTCGCGCAGATGCTCATCCTGCTTCATGGCGCTTTTCAGCTGACGTAATGTTCCCATTCACGACCTCTCCCTTTCTTTCGGTGATAAAATAATGATACAGAAAAAAGGCAAACTTGTCAAGTACCGGACGACCATCGAAAAAACGTTGACGGCGGTCGTCATCCGATTTCTCCCGGCGGTCTGCCCGACAGAACATTCCACAGTAGGTCACAGTGGCAACGCTAATAGGAAAGAATGGTAAACATCAGATTGGTGAATGCGAAAATCGATACGGTCACCTGAGCGACACAGAGAGTTCGCTCGAAACCTGGATGCATTTGGATTTTCGGTGTGCGAAGAACCAACAGCAAAAGAGGGAGCAGAGGGAGAAAATATCTCCCTTGGATGCCCTCGATCGTGCTGCTGCCGAGAGGAGTCCAAGTGAGTGCCACCGCAAACAGGAACAGGAGAGAGAACCCGACGATCGACAGGAATAGCACCTTATCCCTCTTGCGAAGAGTAAGCGTTTCCCCCTCCCGCATGGTGGCGCTGAGCAGGAGAAAGATGACGGACAACGCCAAATAGATAAATTCCATGGGGAGATTCAGCCAGCAAAGAGAGCCCCCAAGCATGGTCGAAAAATAGTAGCTCTTGCGCTGATAGAACGTGCGCAGGATCATCATAATAAACTCTTTCGGATGGGTCAGGATATAGGAAAAAGCATACTGGCTGCTGACCGCCGCCTCCGAACGTTGATTGGTGACGGTCTTCAGAATGTTCGGCAAATTAAAGACGATCAAAGATACCACTGCCGCCGCAGCCACCGCCAAAATGCACAGCCAACGTTTTTTCAAAGAGATCGACCGGCGCCTGAGCAGGAGTAAGGCCAAGGCACAGAGCAAAATATAAATTCCCGCTTTAGCGGTCATCAGCCATCCGCCGCACACACACAAGCCAAGCAAACAGGCCCAAAGTTTGGAGTGGGCATCGTAGGCGGTATGAAGTACCAAGGCGATGAAGAGAAAAGCCAAGCCGTTGATGAGGCAATCGTAAGAAAAAGACATCGCCTGCTGCAGGGTCATCGCCAACATGGAGACGGAAAACAAAATCGTTTGCCCAAACGGCATCAGCTTGATGGCGACCGCGGTGAGAATCACAAACACCGCAAAATTAAACAGTCTTCCGAGGGTAAAGGTGGGAACCATCCCGAGATGCAGAAGTCTGCCCAGCGAGATGCCCAGCGCAGAAGGCAGATACTGCCCGATATTGCCTATGCTCGACCCGTATACCTCCACGAGAGTTTCATCGCCTGCTTTGGCAAAGATGTCGTTAACCGTGGCGGCCCATGAGCTGACCGTGGAAATCGCGTAATAAGGGGACGCTTTACTTTTCAGAAAAAGGGGAGACCTCGCCGTATCACAGGCGCGCATCAGCAATCCGCCGCTTTCCGTCCGATAACCGTCCACCCCCAGCATCATATTGGAATAGCGGTATGCGGTCTCATAATGGCCCTGTTCATCCGGCACCTTAAAAGGGGATATGATGCCGCCGAGCGCGAAACCCAGTAAAATAACCGATGCCACAAAAACATACTGAAGCTTGACTCTTTTGATCACTGCCAGCCAATACACCAAAAGCACTCCGGCAATCAGAATCACGCTC
>CAZGXK010000103.1:2310-3187 GCA_964529775.1 uncultured Eubacteriales bacterium
GCGTCACAAACGCGTATGCCGGCGAATACACGATAAATTCAAGATCCCCCGCTGCCTCTTCCCCGTCGACCGACATACGGCCTCCGTCGTAGACATTATATGTGGAAGCGGCGAGCTGCAAAGCGCCTTCGGGAAGCGATGCCGTCAGTTTCAGCGTATAGGTATGGCCGCGCGCGCCGAGCACATATTCGGAAAAAGTAAAAACCAGCTGATCCCCGGCCAGCTGTTCTCCCTGTAAGATGCCGGTGCGCACACACTCCCCGTTTTCGTCCAGAAGTTCCAGTGTCAGTTCTCCATTTATGAGTGAGTCGCCGTCGGTTTTTTTGGGCACGACCGCGACCGTTTGCAGCGCGTCGTTTGCGGCAAACGACTGGGTAATCACTCCTCCGTCGCCCAGCGCCACCACCGTCTCCTCGTGAAGAGAAGCGGAGGACGCGTAACTTTTGTCCAGCACGGATGTTTTGACCACCCGGTAAATGCAGAGGAAAGAAAAGGCCAGAATCAGTCCGAGAATGAGCATATTCCGCCATTTCCGGTGACGGCCGTACCACGCGCGACATTTTTGAAATTTCATGTTCGGCACTTCTCCTTACGGGGCTCGGCAAAGGGCTTTTCACACTGTCCATCCGGAAGACACGCCCGGGGGAATGCGGGGCGTTATTTTCGCCATTTTTTGAACCGTGACCTTATCGTACGCTGCCATCTGAAATTCGGCCCCTTACACTCCCGTAGAGCCGAATCCTCCCTCTCCCCGTGCGGTATCGTCCAACGTATCGGATGGCTTAAATTCGCCGGTCACATAAGGTGCGATCACCAATTGAGCGATCCGGTCGCCGTCCTCGATCATATGATAGTCATCGACAGCCTGCCGGGTCAG
>CAZGXK010000104.1:0-2976 GCA_964529775.1 uncultured Eubacteriales bacterium
CGCTGTGTGCTCTCCGAACGATTTAGTGATATTATCTACACGGTAAATCATTTATTGCTCTCCATTGAATGAACTAATATCTGCTACTTGCTTATATAAGAATCGAATATCCGCTTCTTTTAAATAGTCATATTGACAATGCCAACCATAACATCCGCCTTTATCCTCGGTATCCGCGCAAACCGTTTTCGCGCGCAATTTTTTCCAAGCGACATGTTCTTATCCCTATTTATGATATTTGCCGCCGCTCAGGATTTGCGTCACTCTATAAAGCTGTTCGCAGAGCATCACTCTGGCCAGCTGGTGAGGAAATGTCATGGAGGACATGGAAAGGCATAACCGCGCCGATGCCTTGACTTCCCGGGAAAGTCCCCATGAGCCTCCGATTAAAAAAGCCAGATGGCCCTTACCCCCGACGGCAAAACGCTCGATAGTTCCCGCCAACTGCTCGGAGGACATGGGTACACCTTCTATACAGAGGGCAATAGGGACGGCGTCGGGAGGGCATTTTTTGAGCAACCTCTCCCCCTCGCTGCGAATCGCCTCTTCCCGCTGAGCGGGGGACGCGTGCCGAAGCGAAGGGGATTCAGGCACTTCAATAATACCGACGCGGCAAAAAGGAGTCATCCGTTGGATGTATTCCTCACAGGCCGCTGTCCAATACGTCTCCTTGAGCGACCCGACGGCAAGCACGGTGAACCTAAGCATTGAGCAGGGATTCTACCAACGGCCGCAGAGCTTCCGCCACATAAAAGCCCATGCGTTCAATACCCGGTTGAATCAAATGGACACCGTCTAAAGACCATGTTTTGGGCGGTTGTTCCACACACATCATCGCCATCAATCCGTCCATGGGCAAATAGCCGTCGGCAAATTCGCGCGCGACCCGGCGAAACGCGTTGATTTTCGGGGCAAAATCCTCGCGCCACAAATCCGTATCCTCGTGAACCAAAAACGGCTCGATCATCAGCACTTTCGCTTTGGTGTTCCTCCGAACATCATCAAGAAGAGTGCGCAGATTGCGCTCAAAATCCGGCACAGAAGTCGGGTCATTGCGATCATACCGTCTCCAGGTATCGTTGCCGCCGATCATCAGGGTCATAATATCCGGCTGCAGATCGATGGTGTCCCTCTGCCAGCGGCGCAACAGCTCCCAGGTACGGTCCCCGCTCACCCCGCGATTGATGAATTCAAACCGCTGTCTGGGGAACCATTCGACGAGGTAGCGCGAGGCCACGGCCACATATCCGTTCCCCAAATCATCCGGAATGTCCGGGTGACGGTTACACTCGGTTAGGCTGTCGCCCTGGTATAAAATTCTCATTGTCACAACCTCCTTGACGGAATATCAGTGCGGGCAAATCCCGAAAAGAGCGCAGCATGACCCGTGCGCCCGCCGATCTCAGTTCGCTCTCGCCGCGAAACCCAAACGGAACACCGATAAAAGGCGATCCGATGGCTTTGGCAGTTTGCACATCCACATCGGAATCCCCGATAATGACCGCTTGCGGCGGAGTGACGTCCAGCGCCTGCAAAACCGGCAGCACCGCCTGGGGATCCGGCTTTTTCGGAGTATCCGGGAGCCCGCCGCGCACAGACTCAAAGCAGCCGGGAAAAAAGCGGAAAATAATTTTTTGCGCCTGCCTCTGCGGTTTGTTGGTGATCACGGCGAGAGAAATACCCGCCTCTCTCAAATTGTGGACCGCCTGCACCGCCCCGGGGTAGGGTCGGCTATTGTCCAGGCAGCGACGGTCATAAACTTCCGTAAAAAGCGCGAGCAGGCGGTTAATTTCCGCATCCTCCTCCGCGCCGGACGCAAGAGCCACAAGTCTTCGCGCCCCGTTTCCCACAAAACGCCTGTAGGCATCCACCGGATGCACGAGGTACCCGTTTTGCGCGAGAACCGTATTGACGGCGCCGGCGATATCCTCAAGGGTATCCACCAATGTCCCGTCACAATCGAAAAGAACCGCTTTGACTGCGTTGGCCGACATTTCAAAACACGGTAAGGGTATAGGAGAAATCTCTGCTCTCCCCGGGTTGCGCGATCAAGGCACCGTGCTTGTGCTCAAAGCAATCGTCTTCGCTCTTACGCGTCGCGCTACCCTGCCACGGCTCGAAGCAGATAAACGGCTGATCGTCAACCATGGTCCAGATGGCGAAAGTGCAAAAATCGGGAAACGAGATGTGCACCCCGCGTCCGGAAACAGAGGAAATCAATTTGGCGCCCTTCGATGTCAGATGGTCGAAAATCAGAGCATCCGAGCGAAAAAGCACATGGTTTAAGCGAAAACTCTTCTCATCGGTGAGCAGGCGATTGCACAACCCGTCGTCGATCAGCCCGCACGACATATCGACTTTCGGGCAGTCCGCGGTCTCTTTTTCATCGAACTCCACCGAATAATCCGTAAATTGCTCTCCCTTGACAAGGGGAACGTGAAAAGCCGGATGCCCTCCCACACAGTACGGCATGGGCTTATCCCCGGTATTTTCAACCGTATATGTGGTGGTGACGGACGATCCGTCAAGCGAGTGCGTGACCAGCAGGCGAAACGCATACGGATACATCTCGCGTGTTTCTGGGGTATCTGTGTAAACATAGGTCACCGACGTGGAGCTCTGTCGCAGAACCTGAAAAGGCGCGCTGCGGCAAAAGCCATGCTTGGGCAGATGAATGTCTCCCCCCGACGATGTGGCAAAGCCGTCCCGCAGTGAGCCGATGATGGGGAACAGTGTCGGCGACCGGCGGCCCCAGCAGGGCGCGTGCCCGTCCCACAAATACGAAATCCCATCGGAAGAGACAAGGCTTTGCATCTCGGCTCCCTTGGATTCCGAAGTGACGGTGAGACGGTCGTTTTTCAATGTGGTCAACATAGCATTTCCTCCCCCTATCGTTTTAATTTGAGCCACAATTCATCCATCAGCCGATTGGTGTCGTCCGGCAAGCTCAGATAGACTTCGGTGTTTTTGAGCGTA
>CAZGXK010000105.1:0-2864 GCA_964529775.1 uncultured Eubacteriales bacterium
GGAAATTCAGGTGATGAAAAAATCCGCTTACTCCGGACGTTACGGAGATTACAGCTCCTATTCCGAGGAATTTGACGAATTGGGGCAGAATGGGGGCGAATCATGAAAAAGCAACGTATGCTGGCCGCCCCTTTTGGGATATGGATGCTGTTCTTCACTCTGGTTCCCATTGGTATCGTGCTGTGGTTTGCGTTTACCGATGCCAACGGGCATTTTACTCTGGACAATATCGCCGCCATATTCGCCTACGACAAGGAAGCGGGAGAGACACTGCTGCGGGATTCTTACGTCTCGACCATCTTGTACTCGCTCTGGCTTGGGCTGCTCACAACGGCTATCTCTCTCGTTATCGCTTATCCTCTGGCGTTTTCCATTTCCCGCCGAACCGCCCATGTGCAGCAAACGATGATTTTGCTTTTGATGCTGCCGATGTGGATGAATTTTCTGCTCCGTACCACGGCCATCGAGGCTTTGATTTCACCGTCGGGGCTGATCAACCAGGTGTTGGGGTGGTTCGGTATCGGGCCGCTGAATATGCTCAACACCGATGGAGCTATCGTTTTCGGCATGGTCTATGATTTTCTTCCCTATATGATTTTACCTCTTTATTCGGTGATGGTGAAAATCGACCAGAGCGAAATCGAAGCCGCGCAGGATTTGGGCGCCAATATTTTTCAGGTCTTCCGGCGCATCCTTCTGCCGCTTTCGCTGCCGGGCATATTAAACGGAATTACAATGGTTCTGGTTCCCTCCTTGAGTTCTTTCGTGATCTCCACCCTGCTCGGCGGCGGGAAACGCATGATGATCGGCGATGTGATCGAAAGCCTCTTTGTGGGACAATCTCCCAATATGGCGGTGGGGTCGGCGCTCTCGCTGGTTTTGATGGTGCTTATGCTGATTAGTATGCTGGCGAGCCGCAGAACAGATTCGGATGACAGCGATCTTTCGGGGGGAATGATACCGTGAAAATCTTCTCTCGAATATATAACATCTTGGTTTTTGCCATTCTGTATATCCCGCTGCTTCTGGTGGTGGTTTTTTCCTTTAACAGCGCGCGGTATACGACGATGAACTGGCAGGGCTTTTCCACAAAATGGTATTCACTGCTCATGCAAAATGAGGAAATCATCGCCTCGCTGAGGATTACCTTGCAGGTGGCCCTTATTGCTACGTTGGTATCCACCGTGATCGGTACTATGGCGGCGATTGGGATTCATGCCATGAAACGTCGTTCGCGCCGGCTGTTCAGCCTGATCAATCAAATCCCCATGGTGAATCCCGAAATCGTGACTGCCGTGGCCTTTATGCTGCTCTTTGTCGCGGTTTCGCGCGTGATTCCGGCGTTACGCCCGGGATTTCTTCCGTTGTGCATCGCGCACATCACATTTTGCGTGCCCTATGTTGTGCTGCAGGTGGGTCCCAAACTGCGGCAAATGGATAAAAACCTTTATGAGGCTGCCCTTGACCTGGGCTGCACGCCGGTTTCCGCATTTTTTAAGGTGATGCTGCCGGAAATTTTGCCCGGGGTATTTACCGGCGCACTGATGGCGTTTACCATATCTCTGGACGATTTCGCCATCAGTTACTTCACTTCGGGATCGTCCGCGCAGACGCTTTCGGTGACCATTTACGCCATGGTTAAGCGTCAGGTGACCCCCGAAATTTACGCGCTCTCCACGCTGATGTTCGGTACGGTTTTTGTGCTGCTTCTGCTCGCCAATATCGGTCAGGTGCGCGGGCGAAAAAAGGTCAGGGCATCGTGAGAACCGGTGCTTTCGGGAAATGGAGGGGATGCTCTTTTGAAACGGCTTCTGTGCTGCCTGATGTGTCTTATTCTGCCGGTATTCTTTTCGTCATGTCAAGCGGTGGACGAGGAGGATAACGCGGAAAATTTTCCTCTGTGGGACTGGGAGAGCGAACCCGCCCACGAAAAAACCGGCGTCACGCTCAATGTGTATAACTGGGGAGAATACATCGACGCCGATTATCTGGATGTCAACAACGCTTTTACCCATATGACGGGTATCGACGTCAACTATAAGACCTTCGACAGCAACGAGGATATGTATGCGCTGATCCGCTCGGGAGCGGCCAATTACGATGTGGTTATTCCTTCCGATTACATGATCGGGCGCATGATCAAAGAGGGGATGCTCGCCAAATTAAATTTTGACAACATTCCCAATTACCGCTATATTGATGAGCAGTACAAGAATTTGAATTTTGACCCGCAAAACGAATATTCCGTTCCTTATACCTGGGGAATTGTCGGTATTTTTTACAATAAAAAATATGTGGACGAAGCCGATTTGGAACAGGGGTGGGAATTGCTGTGGAACGAAAAATACAGCGGAAAAATTATCATGATCAATAATCCGCGCGACGCTTTCGGGATCGCCGAGAAATTGCTCGGGTATTCTCTCAACACCACCGATACCGGTGAAATCAATGCCTGCTATCAAAAGCTCAAAGAGCAGCGTTCCGTGTTACAGGGTTATGCCATGGACCGTACGTTTAACCGCATGATCAACGAGGATGCGTACATCGCCCCGTATTACAGCGGGGATGCCACCATTATGATGGGGGAAGAGGGGAACGAAAGCATCGATTTTTTCGTCCCCAAGCAGGGAACTAATTTGTTCGTGGATTCCGTTTGTGTGCTGTCCACCACTCAGCATCAGGCGGAGGCGGAGGCGTATATCAATTTCCTCTGCCGCCCGGAAGTGGCTTATGCGAACGCCGATTATATCGGCTACTCCAGCCCGCACACCGCGGCGCGGTCCATGCTTTCGGATGATATCAAAAACAATCCCGTGTTCTATCCCACGGAGATTACGCTCAAAAACACCGAAGTCTATCTGAGC
>CAZGXK010000106.1:0-2809 GCA_964529775.1 uncultured Eubacteriales bacterium
TCGAATGATAATCTCATGATTTTACGAAAACACCTATTATGTTTTGCACCCCCTGCCAGTGAAGTGCACCCCTTTACACGGATGGGCACTCTCGATCTTCAGGCAGACCGCTTGGTTTTCCATCCGTCATGGGTTCACTTTCGCGCTGCGACAGGATAACAAAAAGAAAAGACGACAGACGGATTCCCTGCATAAGAAAGTACACCGCAGGGGATTCAGGACGATTCTGGGATAAACTTACCTTTTTTACGCCGATGGCCTTTCGTGCGCCGAGTTGCGTAGATTGAAAAGCCCCGGTACGCGGTTGGCGTATCGGGGCATATCTGGCCCGCCCGGAGGGATTCGAACCCCCGGCCTTTGGAATCGGAATCCACTGCGATATCCAGCTTCGCCACGGGCGGAAACAAAAAAACCATTTTCCCAAGGATATTATACCCTATCTTCCCCGCATTGGCAAGGAATTTTTGCCGAACGGCGCCCCGAAGCCGTGCCCCGGGGCGCCCAATAGCTCCGTTTGCCAATTATTGCTCCACGGCGTCGAGGAAGTTTTTCGGGTCACACATGGAAATCGCGCGGTCGTTGTAGGTGACCGTCAAAGCGTCGGCGGCCTCCTGCACTTCCTTGTCGAATTCCTCGTACCTCAGCCCGTAAATGCAGCGCTGGTGTTCGTCCTCGTAATAGTTTTCCCCGCCCTGCTCTTCCACGTTCAGACGCAGTACCAGAGCCGCGGTAAGGGAGCCGGAAGTGGGAGTGTACTCGATGATCTGAGCCGTATTCTCGGGGATCTTCTGCACCGCCTCCACGATGGCTTTATCCCCTTCCACCGAGTTGACCATCTGCAAATCGGGATCCTTTTCCTCTTCCTCATCTTCATCGTCCCCGCCGGCGGCGGTCGTCGTGGTCTCTTCGGATTCTCCGCCCTCTGCTGCGGTAGTCGATTCTGCCTTAGTGGTTGTGGTAGGGGCGACGGTCGTCGTAGTGATCGCAGTTGTGGAAGCCGCTGCCGTCGTTGTCGTAGCGGGTGCGGCGGTCGTCGTCTCGCCGTCATCGGAAGCATTGCCGGAAGCGGCCGTGGTGCCGGTATTCCCCGCAGCGGTGGTCGTGGTGGTGGCGGTGGTGGACGAAGTATCTACTTTATACTGCGAAATGACCGCGGAGAAATCGCCCGATTCCTCATACTGCTCCAGATAGGTGTTCAGCTGATCTTTGACTTCCTGTTTCTCCGCATCGGACATCTCCTCACCCTCGGAGTCCGTGAGCGACATGGTGATCGCCTTGTACGCGACATAGTTTTTATCGAAGAAATCGCGGATATCCTTCTCGGCGACGGCGCGCTCGCCGCCCTCATCGTACAGACCGTAGAAAAGGCTCTGCTCGTTGAGATTTTGGGCGATGTACATCTCTTTGTAGTGCTCTTTGTTGAAGCCGTAGACGATCATCTCGTTCTCGTGATAATCCTCAAGGCTCTCGAGGAAGGTGTTCAGCGCCTCCTCCTCCACCGGAATATTGTGCGCTTCCATCATATTTTTGACCGCTTTTTGCCGGATGATCCCATCTTTGGTGATCTGCACCAGATAATCGCCCAGCTTCATGGAGACGGCCTCGTCCCCCTCGCCGTATTCCATGGTCTGCTCCCACGGATCCTGCCCGTACTGGGCATACTGGTACAGCCCGCTGCTATAATAGGCGCTGTAAAAATGATTGTAAAGATTCGCGAGATACTCGCCGGTGGATATCTCCTCGCCGTCCACCGTCATCGCCACCGTAGGGGTGGAGCATCCGGCGAGCAGCAACGTAAAAAACGCCATCAGCACGCAAAGCGCTTGCATCAAAGGTTTACGCAAGGTGTTCATCATTCGGTTTCCTCCCAAAAAACGATCGGCACCGCCGCAGTTCATGAAAACTGGCACCGCGCCCGTGCACACACGAGCCGGGCAGACGGCAGAAAACGGTGCCACCTAAAGCATTATACATGAATTCCGCCCGTTTGTAAACCCGCAAAGCGAAAAATTCATAAAATTCCCCTCACCGGTTGCCTTTTACGGGGATTTGCGGTAAAATACAAGACGGTGAAAGGGGGAAATCTCATGCGACTGCTTGGTCTTCTTATCGCTTTGCTGCTGATCACCGGCTGCGCGAAACAGCCACAGGATAACGCCGTCACAACAACCGCCTCCGAGGCGACAACGGCACAGGTGACCGGCTCTTCGGCGACCGCCTCCGAACCCACCGCCCCGCTCCCCACCGAATCCACCGGTGAACCGGCCCCGAGCGAGACTTCGCCCTCTTCCGAGGCAGCGCAGGGGTTGCTCTATCACAGTGAATCGCTGGGATTCTCGCTGACCTTCCCCGAGAGCTGGAGAGGTCGCTATGTGCTGATCGAGCGGGAAGACAGCGTGGAAGTGTTCGAACGGCAGAACTACGATTTCGGCGGCATCGGTCTGCTGTTCCTTGTACGCATGGTGCCTCGGGATGAATACCGGGAAAATATGTTCCCCGCCTACCGTGTGCTCGCACAGAGCGAAGACACCGTCGCCGTGTGGATTGAGCCGAGCGATGTGCCGTTCGATCTCTCCCTTCGCTCGCCGTACGAGGCGCTCTCAGGAGATCTTTCGTCGGTGAGGGAGAGCTTCCGCTGGGCGGTCGCGCGCTGAGACGCGCCAAATTTTCATAGATTTGCGGGAATTTCCCTTGATTTCTCCGGAAAACTGTGATAGAATACTTTTTGAGCTTGGCGGTTGCCGAGCAACAGTACCGGGTGTGGCGCAGTTGGTAGCGCGCTTGACTGGGGGTCAAGAGGCCGTGAGTT
>CAZGXK010000107.1:0-2707 GCA_964529775.1 uncultured Eubacteriales bacterium
CTTCACAACACAAAAAAACCGCCCGTTCTCAATCCCTTGAAAACGAACGGCTTTACAGTGATAACCAGAAACCACTTATTGAGCGAACAGACGGCCTGGGTTTAACCTTCCTTTCTATTTCAATGCTCTTGCATTATTCTTCTTCGGGCATCCGGCGGCGCACTTCTCTCAGACTGCGGTTCTCCCGCCTTGCGATCCCGGCCACATCGTCGTACTCGTACTTCTCTTTGGTGACCCCGTACCCGGTCGACATCTTTTTGCGCACCTGTCCAAGAGGTGTATCGATCCGTTCTTCTCTGCGCTCCAGCAGATAGCGGCGGCACGGCGTCTCCCGCACTCCGATGGTGGAGGTGAGGGAAAACAGCAGGCCGAGCATTTGCCCGCGCTGGTCTTTCCGGCAAATGACACGGATTAAGGTGCCCGGACGGCTTTTTTTCATGCCGATCGGGACGGTGTACACCTCCGGGGCACCGCTCTCGAGCAGGCGCTCCGTCGCAAACCCGATTTCTTCCCCCGTCATATCGTCCACATTGCAGGAGAGCAGCACGACATCGTCCTCGCTCTCCCCGCTCTCTCCGAGAATGGCGCGCACACAGTTCGCCCGTTCAAACTCGGCTTTGCCCAAGCCGTAGCCTATGGCGCCCGGGGTGAGAACCGGCATATCACCGAAGCGGGTGACAAAATGTTTGAGCAGCGCGGCTCCCGTGGGGGTACACAGTTCCCCTTCAATGCCGGAGCTATAGATGGGAACGCCTTTCAGGATTTCGGCGGTCGCCGGGGCGGGGACGGGCAGGATACCGTGGGCGCACGCCACTTGCCCGCATCCCACATGGACGGGGGATGCGACCACGCGGTCGGGGGCAAGCTCCTGCATCAGCAGACAGACGGCGGTGATGTCGGCGAGCGCGTCGCACGAACCGACCTCGTGAAAATGAATCTCATTCACCGTTACCCCGTGCACCCGGCTCTCCGCTTCGGCGAGGAGGTCGTAAACCGAAAGAATGTGTTCCGCCACTCCGTCCGGCAAAGGCAGAGCACCAACCGTGCGCCGAATGTCCGAGCGCGTGGTGTGACCGTGATGTCCGCGGTGGTCGGGAGAGGGATCGCCCTCCTCACGGCCGCGGATGAGCATCTTCACCCGTGTTCCGGTTATCCCGCAGGTCTGCTGCTTTTCGGCCCGGGCCTCCACGCCGGGTATTCCGAGCGCGTTGAATCTCTTGAGAAAAGACGGCGGGTCCGGCAGCAGTTCCAGAAGAGACGCGGTGAGCATATCGCCGGCGGCACCCATGCCCAAATCCCAGTAAAGCGTCTTCATGATGTCCTCCCCATATGGTTGATGCGATGCGCCAGCATCCCAGCGCCGAAGCCGTTATCGATGTTGACCACAGCCACTCCGCTCGCGCAGGAATTGAGCATGGAGAGCAGCGCGGATAGACCGTGAAACGCCGCGCCGTACCCCACGCCGGTGGGCACCGCGATCACGGGGCAGGCGGCGAGACCGCCGACCACGCTCGCAAGGGCACCCTCCATGCCGGCGACCGCGATGACGACGGCAGCCTGCATGATCTCCTCTTTGTGGGCGAGCAGACGGTGCAGCCCGGCCACTCCGACATCGTATACGCGGCGCACCTCGTTGCCGAAAAATTCCGCCGTGACCGCCGCTTCCTCCGCCACGGGGATGTCGCTGGTGCCCCCCGTGGCGAGCAGCACATATCCGATGCCGTCCGGTTCGGGCGGCTCTCCGATGCCGGCGATTTTTGCCCTCTCGTGATAGGTAAGGGGTATACAACGCGAGATCTCATCCGCCGCCTCGGGCTCTAAGCGGGTGATCAGGATGTGGTTTTGTCCGACGGACCGCATTCGCTCGACAATATCCGCGATCTCCCGCGGCGTTTTGCCGGCGCCGTAGATCACCTCCGGCGTGCCCTGGCGCAGCTGCCGGTGAAGGTCGATTTTGGCAAACCCCAAATCCTCGTACGGCTCGGTTTTTAAAGCGAGCAGGGCATCGTCCACCGAGAGCGCGCCGTCTTGCACCTGCTGTAAAATCTGTCTGGTTGGATCCGTCACGGCTTTCACCTCACCTCAAACGGGGAAATCCCGGAAAAATACGTTTGACCCGCCCTTCGCAACTCGATGATCCATACGGTCATCTCTCATCCTCCTTCTCTGACGCTCTAAATCCTTGACAATCCTTGCCATATCGTTTATGATTATACTATCAAAACCTGAGACCGTCAAGATCGCTCAGGGAAAACGAAAGGGTGTGGCGACAATGAAAAGGGATTTGGGGGTACAGCCCTCTCTCTTCCCGATGCCGGCGTACATGATCGGAACCTACAACGAGGACGGCAGCGCCGATGTGATGATGATGGCGTGGGGCGGCATCTGCGCCGAGGACAGAGTGGCGCTCAATCTTGAGGCGAGTCACAAAACCGTCGACAACCTGAGGGCGCGCGGCGCTTTTACCCTGGCGATACCGGGGGAAGATACGCTTGCCCAGTCGGATTTTCTGGGGATCGCGTCGGCGAATAAAATGGCGGACAAATTTGCCCGCACCGGTCTGCACGCCGTGAAGAGCGGAAGAGTGGACGCGCCGGTCATCGAGGAATACCCGGTGACGCTGGAATGCATTGTGGAGCAGATGGAGGACGAGCCATACGGTCTGCGGGAGCTCGGAAAGATTGTCAATGTGCTGGCGGATGAGCGG
>CAZGXK010000108.1:0-2579 GCA_964529775.1 uncultured Eubacteriales bacterium
GAATCCGCCCGAGAGCACAGGGTCGTGCGTACCGCAGTGAGAAGAGAACGTCGCATATCACCGTCGTGCTCAAAGAAGCCGAGTAAGCGAAGGAGGACAGGTTATGGGTCAGAAAGTCAATCCGCACGGGCTGCGTGTCGGCATTATCAAGGATTGGGATTCCCGCTGGTTTGTCAAGGACAGCGAGTTCGGCGATGTGCTGGTCTCCGATTACAACCTGCGCCGCTACCTCAAAAAGACGCTGTACGGCGCCGGGGTGCCGCAGATCGAGATCGAGCGCAGCGCTTCCCGCATCAATGTGGATATCCACTGCGCGAAGCCGGGCATCGTCATCGGCAAGGGCGGCGCGGACATCGAGAAGCTGAGGGTGAACTGCGAGAAGCTGGTGGGCAAACCGGTGCACATCAACATCATCGAGGTGAAGAACCCGGACCTCAACGCCCAGCTGGTGGCCGAGAACATCGCCCAGCAGCTGGAAAAACGCACCTCGTTCCGCAGGGCGATGAAGCAGGCGATCGGCCGCGCGATGAAACTGGGCGCCAAGGGGATCAAAACCCAGGTGTCCGGGCGCTTGGGCGGCGCGGAGATCGCGAGGACCGAGCAATATCACGAGGGGACGATTCCGCTGCAGACGCTGCGCGCGGATATCGATTACGGTTTTGCCGAGGCGAACACCACCTACGGGCGGATCGGCGTGAAGACGTGGATCTACCGCGGCGAGGTGCTGGCCGGCCAGGCGAGAACCCCCCGCAGGGAAGGAGGGCGGCAGTAATGCTGATGCCCAAGAGAGTGAAATACCGCCGCGTTCAGCGCGGCAGACTCACGGGAAAGGCGACCCGGGGCACGGAAGTCACCTACGGCGAGTACGGTTTGGAGGCGCTGGAGCCCGCGTGGATCAAATCCAACCAGATCGAGGCCGCCCGTGTCGCCATGACGCGTTACATCAAGCGCGGCGGGCAGGTGTGGATTAAGATTTTTCCGGACAAGCCGGTCACGCAGCAGCCGGCCGAGACCCGTATGGGCAAGGGCAAAGGCTCTCCGGAATTCTGGGTGGCTGTGGTCAAACCGGGACGGGTGATGTTCGAGATCGCCGGCGTGCCGGAGGAAACCGCGCGCGAAGCGCTGCGCCTTGCCGCAAACAAGCTGCCCATCAAGTGCAAATTTGTGGCGAAGCGCGAACAGGAGGGTGAGCAGGCATGAAGAAATCGGAACTCGAAAAGCTCCGTGAGCTGAGCCCATCCGAGCTGGAGGGAAAACTGCAGGATCTGAAAAAGGAGCTGTTCAACCTCCGCTTTCAACACGCCATCAACCAGCTCGAGAACCCAATGCGGCTGAAGGCGGTCAAGAAAGAAATCGCGGTGGTGCGTACCATCATGCGCGAGAACGAGCTCAAGAGCGGCGCGGACGCGTGACGGAAGGAGGAATCATGGTGAGCGAACGGAACCTGAGAAAAACGCGCACCGGCACGGTGGTCAGCGATAAGATGCAGAAGACCGTTGTGGTCGCAATCGAGGACAATGTCCGTCATCCGCTGTACAAAAAGATCATCAAGCGCACGGTCAAGCTCAAGGCGCACGACGAGAACAACGAGTGCCGTGTGGGGGACCGTGTGTCGGTGATGGAGACCCGCCCGCTGTCGAAAGACAAACACTGGCGGGTGGTAGAGATCATCGAGAAAGCGAAATAATTCGGTTTGCCGCAGGGGCGCCTCTCTTTGAAAAAGGGCGTTTCGGCAGCGGCTTCCCGAAAGGAGGAACGTTAACGTGGTACAGCAACAATCCACCCTCAAGGTTGCCGACAACACGGGCGCGAAAGAGCTTATGACCATCCGCGTTCTGGGCGGCTCCGGCAGGAGATACGCGAACATCGGCGATGTGGTGGTAGCGTCCGTGAAGAAAGCGGCGCCCGGCGGCGTGGTCAAAAAAGGCGAGGTCGTCAAGGCGGTGGTGGTGCGCAGCGTGCGCGGCGTGAGGCGGCCGGACGGCACCTATATCCGCTTCGACGAGAACGCGGCGGTCATCATCCGCGACGATAAAAACCCGCGCGGGACCCGTATTTTCGGCCCGGTGGCGAGAGAGCTCAGGGAGAAGGATTACCTGAAAATCCTGAGCCTTGCCCCGGAGGTTCTGTGAGGAGGGTTCTCATCTTGGATAAAATGCATGTGAAAAAGGACGACACCGTCCTGATCATCAGCGGCGACGATAAAGGCAAGAAGGGCAAGGTGCTCGAGGTCAGCCCCAAAGAGGGCAAGGTGATCGTGGAGGGGCGCAATCTGGTGAAGAAACACGTGAAGGCGCGCCAGATGGGCGATCCCAGCGGCATCATCGAGGCGCCGGCTCCGATGTATGCGAGCAAGGTACAGGTGATCTGCCCGAGCTGCCACAAGCCCACCCGCATTGCCCACCGCGAGCAAACGGACGATAACGGCAAGAAGCGCCATGTGCGGGTGTGCAAGCGCTGCGGCGAAGTCCTGTAAAGGAGGGGAAACGCGAAATGGCCAGATTAAAAGACCACTACCTGAGCACGGTCGCGCCGGAGCTGATGAAAAAATTCGGCTACAAAAGCGTGATGCAGATCCC
>CAZGXK010000109.1:0-2072 GCA_964529775.1 uncultured Eubacteriales bacterium
CGTCGGCCGGGCAGGCACGGCGCGGGTAGCTTCCTCTCGTGCGGTATGGCCTCAGCCCAGCACTTCTTTGACGGTCTTGCCTCGGGTGGCGGCGGCCTGTTCCACGGTGCGCAGCCTCATCAGACCCTCCATGGTGGCGCTCACCACGTTGCAGGGGTTGTTGGAGCGCAGCGCCTTGGTGCGGATATCCTTGATACCCGCCGCCTCCACCACGGCGCGCACCGCGCCGCCGGCGATAACGCCGGTGCCGGGAGCCGCCGGCTTGAGCAGCACCTCTCCGGCGCCGAACTTGCCGATCACCTCGTGGGGAATGGTGTTGCCCTTCAGCGAGATCTTCACCAGATGCTTTTTCGCGTCTTCAATGCCCTTGCGGATGGCATCGGGGACTTCTCCCGCCTTGCCGAGACCGAAGCCCACCGTCCCTTTCTCGTCGCCTACCACGACCAGCGCCGCGAATTTGAAGAGCCGTCCGCCTTTTACCGTCTTGCTGACCCGGTTGATGGAGACGATGCGCTCTTTCATCTCCGGCTCTTCCGGTGCGGGGCGCTGTCTGCCGCGGTTTCCGCGCGGCCCGCGGTCTTTGCGGTCGTTACGGTCGTTGCGCTCGTTGCGCTCGTTTCTGGCCAAAGTCATTTCCTCCCTTTCCGTTAGAACTTGAGGCCGCCCTCGCGGGCGCCTTCGGCCAGCTCCTGAACGCGGCCGTGATACACATATCCGCCCCGGTCAAACACGACCTCGGTAATCCCCTTTTCGGCGGCGCGGGCGGCGATGCGCTCGCCGATGGCTCTCGCCGCCTGCCTGTTGCTGCCGCGGTCGGTGAAATCTTTCTCCACCGTGGACGCCGAGACCAGCGTGGTGCCGGCCGTGTCGTCGATAATCTGCGCGTAAATATGCCTGGACGAGCGATACACATTCAGGCGGGGACGTGAAGCGGTGCCGCATATCTTGCCGCGCACCCGCAAATGGCGGCGCGCGCGGGCCTTATTCTTATCTTTCCTGCTGACCATCGTCTCACTCCCTCCTTATGCCTTCGCCTTGCCGCCGGTCTTGCCTTCTTTGCGGCGGACGACTTCGTTCGCGTACCGGATGCCCTTGCCCTTGTACGGCTCGGGCGGGCGTTTCTCGCGAATCTCCGCCGCGAACTGCCCGACGAGCTGTTTGTCCGCACCGCACACCGCAATATGGTTCGGGTCCGGCACCTCCAGCGTGATGCCCGGTATCTCCTTCACCGTCACCTGATGGCTGAACCCGAGGTTCATCACCACGGCATCGCCCTGTTTCTGCACACGGTAACCGACCCCGTTGATCTCCAGCTCCTTGCGGTAGCCGCTCGAAACCCCCTCCACCATATTGTGGATGAGGGTGCGGGTGAGCCCGTGCAGCGAACGGTTGAGCTTTTCGTCGTCCGGGCGGCTCACCGTGATGACGTTGCCCTCCATGGACAGGCTCATGTGCGGATGGAATGTCTGCGACAGGGTGCCTTTGGGGCCCTCGGCGGTCACGGTCTGACCGTCGATGGTCACCTTCACGCCGGCAGGGACGATGATGGGTTTTCTTCCAATTCTCGACATATCTCCCTACCCCCTTACCACACAAACGCCAGCACTTCGCCGCCGACGTTCTGCTTGCGCGCCTGTTTATCGGTCATCACACCGCTGCTGGTCGACACAATCGCGGTGCCGATGCCCTTCATCACGCGGGGCATATCCTCGCTGCTCGAATAGATGCGCAGCCCGGGTTTGGAGACCCGGCGCAGCCCGGAGAGCACCGGGGTGCGGGACGGACCCTCGTATTTCAGGGTCACGCGGATGATGCCCTGTTTGCCGTCCTCGATAACTTGCATATTCTTGACATATCCCTCGTCCACCAGAATCCGGGCGATGGCCTTCTTCATGTTGGAAGCGGGGATATCCACCGTATCATGCTTGGCCGCGTTCGCATTGCGTATGCGGGTGAGCATATCGGCGATGGTATCGGTGATTTGCATTCCGTCTTGCCTCCCTTATACTCGCTCTTCCTCGCCGCTTACCAGCTTGCCTTCCTCACGCCGGGGATCTGCCCTTTATAGGCGA
>CAZGXK010000109.1:2082-2522 GCA_964529775.1 uncultured Eubacteriales bacterium
AACAGATGCGGCAAACACCGTAGCGGCGCAGATACGCGTGCGGCCGACCGCAGATCTTGAAGCGGTTGTACGCCCTTGTGGAGAACTTCGGCTCGCGCTGCTGCTTGAGCTTCATTGATTTTTTCGCCATCGTTTTTCCTCCTTACCGGGCAAACGGGGCGCCCATCAGCCTGAGCAGCTCCCGCGCTTCCTCGTCGGTGTTCGCAGTGGTGACCAGGCACAAATCCATGCCCCTCACCGCGTCGATTTTATCGTAGTCGATCTCGGGAAAGATCAGCTGTTCCTTGACGCCCATGCTGTAGTTGCCGCGCCCGTCGAAAGAATTGGGGTTGATCCCGCGAAAATCGCGCACGCGGGGCAGCGCCACGTTGAACAGGCGGTCCAGGAACTCGTACATACGATCCCCGCGCAGAGTCACCTTCGCGCCGATGGTCATCCCC
>CAZGXK010000110.1:0-2520 GCA_964529775.1 uncultured Eubacteriales bacterium
ACAGCGCCGGAGTCGCGCTGGAATTTCACAACGCCCCCGCGCCGGTGCTGCCGTTCGCGGGCGGGAACGGTAAATGGTTCTTCGTCGGGTGCGGCGTGCTGCTGATGCTGGTGGCGCTCGTCTGGCACATAGCGCTTCTTAAAAAAGGGTCACGCCGGTAAACCGCAAAAAACCTCAGGAAATTTGCCCCATGCTGTTGACAACCGCTTCCCGATGTGTTATTCTTTAGGCAACACAGCACAAAAGGGGGCGCCCTCCGTGATATTCTACAAAAATAGTGATATGGGGGGGGGTATATTGTAATTTTTTGGAAAGAATAACGGATTGCAACCGTCACCGAGGGTGAGTCTGCGGAAACGCGGCTCGCCTTTTGGGGGCGGTTGTTTTATATATCGCCGGGAGAGGGAACCCGATGGACTACATCCCTCTCCCGGCAATGCCGATATACGGGGGCGGGATTGACAATTCCGCCGTTTTTTGGTACAGTGAAGAGGGGAATATCGCTGCGGACGATTTTCGACGTTCGAGGAGGAATGCGGATGTCCCGTCCGCGCACCATTTCACTTCAAGGGGGCGAGTGCTATGATAAGATCGCTGTGCTGCCTGCTGGCAGCGGTGCTGCTGATGAGCTCGTTACCTGCCGCCTCCATCATCGCGGCGCCGTCGGACGCGCTGCCGGAACAGGAAAAGGCCGTGCCCGTGGTGACGATCGACACGGCGGGGCAGGAAATAGGGGATAAGGAAACCTATGTTCCCGCCACCATCTCGGTGACGGGCAGCGCGGTCTACGGTGGCCAGGACATTGCGGGCGCCACCGCCGGCATCAAGTTGCGCGGTCAATCCACCAGCACTTTTCACAAAAAGCCCTACCGCATCAAGTTCGACACCGCCCAGAGCGTGCTGGATATGGGCAAGGCCAAGAGCTGGACCCTGATCGCCAATTATTTGGATCCCTCCGACATCCGCTCCGGTCTCGCGTATGAGTTTGCCTCCTCGGTCAACGCCCTCTCGGGGGAGAAACGGGAGGACGGTTTTACCGTTTTTGCCCCGCGTATGCGCCCCGTGGAAGTCTTTCTGAACGGGGAGTATATGGGCTTGTACGATATGGGGGATCACATGGAATCCGGCTCGCTGCGGGTGAACATCGACGAGGACGAGGACGCGAACGGAGTGCCGATGGGTACCCTCGATACCGGGTATTTTATCGAGGGGGACGTGCGCGGATTCATGGGCGAGCCGCAATTCGTCATGCAGACTCACTGTGGCCGAGAGGATACTTTGGTGCCGGGCGAGCTGCCTTTCGGGTTTAAGCTGCCGGACCCGCCGACCGACCGGCAGATCGAGTTTATCCGCGCGTTTATGCAGGATGTCAACGACCGCATCGAATCCGGCGATCCCGGACTGTGGGACGTGCTGGACAGGGACAGTGTGATCGACTGGTATCTGGTGAATGAGTTTTTCAAGAATTCCGATTCCAAAATGATGTCCAGCATCTATTTCTTCAAGGATAAGGGCGGCAAACTCTTTATGGGGCCGGTCTGGGATTTCGATTTGAGCTGCGGTTCTTCCGGCGGGTACGGGCTGGACGATCCCACCGGCTGGGTGACCCGCAGCAACGAATACTGCGACTGGTTTGACCGCCTTTTCGAGCGGGAGGATTTTCAAAGCGCGGTCAGCGCGAGGTGGGAAGAGTGGCACCGCCGCGGGCTGTTCACCGAACTGTTGGACGGTATCGACCGGAGGCTTGTCGATTTGGCTTCCGCGGGGCAGAGGGATTACGCCCTGTGGCAGCAGGATTATTTGGACACTTTTCTCTGGGGAGGAAGCTGGTATATCATTCCCGATGCGATTCTCTCCGCCCAAAGCTGGGAGCAGCAAGTGGAAGTGGTGCGCTCCTTCCTTCTTCAGAGGCTGGAGTGGATGGACGAGCAGTTCGGCACTGTCCCGGCTCCCGTGCCGGACAACGATTTGACCGGCGACGGATATGTCGATGTGGAGGACGCTTTGTTCCTGTACGCCTGCGTGAGCGGTGAGCGGGTTCTCCCGACGGAAAAGGAGACGGTATGCGATTTCTGGCCGGACGGAAGGGTGGACATCATCGACGCTTTGAAATTCTTTTTGAAGATCAGCGGCCAAGATACCGAAACCGGCGGGTGAGACCCCGGCTTGTAGCTCTGCCGTGACCGTGCCGTCGCCGTGCTTTGCCGTGACGCTTCCCCGCCACATCCGATGAGATTTCCCTGGCCTATTCCACCGGCTTCCCCCCTCCGTTTTCGTTTTCGCATTCGCGGAGGGGAAGTACCCTGTAAAGGGGAGACGGATTTTATCGGTAAAATTTCAAAATGGGTGTTGACATTTCTCTTGGAAGAGAATATAATAATTTTTGTTGTACCGCGCAGGGGTGTCGGATGTCCTGTGCATCGGGATCGAGCGGGGCGTTTCTGTCAGTCGTCGGCATGCGGGAGCATAGCTCAGCTGGGAGAGCACCTGCCTTACAAGCAGGGGGTCACAGGTTCGAGC
>CAZGXK010000111.1:0-2494 GCA_964529775.1 uncultured Eubacteriales bacterium
CGCGTCACCGAGCGGATGGCGCAGGCGGAGAAAGACGCCGGGTACGGGTTCCGGAGTGTGCAGCATGTGGTGAGCGCGACGGACGATCACATGTACACCGTGGGCGAAGGCGGACAGGCGCAGAGCGTTCCTTCGGGCGGAACGAGTGCCTCTTTTGGCACGGGGTCACCTGGCGAATATTACTCGGTCTTCGGCAGCACCAGCGTTTTTGAGCAGGCGGCGCACTACATCAACACCTATGAGCCGGACGCGCTGGCGGTGACCAAGACGCTGGAGATTCTGGATGGAAAAGAACCCACAGAAAAAGATCGGAACACCGAGTTTACGTTTACCCTGACGCTCACTCCACCGGAAGGGTTTGAGGGCGCGTTTGGGGATCTGCCCTACTGGAAGGGACCAAAGGATCAGATAGGCACAGCCCCCGCCCCGACGGACGAGGCGGCCATCGAGGAGCTGCCAGCATTGTCCCCTAACCCCGACGAAACCTACACGTTCACCCTGACGGCGGACCAGACCATCGTGATCTACGATTTACCGCTCGGGACGGGCTACAGCGTGACCGAGACGACGAACGATGCGTATCCGCTTCAGGAGGGAGTGAACAATCCGCAAACGGGAACTATTCAAAAGAGCACAGTTCCTGCGCAATTCGTGAACACGGCGGCGTTCACCAATACGAAGCCGAGACTGCTGACCGGCACACTCTCGGTGGACAAGGTCATCGAGAGCGATACCCCGAATGCCGACAAGGCATTCACCTTTGAGGTGACGCTCACCGTCCCGTCGGACGAGGACCTCAACACCTTCTTCATCCTGTCCGATCTCAGCGCGGTGAAAACCCCGTCCGGAGACGAGATAGCGATGGATTGGAAGGAAGCTTCCGGCACGGACGGTTCCCATGTAGTGACCGCGACGTTTACGCTGAAGCACGGGGAAAATCTGACCATCTCCGGCATCCCGTACGGCACCGAGTATACCGTGAAAGAGACGGGCCGAGGCGGCTATAACCTGCAGGGTGTGTATCAGGGCGGCACAATTTTGACGGGGGACACCGGTCTGCTCACGGACGCTGACGGGCATCCTTTGGGAGCGAGCGGGAGCATCACGGCGGACAGCGCCGGAGTCGCGCTGGAATTTCACAACGCCCCCGCGCCGGTGCTGCCGTTTGCGGGCGGGAACGGTAAATGGCTGTTCCTCGGCCTTGGGACGGCGCTGATGCTGGCGACAATCGTGTGGTTTGCGGTGACCCTGCGAAAAGGGGCGCGCCGATGAGTACCGATAAGACGGCGAAAGCCCCCGGGAGCTCCGTGAAAAAGCGGGTGCTCACCGTGGTCGCCGCGGTGCTGTTCGCGGCGGGAATGATTGCTCTCGCTTACCGGCCGGTGGCCATGGCGGTCACCGACCGGGTGCACGAGGGAGAGATTGAACGGTATATCGCGGCGGTCAACGCCATGAGCGAGGATGAGATTGCTCAGGTGAAATCGCGGGCGCAGGAGTATAACGCGGAATGCGCCGTGATGCGGCCGATGATTTTCGGCGCGATGAGCGAGGAGAATCTCCGGCGTTATGAGGCGGAACTCTGTGTGCCCGGGACGGACGTCATCGGCTATCTCGAAATCCCCTCCATTGATGTGCGGCTACCGATTTACCACAATTCTTCCCCGGAGAGCCTGGACCGCGGATGCGGTCATCTGGAGGGCTCCAGTCTGCCGGTGGAGGGGGAGGCGGTGAACACGTTTCTGTTTGCCCACCGCAATCTGGCTAAGGCACAGATGTTTGAGCGTCTGGGTGAGATGCGCGAGGGAGATACTTTCTCGCTCACCGTGCTGAAAGACACGAGCGTTTACCGTGTGCAGTCGGTGACAGTGGTGGATCCACGCCGCCAAGACGCGGTGGACGACCAGAAAATCGAGCGGGGCGAACAGACCTGCACCCTTGCCACCTGCCATCCAAACGGCAGCACTGAATACCGCCTGTTTGTGCGCGGCGTTAAAGTTTAAGAAAACGGCAGTGGGCATCTTGCTGAAGCGAATGAGGACTTTTAGCAAATTTACTATATTTTTCTAACCTCACTGCCTCACTTTCTCTTATGTGATGGATTGACATATGGGGGGGGGGTATGATACATTATATTTGTATTCCCTTGATATGGTAGAGGGGTGTGTACGCTTCCCGCCCGCGGCGGGCTTGGCGCACATGGGCAAAGTCTTTTGGGGCACCCTGCAGAAGGGGGGCTCAGGATGCAAGCGGCACAGTGCCGATGCTTTATCCCGTGAAATCCGAGCGATATGATAGGCTTTTTGGGAAGATCCTGTCCTGTCGCACGGGTTTTCGCGCGGAGGGGTACAGGCGGTGCTGCCGAAATCCAAGATACTCTTATTTCCAAGGAGGGTTTCGACATGAAAAAATCCGTATCCATTTTATCGCGAGTGCTGGCGGTTTTGCTCGCGACGACGCTGCTGCTGGCGGCGGTGCCGGCCGTCTCGGCGGAAGA
>CAZGXK010000112.1:0-2487 GCA_964529775.1 uncultured Eubacteriales bacterium
CCTGGGGCAGGAGGAGTTGCTCGATGAGAGCAACCCGGAAGATCAGGAGGATCTCAACAATCTGAAGGAACTTATCGGCCACACTCCGCTCGAGGTTCTGGTCGGGGCGCTGCTTGGAATCATCATCGCCGTCATCGTGTGCCTGGTATAGGGGCAACGGCAATCCTGTGAGGGAGGTGCCTGCGGTATGTCGGAACAGACTCATTACCTAGATTCCCTTCAAACACCCCGGGATATTCATCGGCTGCCCGAGGAGGCGTTGCCGCATCTGGCGGAAGAAATACGGCATAAGCTGATTGAAACGGTATCGGAGACCGGGGGGCATCTGGCATCCAATCTCGGCATCGTGGAAACCACCATCGCGCTCCACCGGGTGTTTGATTTGCCGCACGATCAAATCGTGTTCGACGTCGGCCACCAGTGCTATGTCCACAAACTGCTGACCGGACGCGCACGGGATTTCGGGACGCTTCGACAAAAAGACGGCCTCTCCGGTTTCCCGTCGCCGAAAGAGAGCGATTGCGACGCATTTATCGTGGGGCACAGCAGCACCGCCGTCTCCGCGGCCAACGGGCTGGCCAAGGCCAAATCGCTGCTCGGGGATGACGGCTATGTGGTTGCCGTGGTGGGCGACGGTGCCATCACCGGCGGGCTCTTTTACGAGGGCATGGAGAATGCGGGGCGCAGTCACGACAAGCTGATTGTGGTGCTCAACGACAACCGAATGTCCATCAACAGCAACGTCGGCTTTGTCGCGCGCCATTTGGTGCGCTTGCGCTCCCGCCCGAAATATCTGCGGTTTAAGCGAACCGTCAACAAAATTTTAGAGAAGATTCCCCTTGTCGGAAAACCGATGACCCGTTTTCTGGCGGCGGTGAAACTCGGTATCAAAGGCGCCATTTACCACGACAGCAGCCTGTTTGAGGATATGGGGTTTTACTATCTCGGGCCTGTGAACGGGCACAATATCACCGAGCTGGAGACGGTGTTGCGCGCCGCGAAAACAGTGGATCAGCCGGTGATCGTGCATGTGGATACCGTGAAAGGGCAGGGTTATCGCTATTCCACCGAGCGCCCGGAGGCCTACCACGGGGTGGGCGCTTTCGATATCGAGACGGGGCAGTTTCTGGAAAACGGGGAAAGTTTTTCCTCCGTCTTCGGCGAGACCGCGAAAGAACTCTGCGGGGCGGACGAGCGTATTTGTCTGATCACCGCGGCGATGAAAGACGGCACCGGGCTCGGCGGCGCTTTTGAGCAGTGGCCCAAGCGCTGCTTTGACGTCGGCATCGCGGAGGAGCACGCGGTGACGTTTGCGTCCGGCCTCGCCCACAACGGGATGATCCCCATTTTCGCGGTGTACGCCACTTTTTTGCAGCGTGCGTTTGACCAGCTGCTCAACGACACTTCTATCATCAACAGCCATATCGTGCTCGCTGTCGACCGCGCCGGGGTGGTTCCCGGAGACGGCGAAACCCATCAGGGGGTTTTTGATGTCCCCATGCTCAACGCCATACCGAACGCCACGGTATACGCCCCCAGTTGCTACGCGGAGTTGCGGATTCATCTCAAACAGGCGGTATACGATGTGGAGGGGATCGCGGCGGTACGCTATCCCAAAGGGGACGAATCGATGATCCCGTCCGGTTACGAGCCGGATTACCGCCCGTTCACATGGTACCGTGCCAGGCGCTCGGAGATTCTGCTCATCACCTACGGGAGACTTTTCGGAACGGTGATGAAGGCGGCGGAGGAACTCAAAAAACGCGGCCGTTCCGTGTCCGTGCTCAAAATCAACCGCATCAAGCCGATAGACCCCGCCTGCCTTCAGGTGGCTCTGGAATATTACCGGGTTTACTTTTTCGAAGAGGGGAGTCTGCACGGCGGAGTCGGGGAGGCTTTCGGGCATTTGCTCTCTTCCCGCGATTTCGCCAGGCATTACGAGGTGCACGCGATTGACCGGTGGATCCCCTGCTGCACCACCGAAGAAGGTCTGCATATGGTGGGTTTGGATGTGGAAGGTATTCTCTCGGCGGTGGAGCGGGGAGGAACAGTTTTTCCCGCCGCGGACAACGGCTCCGCCGTGCGGCCTAGCGAAGAGCCGAACGGGGTGGAGGAGCCCTTGCCGCCGGATGACGACCGGAGGGATGAGAGTGCGGCTGAGCAGGCGGGGAGCCCTGCGGAGGAAGCGCCGTGAGCGGGAAGCGCCGCCTGGATGCCGAGATGGTTTGCCGGGGTCTTGCCGGAGGGAGGGATGCCGCTAAGCGGCTCATTCAGGGCGGCTTTGTTCTGGTTGACGGATACCCGGCCCAAAAACCGTCGGTGCCCGTCTCCGGGGACGACAGCATCATTTGTACCTTTTCTTCACCCTATGTCGGACGGGGAGGGGAGAAGCTCGCCAAGGTGCTGCGGGAATGTCCTCTTTCCGTGAGCGACAAAGTCTGCGTGGACGTGGGAGCGTCAACCGGCGGATTTTGCGACTGCCTGCTG
>CAZGXK010000113.1:0-2432 GCA_964529775.1 uncultured Eubacteriales bacterium
CTCTTCGCTGTCGCTCAGTTTCCTGAGTCTGCGATGGGTATCGCAGTACCGGCGGTATGTGTCTTCATAGGCCGACCGAACCGGATCGATGCCTCCGAGCCGGTCGAGATACCCCACGTGCTTCTCCTGGCTCAAAAGCGCCTGACTCTCATGCTGGCCGTGAATATTCACAAGCATTCGTCCGATTTCCCGCAGGACAGCCGCGGTGCAGGGTTGTGCGCCGATATAACAGGCGCTTTTGTTTTCGGCGGAAATACGGCGGCGGAGCAGCAGTGTGCCGTCGGTCTCGGGGGAATAGCCGAACGACTCGAGCTGCCCGACAACGGCATCGGGAAGATGGTCAAACGACGCGCTCACGCTCGCGTAGGCGCTGCCGCTTCGGACCAGTTCTCGGCTAGTCCGCTCCCCCAAAACCGCGCAGAGGGCGTCGATAAGGATGGATTTGCCGGCTCCCGTTTCGCCGGTGAGGACGGTCATCCCGTCGCCGAGCGCCAGTTCCGCGTGCTCGATGACCGCCATACGGTCAATGGTCAGATGGGTCAGCACGGCAATTCCCTCCCTTATCCTTAAACGGTTTACCGCCTCACAGCAGCCGGCGCTTGATGCGCATCGGCCCTTACGCGGCGCCCTTATTTGGCCGCCATGGAGCGGAAAATCTCGGCGGTGCGCATGGCGTCCGCCTCGGTGCGCACCACACAAAAAAAGGTATCGTCCCCGGCGAGCGTCCCCACCACCTCGGGGAGGGCAAGCGCGTCTGTCGATGCGCATACCGCACCCGCAGAGCCGGACAGGCACTGAACCACCACGATATTGCCGGCGCTCTCCACTCTCACCACCGCGTCGCGGAACAGTGAGGAGAGCGGAACGGCCGAAGGGCGGTCGGGAACACGGTAGCCGTACCTCCCGTCGCTTCCGAGCATCTTGATCAGGCGCAGCTCACGGATATCACGGGACACGGTCGCCTGAGTAGCGGAAAATCCCGCCTCTTCCAGAGCTCTGCGCAAACCCTCCTGTGTGTCGATCGTCCGCTCCCGGACAATGCGGAGAATGGCCTCCTGACGCTCTTTTTTCAAAAAAACGCCTCCTAACGTCGGTCGCTGAGCTTTTGGGAAAGCACATCGTAGAACGCGTCCTGCTCTTTCAGGGAAATGAGTTTTGCCGTTTGGGTGTGTTTCCGCACCAGCACTCTATCACCCTTTCCGACGGGGAGCGCCTTTTCCCCGTCCACCGTCAGATAAGCGTCTTCGTCTGTACACACCGTGAGAGAAGCGGTATCCGAGAAGAGGAAAGGACGGGTGTGGATGGAATGCGGACAGATGGGGGTGAGCAGCATACACTGCAGCGAAGGATCGACCACCGGTCCCCCCGCGGAGAGGGAATACGCGGTAGAACCGGTGGGAGTCGCCACAATCAGACCGTCCGCGCGGTAACCGGCAACCGGGTGAGCGCCGCTGTAGACCGACAGGTGAATCATGCGCGAAAGGCCGCCCCTTGAAACCACCGCCTCGTTAAAAGCTGTCTGGACACGGTTTCCTGCCCTCCCCTGAAGGACAACTTCCAGCATCATGCGCCGCTCCAGCGAATAACGTCCGGCGCACAAATCGGCGAGACGAACCAGCTGATGAGCCTCTAATCCGGCTAAAAATCCCATATGTCCGCCGTTGATGCCGAGCACCGGCACGTCAAAGGCGGCGGCGGTTTTGGCGATATGCATGATGGTGCCGTCTCCTCCGAGCACTACCGCCGCATCACATCCGCTCAGCCGAGCGGTGTCCGCCTCCGAAAGACCGTGCTCCCAGGAAAGGGGACAGATCACGGCTCCGTTCTCCCGCAGGATGCGCAGCGCCTCTGTGCCGACCGATTCGGCGCCCACCGCATCGCGGTTGACAATATACCCGATGGTCACTCCCTAATTCCCCTTTCCCGCTTCGCTCAATGCCGCCACGGCCCTGCCGACCGTCCCCTCGATATCCGGGTCCCTCGCAGGGATCTGAGCGAGGACAACGAGGTATTCCCTGTTGCCGTCTCCTCCCGCGATGGGAGAATAATCCAAATACTGCGCAAACCACCCCCGGCGGTTCCAGAAATCCATCAAGGAAGAGAGAACCGCCGAATGTATCTTGGGGTCTTTGACAATCCCCTTTTTCGAGATACCGGTCCTCCCGGCCTCAAACTGGGGTTTAATCAGGCAAACCACTTCGCCGGAAGGGCAGAGCAGGGGCGGTAAATCATCAAAAATCTTCGTCACCGAGATAAACGAGACGTCCACCGTGCACACATCGGCGCTGTGCGGCGGGATAACGCGGGTGATCGTTTCAGTATCACGGATATCGACTCTCTCCATACAGGTGACTCTGCCATCCGAGCGCAGTTTCGGGTGGAGCTGGTCATGCCCGACATCCACCGCGAAGATATGCGCGGCCCCGTTTTGC
>CAZGXK010000114.1:0-2345 GCA_964529775.1 uncultured Eubacteriales bacterium
TGCAAAATAAAGAAAAATATTATCTTAACAGACGTTACCAAGTGGCAAACTCGGGGGTGGCAAACTCGGGGGGCTTACCAGTAAATGGCTGCAGTAAAAAGTTTATTTTCACTATGAAGGTGGGTGCGGACAAGACTCTGTACACTTACTTACCTGTCTTGATCTGCCTGAGTTATCGGCAAATCAAAAATTTTTCTTGCCATTCACAAAGCCGTGTGCTATAATGAATCGTCCGTGCGGCGGAGCCGTGCGAGAAATGTGTGCCGGTTGGCACAAAACAGGCCGTCCTCTGCCAGGTTTCGATTGGGCAAGACTGTGCTGAAAACAGGAGGAGACAATATGGATGCGATACAACGGATCACTGCCGACAGCGTCAAGCCGTCCTTGCCGTCGTTTGAAATCGGCGATACGGTGAGGGTGCAGGTCAAGATTCGTGAAGGTGAGCGCGAGAGACTGCAGGGCTTCGAGGGCACGGTCATCGCCAGACGCGGTACCGGTGTGGGGGAGACGTTCACGGTGCGCCGTATATCCTACGGCGTCGGAGTGGAGCGTGTTTTCCCGTTGCATTCTCCCAATGTGGATTCCATCACCGTCGTGCGCCGCGGTAAAGTGCGCCGCAGCAAACTGTACTACCTGCGCGACCGTGTGGGCAAGGCGGCGAAAGTCAAGGAAAAACTGTAAGAGATCGAAAAGACTCCGACCGATTAGGGCTGTTTCGGATTTTTTCGGCGCTTTGAGAAAGAGCTTTTTGCTCCGTTTTCGTTCCTTGTTTGCCGCCGGATGCCTTACGTTTGCGTTCTTGCCGAAAGGCAAGACAAGGTCTGAAATTTTTCCAAATGAACATTTTCGGGAGGGCGTAGTTGTCCTCCCGCGCTTTTTCTTTCCCGTCCGGCAAAAAATCGATGCCTGACCCTTTTCAAACGTCCGCTTTTATGGTATACTGATCCATGGAATTTGTCACACAAGGAGGAACCTGTGATGCCTCAACCGGAGATGACCCAGTCCCCTGAAGTCGAGCATGAGACCCCGGAGGAAAACAAACGGCCGTCGGCTCTTGAAAACACCTATGACTGGGTGGAAATCACCGTTTTGGCTCTGGTACTGGTCGGATTGCTTTTTGCCTTTTTCATCCGTATTGTCGGAGTGGAGGGGGGCTCGATGGATGATACTCTGGCAAACGGCGACCGTTTGATTCTCACCAAAGCGTTTTACACCCCCGAGCGCGGGGATATCGTGGTGGTACGGCGCGAGAACGACACTCCTCTGATTAAGAGGGTGATCGCGGTTGGCGGCGATACCGTCGAGATCGACCCGAACGATTTTTCGGTGATTTTAAACGGCGAAAAATTGTATGAGCCGTATGTCCATTATCCCACGCTGACATTCGATATGACGGGGCCGGTGACGGTGCCGGAGGGATATGTCTTTATCATGGGGGATCACCGCAACAATTCCCACGACAGCCGTAAGAACGATATCGGCGTGGTCTCCGCCGACCGTATTCTCGGCAAAGCGGTGTGGCGTCTCACTCCGTTTTCCCGCTTTGGGGGACTGTACGGCAATATGTCCTAAACGGATGGGGAGACGGCCATGGAGCAGCAACCGATTCAATGGTTTCCCGGTCATATGGCGAAGACGCGCCGCCTGCTGAAAGAGAGTATGGCTCTTGTGGATATGGCGGTGGAGGTTTCCGATGCCCGCATTCCTCAAAGCAGCCGCAATCCGGAGCTTGACGAGTTATGTGCCGGCAAACCGCGCCTTCTGGTACTGTCTAAGGCAGACATGGCAGATGAAGCCGCCACCCGTTTATGGGTGGCGTATTTTCACACATTGGGACAGGAAGTTCTCGCTCTCGACGGCAAAAGAGGGAAAGGCGTGGAGAGAATCGAGCCCGCGATGGCCTGTTTGCTCACAACCCAGAGGGCAAAGTGGGAGCAAAAAGGTATGGTGGGGCGGCCGATGCGGGCGATGGTGGTGGGTATCCCCAACACTGGAAAATCCACTTTAATCAACCGCCTTTTGGGCGCCGGACGCGCCAAAGCAGAGGATCGCCCCGGAGTGACCCGAAGCAACCGGTGGTTTACACTTCCCGGAGGTACTCAGCTTCTCGATACCCCGGGGGTGCTCTGGCCGAAATTCGAGGATCAGCAGGCGGCGAGGTATCTCGCTTTTACGGGAGCGATTCGCGACAGCATTTTGGACGGAGAGAGTTTGGCGGGGGAATTGTTGACGTTGCTCTCCCGCCGGTATCCTTCGGCTCTGGCCGAGCGGTACCGTTTGCCGGAGCCTCTGCCCTCAACGGGAGAGGAACTCCTTTCCGCCGTGGCGGAAAAACGCGGTATGCG
>CAZGXK010000115.1:0-2249 GCA_964529775.1 uncultured Eubacteriales bacterium
AGTATCAGGTGCTCACGCTGATGACCACCAACGGGCAGGCTCCGTTTGTGACGGTGTTCATGTATCTGGGCGAGGCCAAGAATCCGCAGGAGAAAGCGGATCTGGCGCTGATCATCGAGGAAACCCTCAAGCAGCGCTATCAGGGCGTGAAAAACGAGAAGGGCGTCTGGGTGACACCGGCCTTTCCGAAGCTCATTTATGTGTTGGAAGAAGACAATATCCGCGAGGACAGCCCGTATTATTATCTCACGAAGCTCGCCGCCAAGTGCACGGCCAAGCGCATGGTGCCGGATTACATCTCCGAGAAAGTCATGCTGCAGAACAAAATCGACAAAAATGGCGAGGGGCACTGTTATACCTGTATGGGATGTCGCAGCTTTCTCACCCCGTATTTGGACAAAGACGGTAAACCGAAGTATTACGGCCGGTTCAATCAGGGTGTGGTTACCGTCAATCTGGTTGATATCGGGCTCTCCGCAGAGGGGGATATGGACCGCTTCTGGGAAATTTTCGACGAGCGCATGGAACTGTGTCACCGCGCGCTGCAGTGCCGTCACGAACGGCTGACCGGCACCCTCTCCGATGCCGCTCCCATCCTCTGGCAGCACGGCGCGCTGCTGCGGCTCAAGAAAGGAGAAAAGATTGACGAATATCTCCACGGTGGATATTCCACGCTGTCTCTCGGCTATGCCGGTCTGTGGGAGTGCGTGTATAGCCTCATCCAAAAGAAGCTGACCGAGCCGGAAGGCGAGGAGCTGGGCCTGCAGATTATGCGCAAGCTCAACGAGTACACCGCCAAATGGAAAGCGGCGGAGAATATCGATTATTCCCTGTACGGAACGCCGCTGGAGAGCACGACGTATAAGTTTGCCAAATGCCTGCAACAGCGGTTCGGCATCATCAAGGGCGTTACCGATAAAAACTATATCACCAACAGTTACCATGTCCATGTCACCGAGGAAATCGATGCGTTTGACAAGCTGGCGCTGGAATCCAAATTCCAGGCGCTCTCTCCCGGAGGCGCCATCTCCTATGTGGAAGTGCCCAATATGCAGAACAACTTGGACGCGGTGCTCTCGGTGATGTCCTTCATTTACGACAACATCATGTATGCGGAGCTGAACACCAAGAGCGATTATTGCCAGTGCTGCGGATACGACGGGGAGATCGAGATTGTGGAGGACGACGGCATACTGATCTGGAAGTGTCCCAACTGCGGCAATACCGACCAAAGCCGTATGAATGTGGCGCGGCGCACCTGCGGGTATATCGGCACCCAGTTCTGGAATCAGGGGCGCACACAGGAGATTAAGGAACGGGTTCTCCATTTGTAAAAAGAAATAGCAACAGAGGGCAGCAGGCGCAGAGTGCTTATGCTTTGCGCCTGCTTTCTGAAAAGGGCGTGAAGCGGATGAATGTTGCCGCGGTCAAGTGGAACGATATTGCGAACGGGCCGGGAGTGCGGGTATCGCTGTTCGTCAGCGGATGCCGACAACACTGTCCGAATTGTTTCAACCGGGAGGCGTGGGATTTTGCCTACGGTGAGCCGTATACCCGGGAAACCGAGGAAGCTGTTTTAAGCTCGTTGGGTCGTTCTCAGATTGCGGGACTCTCTCTGCTCGGCGGTGAGCCGTTTGAGCCGGAAAATCGAGAAACGCTCTGTACCTTGCTTGAAAATACGCGCGCGCGGTTTTCCGATAAAACCGTCTGGTGTTATACCGGTTTTACTTTGGAACAACTTCTGGGAGACGGGAGCCGGGAGGTGCGGCGGTTGCTTTCTCTGCTGGACGTACTGGTTGACGGTCGGTTTGTGGAAGAACTCAAGAGCCCCGCCCTGCTTTTCCGGGGGTCGTCCAATCAACGGATACTGGATATGCCGAAATCGCTCCGGGCAGCCAAGGCGACACTTCTCGACGGCAAATGGGAGCGAACCATGGGCAGCGGCGATATTTACGAGTAATCGGAAAAGGAGAGGGATCGGGTGAAGGAAACTATCAAGGTTAAACTGCTGCACGACAGGGCAAAGCTGCCGTCGTACGGTTCATCTCAGGCGGCCGGTGCCGATTTGTACGCCTGTACCACGTCGGCGATGAAAATTCTCCCCCATCAAACCGTGATGATCCACACCGGCCTTGCACTCTCTATCCCCCCCGGATGTGTGGGATTGGTGTGTGCACGCAGCGGCCTTGCGTCCAAAAGGGGTTTGGCGCCCGCAAACAAAGTGGGAATCATCGACAGCGAGTACCGCG
>CAZGXK010000116.1:0-2177 GCA_964529775.1 uncultured Eubacteriales bacterium
TACGGTGATTTCGCAGATCTCCTCCGATTACCATCTCATGATGAATCCGGATATCGCTTTCGCGGAGGATGTGCCGGGCATTCTGGGAGAATATCTGGATTCCCACCCCGAGGCGGTGCTCGCCACCCCCTTGATTCTCAACCCGGACGGAACGCCTCAGGCGGTCCCGCGAACGCTGCCCAAGCGGCGATATATGCTGGCCTCTCAGCTTGAGCGGTTCGGTCAGCCTTTCGTCCGCTGGCGCGACGAGTACACCCGACGCAATGAGCCGGTCACCGGCCCCACCTCCGTCACCTTCTGCACCGGCTGTTTTATGATGGTGCGCACCCGGGCACTGCGCAGCGTCCACGGCTTTGACGACCGTTTTTTCCTCTACTGCGAGGACGCCGATCTCTCCCGGCGGCTCGCCCCATACGGGCGCTTGATGCTGGTCCCCGGAGCCAAAGTGACTCACGCCTGGGAGCACGCGAGCGGCAAGAGCTGGAAATACCTCATGATTCATCTGAAATCCATGCACGCTTATTTCAAAAAATGGAGGCGGGTCGATTGAACATCTCGGTGGCGATGACCACTTTGAACGGCCTGCCGTTTTTGCCCGACCAGCTCCGCTCGGTGGTGCGGCAGCTGCACAGCGGCGACGAACTCGTGATCTCCGACGACGGCTCCGGCGACGGCACCGCTGAGCTGCTCTGTGAGGCGGCGGCGCGCGACGGCAGAATCCGTCTGCTTCAGGGGCCCCGCCGTGGGGTGAGCGCCAACGTGGAGCGCGCGATTTCCGCCTGCCGCGGCGAGGTGATCTTTCTGTGCGACCAAGACGACATCTGGCACCCCGATAAACGGGAGAAAGTGGTCTCCGCCTTCCGGGAGGACGGCCCGTGTCTTGTGTTGCACGACGCGCGCGTGATCGGTGCGCAGGGAGAGGTGCTTTGCCCCTCTTTTCTCGGGGCGCGGGGCTATCGGCGGGGATTCTGGCACAATTTGTGGAAAAACGGCTACATCGGCTGCTGCATGGCGTTTTCCCGCCGCCTTCTGCCGCAGATTCTCCCCTTTCCAAAGGAGATCCCCATGTTCGACCAGTGGATCGGCGTGCGCGCGGAGCGCTTTGGGGGAGTCACGGTGTTCCCCGCGGCTCTGATCGATTACCGCCGGCACGGGGGCAACGCGACGGCGCAGACCCACCGCGGTTTTTCGCAGATGCTGCGCTGGAGGCTGGGGCTGATGCGGGCGATGCTCACTTTCGGGGGGAAGCGTCCATGATTCTGTACGCTCTGGTGGTGGTGCACAACTGCCGCGCGGGCGATTCCGCGTCCCTCATGTCCCTGCGCTCTCAGGGCAGAGAGCGGGTGCTGGTGGCGGACAACAGCGAGGGGGATTTCGGCAATGCCGCCGCGTGCGGGGAGGCGGGCTGGCTCTATCTGCCGCTGCACGGCAACCGGGGGCTCGCCGTCGCCTACAACCGGGGTATCGACTATTTGAGAGAGCACACCGACTGTACCCACGTGCTGCTTCTCGACGACGACACCACCCTTCCGGAGAGCTTTTGGGAGGGAACCGAGAGCGACATAGAGCGGACGGCGGGCGATGGGGTATTCCTGCCGCAGGTGCGCGATGAAAAGGGCATTCTCTCCCCATGCCGCATCCGCGGCTTTCGCGTCACCCGCGTTCGGCGCCCGGAGGAACTGCCGCAGGAGGAACTGACCGGGATCAATTCCGGCATGGTCGTCCCCCTCTCGGTTTTCCGGCAGATCCGCTACGACGAGGGATATTTTCTCGATTACATCGACCACGCTTTTTTGCGGGAGATCAAGGCGCGCCGTATCCCGATTTTTCTCACCGGACAGCGCCTGACCCAGCGCTTCGCCGACAACGACCGGGCGGATAGGGCGGCGCGCAGGCGCAGGGCGCGGCTGTTTGCCGCAGATTTTCGCCGCTTTTGCGGGGACAGCCCGCGCGGGCGTCTGGTCGCAGCTTTAGTCACCGCCTACCGCCGGTGGCGCGCCGTGTTGTGAAAGGGGATTCGTGAAAAAAAGATGAAGGGGATTGTTCTCGCCGGGGGTTCCGGCACCCGGCTGTACCCGCTGACGATGGTGACGTCCAAGCAGCTTTTGCCGGTGTATGACAAGCCGATGATCTACTATCCGCTCTCCACGCTGATGCTCGCGGGCAGTCGGGATATC
>CAZGXK010000117.1:0-2056 GCA_964529775.1 uncultured Eubacteriales bacterium
CCTCGCCGAGCGCATGCCGTACCGCCGAGCAGGCGGCAAACGAACTGATATTTTCCGGCTTATCTAAGCAGAGAATTCCGTTCATGACCACCCTTCCCTTGCGCTTTACGATGTCCAGTATACCACCGATGGATTTATTCTGCAAGAAAACCGTTTTGGACTACCTTTTTCGAAAGCGGTATGGTATACTGAAAACGAAAGGCGGCGATCTCGATGTTGAGAAAAACCAAAATCATTTGTACCTTGGGTCCCGCAACCGACGACGAATCCGTGCTGAGAGAACTGATACGCTGCGGCATGGACGTCGCGCGGATCAATATGTCCCACCAGACTCACAAGGAACAGCGCGTCAGGATTGCCGCCGTCAAGCGGTTGAGAGAGGAGCTCGACAAACCCGTCGCTCTGCTCATCGACACCAAGGGCCCGGAAATCCGGCTGGGCACCATACGGGAGAAATCAGTCACGCTTGTGCAGGGGCAGTCCTTTACCCTGACGACCGTCCCGTGTGAGGGAGATCAAAACCGCGCCTACATCACCTGCCGAGAACTGCCCCAGGACGTCAGGCAGGGAGGGCACATCCTGATAGACGACGGTCTGATCGATCTTGAGGTGGAGAGCACCACCGATACCGATATTCTCACACGTGTGCAAAACGGCGGGGTCATCTCCTCCAACAAGGGCATTAACGTGCCGGGAGTACACCTTTCCATGCCGTTTATGAGCGAGCGGGACAGAGCGGATATCGCTTTTGCCTGCGAAATGGAAGCGGATTTCATCGCCGCGTCATTCACCCGCCGCGCGGACGACGTGCTGCAAATACGGCAGGAGCTGGAGAAAAACAACAATCACGACATCCGCATTATCGCGAAGATCGAAAACGGCGAAGGAGTGGAAAATCTCGACGAGATTCTCAAGGTTTCGGACGGCATCATGGTGGCACGGGGAGATATGGGGGTGGAAATTCCGCTGGAAGAAATTCCGTCCATCCAGAAGACCATGATTCAAAAAGCGTATAACGCAGGGCTGCAGGTCATCACCGCCACCCAGATGCTCGATTCCATGATGAAAAACCCGCGTCCCACCCGCGCCGAGACCACCGATATCGCCAACGCCATCTACGACGGCACCAGCGCCATCATGCTCTCCGGCGAAACGGCGGCGGGCGCCTACCCCATCGAGGCGCTCAAAACGATGGCACGCATCGCGGTGCGCACCGAGGAGGACATCGATTACGCGAGACGCTTTCGGGTGAGAGAGATGAACGAAGCACCCAATGTCACCAACGCTATCTCCCACGCGACGGTGACCACGGCTCTGGATTTGGGGGCAACCGCGATCATCACGGTGACGAAATCCGGCAACACCGCCCGCATGATCTCCAAATACCGCCCCGCCTGTCCGATCATCTGCTGCACTCCGAGCGAAGTCACCCGCCGGCAAATGAATCTCTCCTGGGGAGTTGTGCCGCTGATTGCGGAGGAAAAAGACGATATGGACGTGCTGTTTGACCACGCGGTCGACTGCGCCGTCAGAGCGGGATATATATCAAGCGGAGAACTGGTGGTGATTACGGCGGGAGCTCCTCTCGGCGTCTCCGGCACCACCAATCTTCTGAAAGTCCACCTGGTGGGCAACATTCTGGTACAGGGTATGAGCGCCACCGACCACAGCTGCTGCGGCAATCTCTGCGTGGTATCGAACGAAAAACAGGCGTTCGAGCGGTTTCGCCCGGGGGATATTCTTGTCCTTCCCCAAACGTCCAACGCCCTGCTTCCTCTGCTCAAAGAAGCCGCGGGCATCATAGCGGAATCACCCGGACTCAACAGCCACGCGGCGATTGTCGGCATGGCACTGGACAAACCGGTGCTGGTGGGGGCCACCAACGCCACGCGCCTGCTTAAGAGCGGCACCACCGTCACGCTGGACGGCGAGCGTGGTGCGGTGATCAGCCGAAACTGAGGTGCCTCAAAGAGCGAAAACCGGTCTTTGTACGATATAACTATCGGGTAGGAGGCTGGCTATTAGTTGGCCAGCCGACCTCCCACAGAACCGTGCG
>CAZGXK010000118.1:0-2030 GCA_964529775.1 uncultured Eubacteriales bacterium
CAGGATCCCGCACATACAGGTCTCCTCCGATATACCTCAGGGAAAGTTTATCGGCTATTTCGCGGCACAGGCGATATTCGATCAGTTCCCCGGAAAGCTGCCGTCTCATCTCCTCGGTTTCTTCCTCGTGACGCGGCAGCAGCATAGTCGATTTGATCTGCACCAGTCGCGCGGCCATATCCAAAAACTCGGAAGCCACCTCCATATCCACCTCATGCATCTTCTGGATGGTGTCCATATACTGCTCGAGGACAAGGGAAATCGGAATATCGGTGATATCCAGTTTGTTTTTCTGCACCAGGTACAGGAGAAGATCGAGAGGACCCTCAAAATTGGGGAGTTTAAACGAAAGCGCGTCCATAGCGTTTGCCGTCATAATATATTGGGAAGTCCGAACAGTGCGCACACCGCCGCGCCGAACCAATGCCGAAGATAGTATAACGGAGTGTCCAAGACACCGGTGAACAGCAGCACAAAGACAACGAGCATGATCACCCGCTCGTAGCGTGCCATCCAATAGGAATATTTATCCGGCAGGATGGCGGCGAAAATACGCGATCCGTCGAGCGGCGGAATGGGCAGAAGATTAAACACCGCAAGCCCGATGTTGATAGAAGCAAACACCTGAATAAAGATGATATAGGCGTATTGAACCACTTTGGCCCCGAATGCGCTCGCCCCGATCAAAGTCCGTCCGACTTCAAGATGACCTCCCGAGCACAGCACGATCAGGCGGAAAATACCCACCGAGAGGATGGCCATGATAAGATTGGATGCTGGGCCGGCAAGCGCAGTGAGCGCCATATCCCGCTTGGGTTTGCGGAAATTGTTGGGGTTCACCGGCACGGGCTTGGCATAACCGATACCGAACAGCATCAGCATCACGGCCCCGAGAGGGTCCAGATGGCGCATCGGGTTGAGCGTGAGGCGCCCGCTCCAGCGGGCAGTATCGTCACCCAGTTTATGCGCCACATAGGCGTGTGCGCACTCGTGTACGGGCAGCAGTACAAAAATCATTACCGCATAGGAAAGCAGGATAAACAGCATATCGACGATATCCAGATTTCCCCTCAAAAACTGCAAAAACGAAGAAAGCATAAAGCCGAATAATCCTTTCCGCGATCGGCGCTCTCAGGCACCGTCCAATCCTTTTATACCATATACGCTGTAATCTGACAAGACCTTGACGGGATTTTTCGGAAATACCACGCAGCTGCCCACGCATCGCCGGGCGTCGAAGAACCCCGTCCATACGGCGGACCATTTTATGAAAAGCGCTCCGCCGGGAGCCCCGACGAAGCGTCTTAGGAAAACATGGCAGAAAATCTCAGCTTCCGGATTTGAGCAGATTCGTGACAATCATGCCCACCAGAACCAGCACAAAGAAACCGATGGCGAGAAATTTGGTAAAACGCTCTAAGCGGGCATCCCATGTCCTCACCTTGCCCTTATCCATAAAAGAATCGACCGCGCCGCTGATCGCGCCGATATTCGCCTGACGCCCCTGCTGCAACAGGATAATCAAAATCACCAGCAGAGCCACCACAATCAGCACAATGGCCGCCGCAATCTCAAAACCGTTCATATCCGTACCCTCCAAAAACCTTCTGAATGCGTATTTCAAAACTCGTTATTTATTTTACTCTACTCTCGGACAAAATGCAAGTGTTTTTTTCAAAAACATCGGAAATTTGAAATTTTCAAAAAACCGGCGAAAAAGGCAAAAAACGGTTGACAAAGCGGTGAACTGCTTTTATAATCAAGGTGAAATCGGCGCGGTACATGGGTATGACCGCGGAAAGGACGGGATGGCTTAATGGCACTGGCTCAATTGCCTCCGCTCGGGTGGAACTCGTGGAACACCTTCAGCCAAGATATCAACGAGGAAGTGATCAAAGGCGCCGCCGACGCGATGGTACAACAGGGTCTCAAAGACGCCGGGTACGAGTACATCGTGGTGGACGATTGCTGGAGCGAAAAGCAGCGGGATTAAAACGGTTTTCTCGTGGCCGACCGTGAAAAATTTCCCC
>CAZGXK010000119.1:0-1889 GCA_964529775.1 uncultured Eubacteriales bacterium
CCCCCTCCCATCTGTTTTCTCTCAATCAAAGGATATCAAAATCGACGCTCACTGTCACTACGGCAAATTTTTCCGTCTTTTTCATACAAACTCCGCTCCTTTGTAAAATAGGATATTTTTAGTGTAACACATCCTTATCTCCCTGTCAATATTCCACGCGTGTCGGCTTTACAAAATTTTTTCTCCGTGGTATACTGTTTGGGCAAAACAGCAAAAAAGCGGGGAAGGGGTATCGCAATGAACGCGGCATTTTCCGGAAATTTGATCGCGCTGCGCAGAGAGCGCGGCATCAGCCAGCGGGAGGCGGCGGGGGCGCTGGGCATCTCGCAAGCGCTGCTCTCGCACTACGAAAAAGGCATCCGCGAGTGCGGGCTGGATTTTGTGGTGAAGGCCGCCGATTATTACCGCGTCTCCTGCGATTACCTGCTTGGGCGCACCGAGGACCGTTTCGGCACCACCCTCTCCTCCTCTCCCGAGCCGGATACCGAGAGCGCCGAGACCCTCTCCAAAAAGCAGATCGTGCACTCGCTGCACATTCTCTTCGACCAGCTCGACCGCTGCCGCAACAGCGCGGTCTCGGGGCAGGCGGCGTCTGTCCTGATGCTCGCGGTGTACCTCGTGCTGCGCCCGCTGCTCTCGGCGAACCCCAAAACAGCCGCGTCCCTGTTCCCTCTGCCCGAGGCCTCGGCGAGGGCCAACGGCATGGCGGAACTGATGCGCCGCTACGAGCGGCTGAAAATGCTGTGCGAGGGCAGCGCCGTCGGCGGACAGGAGGCGCTTTCCCCCGCACAAATCCCCGAACTCACGCCCGAGAGCGTCGCGAAGGCGTACCCGATGTTCGCCGCCGGCCTCTTCAATCTCATCAAAAACGCGGAGGCCGCGCTCGCCTGAGTGTGCGGGCGCCGGCCGATATTTTCGCTTGCCGCCAAAAAATGCCGCCGGGTGTTCCCGGCGGCATTTTACGGTTATTCGGAGGAACCCGGCTGCGGGCCCTGCGAAGTATCGGCTGTGTTCAGTGCCCGGGCCGCGTCTTTCTGCCCGGTGCCCGCCTCTTCTTTTCCCCGGCTGAGGGCGGGGAAAAAGGTGAGCACGGTGACGAGCAGCGTATAGGCGAAATAGAGCCATCGCCCCAGTGGAAAATCGATGAGGATATCGAAGGCGCGCAGCACCAGGCAGTTGTCGAAACCGTAGGCGGTGAAAAACAGCACAATAGCCGCGTTGCTCACGGCGAGGGCGCGCAGAATCACGCGGTCGGCCCGCCCGCCCTGCGACGCCGCCGCCACCGCCACAGGGATGGCGAACACCAGCAGCATTTGCAGGTACATGAGCAGCAGGGTGCCGTTCTGCACGGCGACATAGGCGAGGATATCCCCCTCGGCGCCGGACTGCGCGACCGCCCGCACCGTCTCGAAGATGCCGAACACCAAAAGCGCGCCCACGCCGAGGGCGGACAGGGTGCGCACCGTCTTGCGCAGCGCGGCGGAGTTTTTCCAGGCGACGGCGGCGACCACGGTGAGCAGCACCGCGGCGGCGGCGAACACGCACAGCAGCAGCGGATGGGTGTATTTCGAGACGTGCACTCCCAGAGCCGCCACCGCCTGCAAGGCGGACGCGGCCAGCAAGACCACCGCGAACGTCGAGAAGACCCCGCCGAATTTTTTCTTTGCCGTTTTCATGCCAAACTTCCTCTCCGCCCGTGTCCCCGCCCCACGGCTCACGCCCGGTCCGCCTCCATCAAGAATCCCCCGCGCCCGAGAGGACGCGGGGGTTTTCATGTTTTGCACTGCGGTGAACGCCGTGCCTTATTTGCTCTTCGCTTTCTTCGCCGCCACTACACTGACGACGACGACCGCGGCCGCCAGCACACCGATGGTGGCGAACAGCAGAGC
>CAZGXK010000120.1:0-1866 GCA_964529775.1 uncultured Eubacteriales bacterium
GGGCTCCCCTGCGCCGTGGTGGCGGGCGGAAAAACCCGCCAGGCATCCGCCCGGCTCGGTCTCGCCGCCGTCAGCCCGAGGGCCACGCATATCGCGGTGGCGGACGGCGCGCGCCCGCTGACGCCGAGGGAGGACATCCTGCGCACGTGGGAAGCGGCCAGGGCGAGCGGCGCCGCCGCGCTCGCGGTGCGGGTGACCGATACTCTGAAAAAGGCGGACGCCGGCGGCCGAATCGTCGCCACCGTCAGCCGGGACAATTTGTGGCGGGTGCAGACCCCGCAGATTTTTTCGCTTCCGCTCTACACCCGCGCGATGGAACAGGCGGCCGCGCAGGGCAGGGATTACACCGACGACTGCGCCCTCGTGGAGGCGCTCGGCGCGCCGGTCACGCTGGTGGAGGGCGGCGCGTCCAATATCAAAATCACCTCCCCGCGGGATCTCCCGCTCGCGCGGGCTCTTCTGCGGGAAAAGGGGGAGTGCGGGATGCGAGTGGGGCACGGCTACGATGTGCACCGTCTGGTTCCCGGCAGGCGCCTGGTTCTGGGCGGGGTGACCGTCCCGCACGAGACGGGGCTGCTCGGTCACTCCGACGCGGACGTGCTTCTGCACGCGGTGGCGGACGCGCTGCTGGGCGCCGCCGGCATGGGAGATATCGGCCGCCTCTACCCCGATACCGACGAACGCTTTCGCGGCGCCGACAGCCTCGAGCTGCTGCGCGGCGTGCGGGAGCGGCTGGACGCCGCGGGATGGGCGGTGAGCAATATTGACGGCACGGTGATCGCCCAACGCCCGAAGCTCGCCCCGTATCTCGCGGCCATGCGGGAAAATATCGCCTCCGCCTGCGCGGTACCGCCGGAAAGAGTGAACGTGAAGGCGACCACGGAGGAGGCGCTGGGTTTTACCGGCAGAGAAGAGGGCATCACCGCCCACGCGGTGTGCCTGCTGACGGATAAAGAAGGTTCCAAGGCGATACCGCACGATACCGGTCCCGCATAAAGCGCCGGAAGATATCCGGCCAAAGCGGCGGCGTTCTCCCGCGCGGTGTGGCCACATCCCCAAAAGGGGCATAATACAAAGGAGGCAGACTTTTATGAAGATTCATCAAAGGGCGCTCGCCATCCTGCTGAGCGCCGCGCTGCTCGCGGGGTGTTCCGCGCTGGCGCTGACGGCATCCGCGGCGGAGGAGCCCACCGAATCGGTGGACAGCATCCGCTGGTTCCCGGCGAACATGGAGCGCAACAACGGTTTTGACGAGATGTTTGAAGTGGAAACCGGAACGGAAAATTTCTACCAGCGGTTTAACGAGGCGGAATCCAACCCCGACGCGGTGGAGCCGGAGCTCTCCACCGAGTACGACGAGAACGGCGCGCTGACTGTCACCCGCACCGGCGCGAACGCCTCAAAGGCGGGCGAGCACTACTGGCCGCGCTTCCGCACCATCGGGCTGGAGGCCTCCCCCTCCATTGACCTCACCAAAGCCAACACCCTGTATTACGATTTTACCGCCACCGAGGGATGGATGATCGACCTCTACTTCATGAACGGCATGGAGATCAAGGTCGCGAAGGCGATCAACGACGCGGAGGGAATGACCCCGCTGACGAATTCCGATTACGACGGTGTTGCCGGCACCTATCAGGGCTCTATCAATCTTGTGGACGCGATTCAGACCATCGCCGACACCCCCGACGACCCGCACGCCACCGAGGCGCAGGCGATGTCGAACCTGCTCGCGGGCGCGACGGTGCCGCAGCTGGTGTTCTTCTGCTCCGGGCAGGTGGGCGCGAGCTGCACCATCAACAGCCTGTACATCGCCCCCGAGGGCACCGACGACCCGATGAGCGTCCCGCTGATGGATATGGGTCT
>CAZGXK010000121.1:0-1731 GCA_964529775.1 uncultured Eubacteriales bacterium
CCAAACACGAGCAGGAGGTTAAAAATATTATGATCAGTTTGTATGACGAAGACCAGATCAAGGCGGCCTATGACAAAGACAAAATCGAACAAGGCCGTGCGGAAGGTCGCGCAGAAGGCAGGGAACTACAGGCGAGGGACACCGCATTTAATTTGCGCGATGACGGAATGCCGGTTGAAAAAATCGCCAAAATGGTCAAAGTCAGCGTATCTACTGTGCAGCAGTGGTTCTCGGAGCCGAACGGGACGGCTGCGCATTAACCACAAACAGGGGAAGTGGTTATTTGTCGGGCGCTCGTATGTGATATCTGCGGTGGCAAACTCAAGGTTATAAATGGGAAAACGGCAACTTGTGAAAGCTTCGGAATGGAGCTTTGCCTTGAACGCATTTGCGAAAAATACAGAGAGTCGGAGTGGCTCGCATTGACCATGCTTGCTTAATAAGTCTTTATTCGATGTATGGAGTGGCAAAAGATTTTTGTGGAATACAGTAATAATCCGCAGCGAAACCCTCATGGTTTCGCCGCGGATTGTCGGTTTCTATGGCGGGAAAGATGCTGGAGCGGAGGCGGGCTCGACGCGGGCGCCGAGCTTAGTGCGATACGGTCTTAATACAGTTTGTTGAGATCGTCCTGCATCAGGGCGTAGGCGACCACCGAGAGCCCCAAGATGGAGAGCACCATATACAGAATGCTCCGGTAGCTGCTGTGGGGTATCCCGCGCGCGTCGAACAGGGCGTCGATGGTTTCTCCCTCTTTATAAGCCCAGTAAAATTCGTAGATTCCGCAGGTGATCAGCGAGAGGATCACGACCATTCCGCCGGATGGGGCGGTCGGGTCCTGCGTCAGTTTCTGGGTATCCGTCGCCAGCGCGTACAGCCAGTAAAATCCGAAGATGCCGCAGGTCAGTATCGTGAGTATGATGTACATGACCAGATTTCTCCGCTGCGGGGGAGGGGTGTAAGGCTGCTGATAGGGGGGCTGCGGATAGGGCCCCTGTGGGTAGGGGGGCTGCTGGTAAGGCGCCTGTTGATAAGGCGCCTGCCCGTCCGGCGCCGCCGTCTGATACGGCGGCTGCTCTTCCGGCCGGTTCGGTTCCTGAGGGCTGGGATTCTCCTGCTGAGGCATTCCCTGCCCGCTTGGCGGATAGGCGTTGTCCACTGAAAATTCCTCCTTTATAGGGTTACAGGGTGGCTTAGACGGTATGACGGGATGTGTGACCTCCCGGCGCATAGCCTCCGGGAAGACGAAGACGGGTTTTCCTTTCTTGCGTGGAGAACGGCATCATCGGGAAGGATGACGCGCCTTGTCCCCGGCCTTAAACCGCGCGGGCCGTGGCCTCCTCGATCATGCGCTCAGCGATCTTCTCGGCGGCGTGCGGGGGAATGATCTTCTTTTGGTTTTCCGCCATCCGGCGCCGGGCCTCGGGTTCCAGAAGACGGTCGCAGGCTTCGAGGAGCTGCCGATTCGCCGAGGGGGCCGCGTAGCTCATGCCGTTGGAGGAAAAGAAGCGGATATTGCGGGATTCACAGCCCGGAATGGGGGAGATGTGCACAAGAGGAGTGTTGCTGACCGCCGCTTCGGTGGAGGACAAACCGCCCGGTTTGGATAAAAACAGATCACACGCTCGCATATACACCGGCATCTGCGGGGTAAACGCTATCACCTCACACCGGTCCCCGTATTTTCGGGCGATGGTGCGGTATAGCGAGCGGTTGTTCCCGCAGATCACG